>JAUTXN010000109.1 GCA_030838045.1 Acidimicrobiaceae bacterium
GACCGAACCCGTTGAAGGCCGACACCGCCTCACGGTCGTACGTCCACCACCCGGCAGCGGCGTAGGTCAGGGTCATCAGGCCGATGTAGAACACCAGCCCGCTCGTCAGTCCGACCCACAGGCCGGCCCGGACCCCGGCCCGGTGGTCACCGCTCGCCCGCGTCGCCATGGTGCCCGAGGCGACGGCGACCGCCACTCCCAGCAATGCCGCGTATCCGCCATGTCCGGTGTGCGACGACGGTGTCGCCGCCATCACGTACAAGACACCGGCCGCCACCCCGCCGACGATTCCGTAACGGTGGTCGACGCGGGCTTCGGAGCCGGTCGCCCGGAAGCCAAACAACGCCATCCAGGCACCGACGACCAGGAACGTGATGAAGAGCGCGCCGTACCCGACCCCTCCGACGATCCCGGTGGGATATCGGACCCGGCCGTAGACCTGAAGCGCCGTGCACGTGCCCAGCGCAATGACGACCGCACCCGCCGCCGCCCGTCCGCGTCGTTCGACGTGACGCGGCAACAGCAGCGCCGTTCGAACACAACCGAGAGCGAAGCGCCACCGCGCCCCCCGACCTTCGACCGATTCGAACTCGGCGCGCATCGCCGCCCTCCACCCCGGGACGCCTTCGGGTATCCAACTCGACGCCAGCACCACCAGAGCCCACGCGCCGTCACGGCCACTCGCTCGCCACGCGGGAGCGGCCGCCCGGGCAGCCCGGACGAGGGACCAGACCCCGACGCCGAGCACGGTCGGGATGAGCAGTACGACGATCACGTCGCAGTTCCGGTCTGGAGTCTCGGCCGGTGCGTGCTCCCCGCCGATCGCATCGCCTGGGTTTGCGTCGCGGCTGCCACGGACAGGCCCTCGGGCGTCAGGCGGTAGAGATGGCGGGCGGGACGCCCCATCGGCGGGTTCTCCTCCCAGGCAGCACCCAGAAGCCCCCGGTCGGCCAAACGCATCAAGATCGGGTAGAGCGACCCCGTCTTCAGGCCGATCTCGGCTGCCAGGTCGTAGCCGTAGCGCCAAGTGTCGGGCTGGGCGGCCATGGTCACGAGGACTTTTGTCGTCTGGGGCGAGGGCAGGCGCTTCCGGGGCACACCATAACTCTAGCTAGATAGAGTTAAGGCTGCAAGAATCTCCGCAGCACCTCTTCAGCACCGCCTATGTCCTGCTCAACATGCGGGATCGAGCCGGCTGTCGGATGCCACCCGGGCCGCGGTGGGTATCTAACCTGGGTGAAGACCGAGCCCAGCGTGAGTAGGCCGAGGCTATAAGGCTATGACCACACTTGAGAACCGGCCGAACACCGCACTCCTCGTCATCGACGTGCAGCATGGCGTCGTCGACGGTGCTCACGAGCGCGACGCGGTCGTCGCCAACGTCGCCGGCCTCGTGGACAAGGCGCGGCAGGAACGGGTCCCCGTGGTGTGGGTCCAACACTCCGACGAGGATCTCGTGAGAGGGAGCGACGACTGGCGGATCGTCTCCGAGTTGAGCCCGGACGACAGTGAGGCGCTCATCGAGAAGCACTACGGCGACTCGTTCGAGGACACCACCCTAGAGACCGTGCTGTCGGGCCTCGGAGTCGGGCGGCTCGTCATCGTCGGCGCAGAGACCGACGCATGCATCCGCTCGACGCTCCACGGGGCGTTCGTGAGGGGGTACGACGCAACCCTGGTCAGGGACGCCCACACGACGGGGGATCAAACGGCCTGGGGGGCGCCGCCGCCTGACCAGGTCATCGCGCACACGAACCTGTACTGGACCTACCAGACGGCGCCGGGACGCAAGGCCGCGACGGTCGAGACCAAAGACGTCGACTTCGCCGCCACGACCTGAATCGTCTGGCGGGACCGCGAGGAACCACAACTGCTTGTTGTGCGACCATCGCAATTCTCCGGAAAGGATCTCGACCTGGTCAGTCGTAGCTGCGAATGGCCCGCACGTTGAGGGCCACCATGACGACGCCGGCTATGGCGACGACGGCGAAGCCTCGTCCGATCCTCGTCCAGTCGAGGTCATCGAGGATGAGCGAACGCAACGCCTCCATGATGTAGGTGACCGGGTTGAAGGTGGCCGCGATCTCCATCGGGTGAGTCAGTTTGTCGCGAGGGACGAAGTTCGGTGTCAGGAACAGCAAGGGAAAAAACACCAGAGAACCCGACTGGGTGGCGGCGGCACTGCGCGACTTGAGCGCGATGAGCTGCACGAAGCCGGAGTACACGACCGACCACGCGGCCGCCAGCACCAGGAGCAGGACGAAGCCAAGTATCCCGCTGGCGACAGAGATGCCAAAGGGAAGGGCGATGAGCACGATCAATGCCGAGATGGCGACGCTCTTGGCCGCCTCTGCGGTCAGACGGCCGAGCACGATGGCGGTCCGTGACACCGGCGCGGCCCGCAGCTTGTCGAAATACCCGCCCTCGATGTCCTCGACGAGGTAGAGCGCCGCGCTTCCGAATGACGCTGCGAGCAGCAGGGCACTGGGCAGTTGGAACGCCGCGTAGTTCTGGCCCTTCAAGAACGAGGTCGCCCCGGCGGGAAAGATCCTGCCGGCCTGGCCGACGTTGACGACGAGGAAGAAGATCGGGATGAAAACCGTGGGAAACAGCGATTCCGGCGTCCGCAGCACCTCACGGATGGCTCGCCGGCCGAGCACCCAGTATTGGGTCACGGGAGTGCCACCGTGGAGCGCAATCGCGAGATCGATGTCACCCCTGCACCTCCTGCACCTGCCCGGCGATGCGTTCGCGGGTGCGTCCGGTGGCGTCGAGGAAAACATCGTCCAGGGACGGGTCCTGGGGCAGCGACCGCCGCCGCCGAAGCTCGGCCTTCAACTCCACCGGAGTTCCCTCCCGTACGATCAGGCCGCCATCGATGATCGCCAACCGGCTGCAGAGCTGGTCAGCCTCCTCCAGGTACTGGGTGGTCAAGAACACCGTCGTCCCCTGAGCGTTGATGCGTCGCATCTCCTCCCATACCGTCAGGCGGCTGGCCGGGTCGAGACCGGTCGTCGGTTCGTCCAAGAACAGAACCTTGGGCTGGTGAACGAGCGCCGACGCCAGGTCGAGACGGCGCTTCATGCCCCCGGAGTAGCCCTTGATCCGTCGGTCGGCGGCGTCGACAAGGTCCACCAGTTCGAGCAGCTCCTGGGCCCGGTCGGCGGCCTGTGATGCCGAACTGCCGAACAGCCGGGCTTGAAGAACGAGCAGCTCACGTCCGGTTTGGCGGGGGTCGAGGCCCACCTCCTGCAGTGCTACTCCGATGCCGCGGCGCGCCGCATCTGGTTCGTCACTCACGTCGATCCCGGCGACGCGGGCCGTCCCCGATGTGATGGTCATCAAGGTGGTCAGCATGCGCACGGTGGTCGACTTCCCGGCGCCGTTGGGCCCGAGGAAACCGAAAACCTCACCTTCCTCCACCCGGAGGTCGACCCCCCGCACCGCGTCGACGGTGCCACCGCGGCCGCTGAACCGCTTCACCAATTGGTGCGCCTCGACTGCAAGCGGCATCGCCCGATCGTAGCGCCGAGCCAGCAGATGCAGCCGCCCGGTCGGACCGAGGTCGACGCCGCCGAGGCCGACGGACGCGGGAACCGGGCGATGAGTTCACGTGATCGGCAACGTCAGACTCTCGACAATGCAATCCAGGAGGACAACATGGCGTTTCACCCGTATCTCTTCTTCGATGGCAACTGCCGTGAGGCGTTCACCCGGTATCAGGAAATCTTCGGCGGCGAGCTTTTCATGATGAAGATGTCCGACGCCCCCGCTGACGAGGTGCCATCCGCCGCCCAGGCCGATTTGATCATTCACGCCGCCTTGAATGTCGACAGCGACCTGCTGATGGCATCCGACGACCCCACGGGGGTCGGGCGGATCGAGGGCATCCAGGTCAGCTATTCGTCGACCAACGTCGCCGAGGTCAGGCGGGTGTTCGGGGCGCTGGCCGAGGGTGGGGAGATCACCCAGGCGCTGGCGGAGACGTTCTTCTCACCAGCGTTCGGAATGTGCGTCGACCGGTTCGGCACACCATGGATGCTGAGCGCCGACGCCCCCAGCACAACCGACGAATGACGACTGACGACTGACGACAGACGACACTCGGGTGACGTCGTCCCCCGACTTCGAGCGGTCGGCCTCGGGCTGTCTCGCCGCGCCCGTCAATCGCCCTTGTATCCAGCCGGAGGGCCTTCCTGTGGACCGACGACCGGCTCGAAGGCCGCGGCATAGGCCACGAAGTGCGGGTGCCACGCGTCCGGGCCCGGATCACGGCCCGCCAGGCGGTCGAGGCAGTCGTCCCAGCCTGCGGCGTTGCGGGCGGCGAAGGCCGCCGGCAACTCATCGACGAGCACCAACCGGGTGCCGCCGTCGTTGGCCGACAGCTCGAAGCGCAGTACCTCCTCCCCCCAGGTGAACGCCAGGACGTACGGCTCGACGACTTCCAGCACCTCACCCGAGAGCGTCATGTCGATTGCTTCGGGTGGGAACGGGAAGGCAATGGCCGCGCCCACCTCCCACCGTCCTCCGGCAACGACCACGTCACACGGGAACCACGCCCGGAGCTGCTCGCGATCGGTGAGGGCTTGCCACACGATGGCGGGCGGGTCAGCGAGTTGTCGCTCGAGGCGCACGGCGGGCCGAGTGCCGTCAGTGAGCAGTGTTCCGTTGGTCATGTGAGCCTCCTACGGTCAAGGTGGTCTTCCAGCCGATCCAGGTGCGTCTCCCACAGTTGGCGATAGGTCGCCAGCCAGTCGTCAAGTTCGGCCCACGGCTCGGGACGGATGCGGTACAGCCGGCGCTGGGCGTCCACCCGAGCCTCGACCACGCCCGCTTCCTTGAGCACCCGAAGATGCTTCGACACGGCCGGCTGGCTCAAGTGGAGTTGCTCCACAAGCTCCCCCACCGGCCGCTCCCCGTCGCGGAGCAACTCGACGATGGCGTGTCGGTTGGGTTCGCCCAGCGCCTGAAGAATTGCGACCGGCC
>JAUTXN010000165.1 GCA_030838045.1 Acidimicrobiaceae bacterium
AGCACCAGACCGATGCCCGCGAAGGCGGCCACGATCGACGAGCCGCCGTAGCTCATGAACGGCAGGGGGATGCCCGTGATCGGCATGATCCCCATCGTCATGCCCACGTTCTGGAAGATCTGGAACACCAACATGGCTAGCACCCCGACGCAGATCAGCGTCCCCGTTGGGTCCCGGGCCGTGGTCGCTGCTCGCCAGGTGCGCCACACGATCAGCACGAACAAGCTCAACAGCAGCGCCGAGCCGACCAGCCCCAACTGCTCGCCGACCGCGGTGAAGATGAAGTCGGTCTGCTGCTCGGGCACGTACGACAAGTTGGTCTGCGACCCTTTGAACAGGCCTTTCCCCGAGATCCCCCCGGAGCTGATGGTGATCTTCGACTGGTTGAGGTTGTAGGTCGCCTGGACGTTGCTGCTGGAATCCAAGAACGCCGTGAGCCGGTCCCGCTGATACTGCTTCAGGGCGCCGAAATGCAGCACCGCGACCACCGCCACCACCCCGACTACGACCAGCACCGCCAGGTGGCGGGCCTGGAGGCCACCGACGAGCAGCACCCCGACCAGGATCGCCCCGATGACGAGCGCCGTGCCCAGGTCCGGCTGGCGGTAGATCAGGGCCAGGGGCACCGCCGCCAGTCCGAGGACCACCATGAGTTCGCGTCCCCCCAGGCGGCCCTTGTAGTTGGCGCAGATGCCCGCCAACCCCACGATGATGGCGATCTTGGCGAACTCCGACGGCTCCAACTGGTAGGCACCGATCTGGAACCACGCCTGGGCACCTTTGCTCTTCTTGCCGAGCGGGGAAAGGATCAGGAGGAGCGCCAGCACGCTGGCGCCGTAGAACGCCGGTCCGAAGTCCCGCAGTCGCCGGTAGTCGATGGACGCCACAACCCCCATGACGACGATGCCGACCAGGACGAAGGCCACTTGACGCTTCAGGTAATAGCCAGGGTCGAGGCCCTGGGCGATCAGCTTGTCCCGGGTGGCGCTGTAGATCATGAGCAGCCCGAACGACGCCACGCCGATGGTCGCCAGTGCCAGTCCGATGTCGACGTGGCGCCACGCCGCCGCAGGGGTCCTCCGGGAGGACCCCGAGATGCCCACCGCCCGGCGGGGTACTGATGCCGAAGCCATGGTCAGTCTTTTCCTCCCAGGCCGATGACAACCTGCCCGGGGGTCAGGTTGAACAGGCCGTCGTAGACCCGGCGCACGACGGGCGCGGCGGCGTCGGCACCGTATCCCGACTCCTCCATCACCGCCTCGACCACGTACTGGGGGTTGTTGGCCGGGGCGAACGACACGAACAGCGAGGTGGGAGCCTTGCCCTGGACCTGGGCGGTGCCGGTCTTGCCGGCCACGGGGTACTGCGTCATGGGGAAGCCCGAGAAGGCGGAGTGGGCGGTGCCGTCGCCGCTGGCGGCGACGCCCTGGAAGCCGGCCATCATGGCGTCGCGCCACGCCGGCTGGATGTCCACGTGACCTCTGCCGATGGGCGACAGCGGCTGGAGCACCTTGCCCTGCTGGTCGGTGATCTTGAGGGCGATCTGCGGCGTCCACACGGTTCCACCGTTGGCGAAGGTGGCATAGGCGTTGGCCAGCTGCAGCGGGGTAACGGCCACCTCGCCCTGGCCGATCGAGGTGTTGACGCTGTCACCGGTGAACCAGTTGCCCTCGGTGTAGACCTTCGGATACTGGGCATGCTCCTTGGCGCGGCTCGCCGGGTCGGGGATCCGGCCCGCGGCCTCATTCGGCAGCGGTATCCCGGTCGTGCTGGCGAATCCCAGCTGGCGAGCCACGTTCTGCAGCCCGTCGACGCCGTACTTGGACCGGTCGTTCCAGAACGTGGCACCGATTTGGTAGAAGTAGGCGTCGCTCGAGACCGTGATGGCCCGGGATAGGTTGACCTGGCCGTAGGCTTGGTGGTTGTCGTTGGTGAAGCAACCGGCAACCTGGAACCGGGCCGAGCACGTCAACTTGCCGACTTGCAGGTACCCCCGGTCGTTGAAGTACTGGGCCGGGTTGATAATCCCCGTCTGCAGCCCCGCCACTGCCGTGACCAGCTTGAAGGTGGACCCCGGCGCATAGAGCCCCTGGATGGTCCGGTCGTTGAGCGGGTGTCCGGGATCGTTGAGGTACTGGGCGAACTTGGCCTGGCTGATCCCTCCGACGAAGTCCTGGGGGTTGTAGGTGGGGTTGCTCACGAGCGCCACCACCTCGCCGTTCTGCGGATTGAGCACCACGACCGCACCACCCGGGGCGGGGTAGTTCTTGCCCGTTCCCTTGTCGATGTTGAACTTGGCCGCGGCCAGCCCCTGGGCCAGTGACTCCTCGGCCAGCTTCTGCACGTTGACGTCGATCGACAGCCACACGTCGTGGCCCTGCACCGGTGCCTGGGCGACCGCCCGGTCGAGCACCCGGCCCTTGGAGTCGACCTGCAGCTTGGTCACCCCGGGGCGCCCCCGCAGGGCGTCCTCGTACGCCGACTCGGCCCCGGTCTTGCCGATCTGGTCGTCGGCCTGGTACCCCTGGCGCTTGCGATTCGCGGTCAGCTCCTGGCCGCTGATCTGACTGACATAGCCGAGAATGTTGGCGGCCACCGTGCCATAGGGGTAGGAACGCACCGCGACCGCCTGGGCTTCGACACCCGGGAATTCCGACTGGTGCTCCCGGAGATAGACCACCACGGCCGGTTGCACGTTTACGGCCAGCGGCACCGGCACGTAGGGGCTGTAGCGGGGATCCTTGACCTTCTGCAGGAGATCGTCGTTGGACACGTTGAGCAACAGGGCCAGTCGGCTGATCACTTCGGGCTCCGCCTTGGCGGTGACCCGGCTGATGGTGACGACCTCAGAGACCGTGTTGTCGACCAGCACCTTGCCGTTGCGGTCGAGGATGCGGCCCCGGGCGGCCGGCGTGTAGACGAGGCGCACCGAGTTGTTCTGGGCCGCCGCCTGCGCCTTGGGCTCGTTGATCACCTGGAGGAACCACAGCCGGGCAAAGAGGGACGCGAACAGGCATACGATCACGACCGCCAGGACGGTGAGGCGCACCTGGGCCGAGGGGCCCTCCGAGTACGTACTCATCGGCCCCGACCGCCGCCCCGACCGGCCCGGATGTGCGCCGGGCGCGACGCCAGCCGCGACGAGTGACGGGCCGCCGTCGAGGAGATCTCACTACCCGCCTGGCCGGCCCGGTGGGAGCCCAACGACCCGCCGAACGCCGAGCCGAACGCCGAGCCCAGCGCCGAGCCCATGGAGCCCGGCGAACCCTGCGACGCGGACGCGGCCCAGCCGACGACCCGGCAAACGGGGGCGGCGATCACGGCGTTCATCACACCGACCAGCAGGGCGGTCTTCACAATGTCGACGGGCCCTACTCTTGTCAGCTGCGACTGGCCGATCATGGCACCGGCCAAAACGAAGATGATCACGCCGGCGGTACTGGCGACCAACGCGGTCGCCGGTGCCAGCAGCCACCCCTCCTGCAGGACGGTGCGGCGCACCGACCCGACGGCGTAGCCGACCACGCTGAACGCGAGCGCCGACAAACCGAGCGGCGTCGTGGTCAGAAACAGGTCGGCCAGCAACCCGGCTGCGAACCCGACCAGGCCGCCGAGCTCGGGGCCGCCGACCAGCGCCGCGCACACGGTGCACAGGAGCAGGAGGTCGGCGCACACGCCGAGGATCCGCAGGTCGGGAACCACCGTCGTCTGCAGGACCAGCGCCAGCACCAACAGCCCCCCGAGGCGCAGGCGAGCGAGAACAGCAGGACTCATCGGTCCAGTCGCGGCGAGTGTCGCGGCAGATGTCGCGGCGGATGTCGCGGCGGATGTCGCGGCGGATGTCTGGTCACGACTGGGGCGACCATTGCAACACCCGGACGTATTCCAACCGGGACAGGTCAGCCGTCGGGACGATGGTCACGTCCTGCTGCAATTGGCCGGGTGCAGTCTTGACCGAGCGCACCGTGGCGACGGGGATGTCCTTGGGGTACTGCTCCAGGTTGAGCCCACTTGTCACCAGCTTGTCGCCTGTCTTGATCTGGGTGGTGGCATCCACCAACTCCAGGTTCAAGGGATTGCCCCGGCCGGTGCCGTCGGCCACGAACACCGAGCCGTTGGTCGTCAGCCGCACGCCCACGCTGAAGGTGGGATCGGTCAGCAGCAGGACCGTCGCCCGCTGGGAGGACACCTGGGCCACCCGGCCGACCAGTCCTCCGCCGGTGACAACGGGCATGTTGACCGCGATCCCACTTCCGGTGCCCCGGTTGATCTGGATCGAAACTTCGAAGTTGGACGACGTGGTGTCGACCACCTGGGCGGTGACGGTGGGGATGTTGCCCACGAAATCCAGGTGCGCCTGTTCCGAGAGGATCTTCAGTTCCCGCTGGGCGTCGGACGCGCCCAGGGCCTGCCCCCTCGCCTGGGCCAGCTGATCACGGAGCTGGGAATTTTCCCGCTTGAGCGACCCGTAGTGGAACGCACCGGTGAAGAAGTCGCCGATCGGGCGCAGCACCGAGTGGGTCGCCGACTGGACCGGGGCGAAAACGTCGTGGGCCCGGCCCCGGATGGCGCCCGTCAGGCCGCCCCCGTTGGCCCGGGTGTCGACCGTTACGAGCGTTATCGCCGTAAGGACCAGGAGGAGGAGTATGAATCGCGGTCGTGCGCTCCGGCGGTAGGCAGCCACGGAGAATCAGCGGTGTGACGGAATCAGTGGCCTTGTGAGGAGATCAGGACCTGCTTCAAGGCCTCGAACTCCTCCAGGCACTGGCCGCTGCCAATGGCGACCGAGAGGAGAGGATTGTTGGCGATGATGATCGGCATCCCGGTCTCGGCCGACAGCCGGGCGTCGAGGCCGTGCAGCAAGGCGCCCCCGCCGGTCAGCACGATGCCCTGTTCCATGATGTCGGCGGCCAACTCTGGCGGCGTCTTGTCGAGGGTGATCTTCACGGCGTCCACAATGGCCGACACCGGCTCCTCGATGGCTTCGCGGATCTCCTCGGTCGTGGTCACGATGGTCTTGGGCAGGCCGGTGATCAGGTCCCGGCCGCGGATCTCGGCATGCAGCTCGGACTCGAGCGGGCAGGCGGAGCCGAGGGCGATCTTGATCTCCTCGGCCGTTCGCTCGCCCAGCGCCAGGCTGTATTCCTTCTTGATGAAGGCGATGATCGCCTCATCGAGCTCGTCGCCGCCGATGCGGACCGACTGGCTGGTCACGATGCCGCCCAGCGAGATGACCGCCACCTCGGTGGTGCCGCCGCCGATGTCGACGACCATGTTGCCGGTCGGCTCGTGCACCGGAAGGCCGGCACCGATGGCCGCGGCCATGGGCTCCTCGATGATGTACGCCGGCTTGCGGGCCCCGGCCGACTCGGCCGCCTCCATAACGGCCCGCTGCTCCACGCCGGTAATGCCCGACGGCACACAGATCACCATGCGGGGCTTGGCGAACTTGCGTGGCCCGTGGACCCGGCGGATGAAGTAGGCGAGCATCTTCTCGCAGATGTCGAAGTTGGCGATGACGCCGTCACGCAGCGGGCGGATGGCCTGGATGTGGCTGGGCGTGCGGCCGATCATCCGCTTGGCCTCGGCGCCGACAGCGAGCGGGCGGTCGTCTTTGATGTTGACCGCCACGACGGAAGGCTCGTTCAAGACGATCCCCCGTCCCCGCACATACACCAGGGTGTTGGCCGTACCCAGATCAACCGCCATGTCGCGGCCGAAGAGTGATGAGAAACCGCTATCAGACGAGATGGGGGCCTCCTCCCGGGATCGGAGGGCGAACGGCAAGGCTAGGTGGGATTGGCCCAGGTAACAAGCCAGGATCCACCCTTTCGGCGAATCGCGCCGCTATGATCCGCCGTCCTCCGGCGGGGCCGCCATGGCCGGGAACCACAAGGCGATCTCCCGCTCGGCCGATTCCGGCCCGTCGGACGCATGGACGAGGTTCTCGGTCCCATGCACCGCCAGGTCGCCGCGGATGGTGCCGGGCGCCGCGTTCATGGGATTGGTGGCCCCGCTGATGGCCCGCACCACCTCCCAGGTCCCGTCCGGGCCCTCCACGACCATGGCGAACAGTGGCGAGCGGGTGATGAAGGTCACCAGCGTCTCGAAGAACGGCTTCCCGAGGTGCTCCTCGTAGTGGCGCTTGGCCCACTCGCTGTCGATGTGGCGCAGCTCGGCCGCCACCAGCCGCAGGCCCTTGCGCTCGAGGCGGCCGATGATCTCACCGCAGAGGCCTCGCTCGACGGCGTCGGGTTTGCAGAGGACCAGGGTTCTGTTGTCCGTCATATCGGGGAAAAGGGTATCGCGCTTGCAGGTGTTAGCGGTGCGCCCCGGTCACGTCCGGTGGCCCTGGGCCAGCGCCGTGCGGGCCGCCCCCACAACGTACAGAGAGCCAGTGACGAGAATGAGGTCGTCCTCGGTCGCCAGTTCCCTCGCCCGGTCCAGGGCTTCGCCCACCGAGCCGGTCGGCTCGGCGTCGGTGCCGAGGAGCATGGCCGCCTTGGCCACCACGTCGGCCGGCTGGGCCCGGGGGCTCGGGGGCGGGCAGGCGATCACATGGCGCGCTTTGGGCGCCGCAAGCGCCTGGAGCATCTCGTCGGGGTCCTTACCGCGGAGCATCCCGACCACCATGATCCGCGACCTCACGTGGCCGAACTCCTCGTCGATGGCCGCGGCCATGGCCTGCGCACCAGGAATGTTCTTGGCCCCGTCGAGCACGATCAGCGGGCGCCTCCCGACGACCTCGAGGCGCCCGGGCGAGCGGACCTGCGCCGCCGCCTCCGCCAGCAGATCGGCCTCGATCGGGGCGCCGAAGAACTCTTCGGCCGCCACCACCGCGTCGAGGAAGTTGTACGCCTGGTGGCGCCCGTGCAGCGCCAGGTACACGTCGTAGTACTCCGCCGCCGGGGTGCGCAGGCTGATGAGGCGACCGCCGACCGCCAAGTCGTTGCTCATGACCTCGAAATCGCGGTCCCGCAACAAGATGCGCTCCGCGCCCACCGCCTCGGCCTCGGCTTCGAAGATGGCCGCCAGCGCGGGATCGGTCTCGGACAACACAAGGGTGCTGCCAGCCTTGATGATGCCCGCCTTCTCCCCGGCCACGTCGGCCACGGTCGGCCCGAGGAACTCGACATGGTCCAGGCCCACATTGGTCACCACCGCCACCTGCGCCTGGGCGACGTTGGTGGCGTCCCATCGTCCACCGAGGCCCACTTCGATCACACCGGCGTCGACCGGTCGCTCGGCGAACCACCGGAACGCCGCCGCCGCGAGCAACTCGAACCACGTCGGGCGCCCCGCGCCGCTCCCCTCGGGCAGCATCTGCTCCAGGAGGGCCAGATCCGACAGGAGTTCGGCCAGGTCATGATCGGAGACCGGCTGCCCGTTGGCCGTGAGCCGCTCGTTGACCGCTTCCAGGTGGGGGCTGGTGAAGGTGCCGACCGACAGGCCCTTGGCCATCAGCAGGGTGGTGACCGCCCGGGCGGTGGAGGTTTTGCCGTTGGTGCCGGTCAGGTGGATCACCGGGAAGCTGTCCTGAGGGTCGCCCAGGATGTTCATGAGGCGGCGCATCCGGGCCAGGTCGGGCGGGGGCCGGCTGGTGTCGGCCAGCATCCGCTCCAGGTTCTGGTGGGAATCCAGCCACGCCAGCGCGTCGCCGAGTTCCATCGCCATCCCTTCGGCCTTCCTGCCCTTCAGGCGGCGTGGCGTTCGAAGCGGGCGGAAACATCCTCCGCCGCATCTTCGACCGCGCTGCGGGCGGCCGCCGCGGTGTGCAAGGCCTGGCGCCGGGCTCGCTGCGCCACCGCTTCGGCCTGGTGGCGGGCCTTGGCCACCGCCTGTTCGGCCGCCTTGCGCTGCTTGCGGGAAACCTTGCGAACCTTCGCCCGGGCCGCCTCCACCGCCTTACGAGCTGCTTTCCGTTCCTGGCGGGACAGCTTGCGGGCCTTCGCCTGCGCCGCCTTGGCCTGCGCCTGGGCCTTCGCCTGCGCCGCCGTGGCCTGAGCCTGAGCCTTGGCCTGCGCCCTGCCCGCTGCCTTGCCGGCTGCCTTCAGGGCGGACCCGCCCTGGGCCCGGGCCAATTCTTCCGCCCGGCGCAGCTGTTCCCGGGCGGCGTCGGTCAGCTCGGCTCGGGTCGCCGCCACCTTGCCCCGGGTCCCACATTTGCGACCGCGCCCGCCGCACCGGCCAAGCGCCGCCCCGAGCACCGCACCGGTGACCGCCCCACCCGCGCCCCAGACGGCGGCGTTGCGGGCCAGTTCGTTGACCGGGCGGTCCTTGCTGTAGGCCTCTACCGTGGCCGCCCCTGCCCCAACCGCGGCCCCCAGCAGTGCGCCCTTCAACAACTTGCTCATGGGTGCGAAGGCTACTCGTCGCTCGGAAGTCTCATCGGGCTCACATCTTGTCCTTATCGCGCTCTGACATATGGGGTGTTCGTACGGGTGAGGCCCACTTTGTGAGCCGATTCACGAGGGTGAGGTACGAACATGTCGAACACAACCACTGAGACCACTGAGACCACCGAGACCACTGAGACCGCTGAGACCACTGAGACCACTGACGAGCGTCCGGAGGCGAACGCAGCCTCCGGCCCCGAGTGGGGAGCGCCGCAGGAGCTGAGCGAGTTCTCCGACGAAATCACTCCGACGGAGCCCGCGGACGAACCCGGTCCGTGCGACCTGGCCCGGTAAGGGCCCAGGGGTTGGCGCAGGCCGACTTTGGCAGTTTCACCAGGAGGCGGTAACAAGTCCTCCTGGTGAAACGCACGCCCGCAACGGAGTTGGGCTAGGAGGCGGCCCGGCGGGGCCGGGTCTCCTTCTCCCCCGTGGTGGCCCGGGGAACGAGCGTGGGATTGACCCGGTCGAGCACGACCGACCGGTCGATCACGCAACGGCCGATATCGGAGCGACTGGGGAGGTCGTACATGACCTCGAGCAGGACCTCTTCCAAGATGGCCCGCAGGCCCCGGGCGCCGGTGCCCCGCAGCAGGGCTTGCTCGGCCACCGCTTCGAGGGCGTCGTCGCCGAACTCCAGCTCCACATTGTCGAGTTCGAACACCCGGCGGTACTGACGGACCAGGGCATTCTTGGGCTGGATGAGGATGCGCACCAGGGCCTCACGGTCCAGGTTCGAGACCGCACCGATGACCGGCAGCCGGCCAACGAACTCCGGGATCAGCCCGAACTTCAACAGGTCCTCGGGGAGCACCTTGGTCAACAGCTCGCCTTCGGAGCGCTCGGCCCCGCTGCGGATCTCTGCTCGGAAGCCGATGCCTTGGTGGCCAATGCGGCTCTCGATGATCCGGTTCAACCCTGCGAACGCCCCGCCGCAGATGAACAGGATGTTGGTGGTGTCGATCTGGATGAACTCCTGGTGGGGGTGCTTGCGGCCCCCCTGCGGGGGCACCGAGGCGGTGGTGCCCTCGAGGATCTTGAGCAGCGCCTGCTGCACCCCTTCGCCGGACACGTCCCGGGTGATCGACGGGTTCTCGCTCTTACGGGCGATCTTGTCGATCTCGTCGATGTAGATGATCCCGGTCTCGGCCTTCTTGACGTCGTAGTCGGCGTTCTGGATGAGCTTGAGCAGGATGTTCTCGACGTCCTCGCCGACGTAGCCGGCCTCGGTGAGGGCGGTGGCGTCGGCAATGGCGAACGGCACGTTGAGCATCCGGGCCAAGGTCTGGGCCAACAGCGTCTTGCCACACCCGGTCGGGCCGAGCAGCAGGATGTTGGACTTCTGCAGCTCCACCTCGGCGTCGTGGTAGCCACCGGCCTGGACCCGCTTGTAGTGGTTGTAGACCGCGACGGAGAGGATCTTCTTGGCCCGTTCCTGGCCGATCACATAGTCGTTGAGGAAGTTGAAGATCTCAGTCGGTTTGGGCAGCTCGTCGAAGTGAACTTCCGATGACTCGGCCAGCTCCTCTTCGATGATGTCGTTGCACAGATCGATGCACTCGTCGCATATGTAGACACCCGGTCCGGCGATGAGCTTCTTGACCTGCTTCTGCGACTTCCCGCAGAAGGAGCACTTGACCAGATCGCTGCTTTCTCCGAACTTCGCCACGCGTATGTCCCCCCGGACCTTCAGCCGACACCAGCGGCCAGCGGAATACCGGCCAGCTCGCGGGTATTGATCACCTCGTCGATAATGCCGTAGCCCTCGGCTTCGGCAGCGCTCATGATGAAGTCCCGGTCGGTGTCCTTGGCCACCTTGGCAACCGGTTGACCCGTGTCGAGAGCCAGCATTTCGTTCAGGAGGTCCCGCATGCGCAGGATCTCCTTGGCCTGGATCTCGATATCCGCCGCCTGCCCGGCGGCACCGCCGTAGGGCTGGTGGATCAGGATGCGGGCGTGGGGCAGGGCGAAGCGCTTGCCCCGGGTGCCACCCGCCAGCAGGACGGCGGCGGCGGAGGCGGCCTGTCCGTAGCAAAAGGTGGAGATGTCGTTCTTCACGAACTTCATCGTGTCGTAGATGGCGAACAGCGCCGTGATGTCCCCGCCGGGGCTGTTGATGTACAGGCTGATGTCCTTGTCGGCGTTCTTGTACTCCAGGTAGAGCAGCTGGGCGCACACGTTGTTGGCGACATAGTCATCGATCGGCGTGCCGAGGAAGACAATGAACTCCTCAAGCATGCGGCTGTACAGGTCCATCCCCTTCGACCCGCGGTTGGTTTCCTCGATGACGTTGGGGATGTAGCTGGCTTGGGGCTTGATCACGCTGTTCCGGCCTCGATTTCTGTGCTGTTACCTGCGAGCTTGCGGTTCTCGTACGGTGGTTCTACCAGCGGTGGTTCCTGTAGCGGGCGCTGAAGCGGCAGTCGGCCGACTACCCGGCACCGTCCTCGCCCGAGGGCTGGGCGATGACATCGGCGGCTTCGGTGTCTTCGGCGTCTTGTGGTTCGGCTTCGATGTCCGGTTCCGGCGCTTCTTCGAGCAACGCTCGATCGATCAGCTGACCTAGTGGGTCCACGGCCTCAATGTGCTCGACAAGCCACTCAATGGCCTTGCCTTTCCTGACATCCGAGCGTACCGCGGCCATCTGTTCAGTGCTCTCAAGTTCCTCGCGCACGATGGCCGGGTCCGCGTCGAAACGATCGGCCAACCGGAGGATCTCCTCCTCGATGTCGACTTCGGTGACGTCGATGTCCTCGAGGTCGGCCACCGCTCGCAACGCCAGGTCGGCCTTGACCGCTTGGGCCGCCTGGCCCCGCAGTTCGTCGAGCAGCTGTTGCTGGGAGCGGCCTGTTGCCTGGAGGTATTGGCCGATGTTGAGGCCCTGCTGGCGGAGCGCATTCTCCAGCTCGTGGGCCCGATGGGTGATCTCCTCCTGCACCAGCGCATCGGGAGGATCCTCCTGCACCAGCTCAGACACCGCTTCGATGGCCTGCGAACGCAACGCCGCCTGGGCCTGGGCCCGCTTGACGACCGTTAGGCGCTTCTCGAGATCGGCGAGCAGCTCATCGACGGTGTCGAACTCCGACGCCTCGCCGGCCCACTCGTCGGTCACCTCGGGCAGGACCATCTCCTTGACTTCCTTGACCACCACGTCATAGCTGAGCAGCCGGGCCGAGGCCTCTTTCTCTGTTGCAGGTCTCTCGGTGGCAGCTTCCGGCTCGGCCTCGTCAGTCGCCGCGTCCGTGTCGCCGTCGTCCGCCTCGGCGGTCTCGGTGGTGGCGGTCTCGGCGGTGGCGGCCGCTTCGGCCGCCTTGCGGGCGGCGTCGATGTCGATGATGAACTGGATGGCGTCGCCTGTGACTGCGCCGACGAGCCGTTCGTCGAGCTGTGGTCCGAAGTTGCCGGAACCGACCTCATAGA
>JAUTXN010000187.1 GCA_030838045.1 Acidimicrobiaceae bacterium
CCTATCTTGGCTGAAGTCTTCTGCTATATTGTGCCACAATGAGTACTGCCGCGAGGCGCAAGACCTCCTTTGAGGTCGACTTCGCCAAGGTCGAGTCCGCCAAGCAGATCCTTGGCACCCGGACGCTGACCGACACCGTAGATGCGGCCCTAGACGAGGTGATCAAGCTGCAGCAGCGTCAACGCCTCGTCGAGCTTCTGTTCACGGCTGGGCGACTTGAGCTCGACAATCCGGACGTGATGGCCGGCGCCTGGCTCTGACTGCCCGTGGCGACGTATCTGGCTGACAAGAGCGCGCTCACGCGTAGCGATACGCGGCCGGAGGTACGGGAGGTGATTGAGCCGCTGCTCCTGGCCGGGCGCATCGCCACCTGCGGGATCGTCGACCTCGAGCTCCTTTTCAGCGCGCCGAGTCCGGCGACCTACCGAGAGCTGGCCGAGGTGCTGCGTGCCATGCCACGCGTGCCGGTCACCGACGCCGCTGTTGATCGGGCGCTGGAGGTGCAAATGCTGCTCGCCAATCAATCCCGACATCGCTCAGTGCCGCTGCCGGATCTTCTGGTGGCCGCCTGCGCTGAAGCTGCGGGACTCACGGTGTTGCACTATGACGCCGACTACGAGCGCATCGCGAAGGTGACTGGCCAAACCGTGCAATGGGTGGTTCCCGGCGGCAGCGTGGCATAGCGACCCGACCGCTCTTTCTGGGCGCGGGCCGTCACCAGCCTCGACGCTCACGAACACACCCAGAACGACGGGAATGTGCAGCCCGCTGTTTGACCAACTACGACGGTCGGACTGGATTCTAGGCGCGCCGGCCTCGGAGTCGCTCCCCCCAGCGACAACCTCAACCTACGGTGGCCGCGGGCGACAAAGCCCGTCGCACCGCCGAACGACTCCCACGAAATCGCGATTACACCAGAAACCACTCCCCCAGCTGACCGCATTTGCTCGGCTGGAGCCAGCCGTTGCGACCACCGAAGAGGTTTGGCGGGGGGTCACCGGGACGAAGAAAGATTGCCGATCACGCGCCTCACCGCGCGGTTTGCTCAGCTTTGCACGCTGCACACTATGTACAACGAAAGGCGCTGCCTCAACCTGACTGGTAAATCCTGAGCGCTCCACTTTTCCGTCATCGATGCATGCGCTTGCGGAGAGCATCTTTCTTGAATGTCAGCCACAGCCGCTGTTGGCGGACAGCCTGGGCTGGCCCTGGCCAATACTTCGGCCATTGCTGCACGATCTCAAGTGGTGGTGGTTCGCCGGTGCCACCGCAACGGAAACAGGTAACTCGGGCGAGTGTACTGAGCGTGGGTAGGGCGCGAACCTCCAGGCGAGTGCCGGCTCCCTGACACGCTGCGCATCTGCCGGTGGCTTCTTCTTCGAGACGCCAGTTCGGGTCCATCGCCAAAATCTCCGATTCCCGCTTCTCCCTGGCAACGAAGACGAATGCGAGCCAGACAACGATTGCGATTGACATTCCGACGATGGTCAGCGCCTGGATCACTGCACCTTCAGGCTACCTCCGCCTCGCATCGCTGCGGGGGTAGGGCGAGTACCAGTTGCAGGCCGCAATCGCCGCTCTGCACGACGGCGCGGCCCGCTATGACGACACCGAATGGTCCGAGATCGCGTCGCTCTACGGCCTTCTGGAACGGATGACCGGAAACCCGATGGTGACGCTCAACCGGGCCGTGGCGGTCGCCATGGCAGACGGGCCGGGCGATGGCCTGACGTTGCTCGACGGTCTCGGCGAACGGCTCGGCGACCACCACCGTCTCCACTCCGTGCGAGCCCATCTCCTTGAGCTGGCCGGCGATACGACGACCGCGATTGGGGAGTTCCGGGCTGCGGCGGCGCGTACCACCAACATCCGCGAACGGGATTACCTCACGACTCGGGCCGCCCAGCTCGTGGCGGCAGGAGGTGGTCGCTCAGGGGGTGGCGCGGTTGAAACGGGCGTGGACGGGCGAGGGGTGAGCTGACGGACTCGCTGTCGGTAGCCGACCGGGCCGGCCCGGTCCGCAGTCGTCGCGGTGCTCACCGATTCCTAACTTCTTGGGCCGATGATGGAGACATGAGCAACGTGGCGACGTCCTATGAGCTTCGCGACTCCCGGCCACTCTTGGGGGACTGGCAGGCCCTGCGGGCCCAGATCGCGACCGAGGGGTACGTGTTCCTGCGGGGCCTGCTTGACCCGGCCGCGGTCCGCCAGGTCGGCAGGGCCGGGTTGGGCTACCTGCAGGAGGCGGGGTGGACCGAACCCGGCCCCGACCCGGTCTCGGCCCCGCCACGCCGGCCGGTCCGGGCGGTGAGGATGCGAGACGCCTTCGGCGACCCCGGCTACCGCCGCATCTTGGTCGACCCAGGATTCAACATGGCCCCGTTCGCGTCCCCATTGGCGGATCTCATGGGTCAGATCCTGGGCCCCGGAGGGTTTTGTTACCCGTTGAAACTGCCCCGCATCGTGTACCCCGCGGCCCTGGTCCCCCGCCAGCCCGGGAATGTGGTCCACCAGGACTACCGGTCGGTGCAGGACATGTTCACCTGCTGGGTCCCCCTCGGCGACGTGCCACCGAGCCTCGGCGGCCTGGCGGTCGAACCAGGGAGCCAAACCACGTCCCGGGTGCGCCACCGGCCCCTCGAGTCCCTCGAACCGGGCTGGCTGACGGCCGACTACCGGGCGGGCGACGTGCTCGTGTTTCACTGTCTGACCACCCATGCCGCCCTCCCCAACACCGACAGCAGGATGCGGTTCTCGGCTGAGTACCGCTGGCAGTTGGCCGACCAACCGGCGCCGCGGCGCATGGTCCTCGGACCTCGGGGCAACGAGATCGGGTCGCAGCCGTTCGCCCGGACGCGGTGGTGGC
>JAUTXN010000214.1 GCA_030838045.1 Acidimicrobiaceae bacterium
GACCGGCGTCGACGGCCAGCGCCTGTTCAACCCCGGTTCACCGACCGAACGCCGCTCGCAACCGCACCGCACGGCCGGCGTCGTGGAGCTCGCCGACGGCGCCGTCCTCGACACCCGGATCGTCACCGTCGACGACTGACCCTGACAAGGCGATTGCCAGTCGGCCTCGGCCGACGATCAGTTCGGGCGGGTCGGGCCGGTCGATCAGTCGGGCAGGTCGGGCAGGTCGGGCAGGTCGATGCGGGCCAACCACAGGCCCGGCGCCGAGATCTCGGCCGGGGTGGGCAGCTCCTTGGCCGAGTGCCACAGCCGGGCCAGCCCTTCCTCGCCCGCCCGCTCCAACACCCCGGCCACGAACAAAGAGCCCCGCTCGTAGGCCGCGCTGTCCAGGGACACGCCGAGCAGCTTGGCCACGAACCTGGTCCCCTCGCCCTCCTCGACCCGGCGCCGCCGCATCGCCTCGGTCAACGGGCCGTACGAGGTGATGAGCCGCGTGCCGACGGAGTCCATGACGTGGTCGACATAGCCGACCACGGCCGACAACAGCGCCGAAAGCGGCACCATGACCGCACGCTGGGCGGGGGTTTCCATTTCCCCGAGCAACACCTCGGGATTGGAGAACGTCGCCTGCAGCGAGCTCATGTCGGTCGGGTCGAACATGGTCAGGCGCTCCTCGAGTGCGGAGGAGTCGGGTTCGAAGGCGTTCACGTACGCCGTCATGAGCTCGTCCAGGCGGGCCCGGACATGGGGCCGGGACAGCACCGCGTGATGGGCCAGTTCGTGCAGGCACACCCACAGGCGCACGTCGTCGGCCGCCAGGCTCCAGTCCTGGGCGAAGCCGTCGATCGCCACGGGGACCATGAGCAACTCGTCGCCCGGCGGCCGGGGCACGGGCAGGTCGTACTGGCCCATGGCCCGTGTGGCCAGATGCCCGACCATGGTCCCCGCCTGGATCCCGAACAGCAGCGGCGCCATGGCCTGGGGCAGGTTGCCGAGCAGCCGGGACATCGGGTCGGCCCCCAGCTCCTCGACCGGCAGAGGGGCCTCGTTCGACCGGGCCAGGGCCGTCGCCAGCGTCTCCAACAGCGGCTTCCACGCTTGCAGGGTCCGCAACGCCCAATCCGACCGGGTCACCGCCCGGACCGACAGCACCCCGCCCCCGGCGGAGGCCGACAGGCCCGTCGCCTCCTCGACGTGCAGCTCCGCCACCCGCAGCAACTCCTCCAGGCGCACCCGCGCCAGCGGGTCGGGGTTGGCCTCGCTCTCGCCCTCGTTGGCCGTCATCAGCGCCAGCTGACGGGCAAATTCCCAGTTGATGGGACCCTGGGAGGTCAACATCCGGGCCAGGTCGCGGATGGCCTTCTCCAGAGGTCCACCACCCTCCATTGGACCAGGCTCGCTCATAGGGGCATGGTAGGGCGGTGAGCACCGTTGTCGTTACTGGAGCAGCAGGGTTCGTCGGCCAGCGGGTGCTTCGGCGCCTGGCGGCCCAGGGGCAGCCGGTCGTGGCGGTCGACGCCGTACCCATCGGCGAGGGTGGGGACCACCCCGACCGGAGGTTGGTCGACCTGGCCCGGGACCCGCGGGAACGGTTGTTGCCGGCGTTGGCGGGAGCGGGCAGTGTCCTCCACCTGGCGTGGTCGCACTCCGACCCGGCCCACAGCAACCCGGGGGTGCCTTTCCCCAACCTGATCGCCTTGCGGCGGGTCCTGGAAGCGGCAGGGACGGCGGGGGTGGAGCGGTTCCTGCATGTTTCGAGTGCGACGGTGTACGGGGCCTGGGCCAACAACCCCGTTCCCTTGGCCGAAGACGTGGCACTCCGGCCCAACCCGGGTTTCGCCTATGCGGTGGAGAAAGCCGAGGCCGAGCGCATGGTCGCCGAGTGGGCGGATGACCATCCCGAGGTGCTGGTCACGATCCTCCGTCCTACCGTGACGGTCGGGTCATCGGGGCCTGCGCTCTATCAGGCGCTGGGCGGGACCAACGCCCCCCAGCCCGACGACAGCGCCCGGCCGATGCAGTTCCTCGACGTGGAGGACCTGGCGACCGCCATCGTGTTCGCCTGGGAACACCGCCTCTCGGGGGTCTTCAATGTGGCCCCCGACGGCTGGATTACCCACGAGCAGGCCCGGGCCATCGTCGGCGGCGTGGCCCGGCTGCGCCTCCCGGGGCGGCTGGCGGGGGCGGTGGCGGCGGCCGGTTGGAAGCTGCTGCGGACCGGGACCCCGATCCAGGCCCGGCCCTACTCGGTGCACCCGTGGGTGGTGGCCAACGACCGGTTGCGGGCCGCCGGTTGGGTGCCCGAGCGGTCCAACGAGGAGGCGCTGGTGTCGAGCGACAACCGCAGCCACTGGAGCGACCTGCCGCCCAGCCGGCGCCAGGAGATGGCCTTGGTCGCGGCCGGGGCCGGCGTGGTGGCGGTGATCGGTGGCGTGGTGGCGGGGGCGCTGGCCGTGGTGTCACGGGCCCGGCGCCGCCGCGGTTGAGACCCGCTCAGGGGTAGTCGGGCGCCGGGCGCTCGAGCAGGGCGACGTCGGCGGTTCGGGTCTCGCCGTCGTGGACGAACGTGACGTCGACCTGGTCACCGGGGCGGTGCTGGCGGACGGCGGCTTCGAGGGCGCCTTCGGAGTCGATCGACTGGCCCGCGAACACGGTGACGACATCGCCCGTCGAGACGCCCGCGCCTGCCGCCGGGCTGTGGCTGTCGACGATCTGTACCACCGCCCCACCCTTGATCCCGAGCGCCCGGCCGGTGGCGGCGTCGAGGTCGGTGCCCTGGACCCCGAGCCAGGTGTGGGTCACGCGCCCCGTGGTGAGGATCTGGTTGGCGACGTCCTGGGCCACCTCGATCGGCGTGGCCAGGGCGAGCGTCGTGGTCTGATCCGACAGGGCGATGGCGGTGGTGATGCCGACGACCATGCCGCTCGAGTCGACCAGCGCCCCGCCACTGCTGCCCGCCTCGATGGTGGCGTCGGTCTTGATCATGTCGAGCAGCGGCAACCCGCTGCCGGGGCTGACATGGAGGTCGACGGCGCTGATGATGCCGGTCGTCACGGAATGGCCGCCGGAGAGGCTGACGGGCGAGCCGATGGCAATGGCCAGCTGGCCCACCCGCAGTTGGGTGGAGGACCCGAGGGTGGCCACCGGTCGCGTCTTGGTGTCCTGCATCTTCACGACCGCGATGTCGGTGGCCCGGTCGGTGCCGACCAGGCGGCAGTTGACCCGCCGGCCGTCGAAGGTGACCGCGACCAGGGACTGGGCGCCGTCGACCACGTGCTGGTTGGTCAGGATGTAGCCGTCGCTGCGGAAGATGACGCCCGAGCCGCTACCGGTCGCGGTGTTGCCGTTGACCAGCAACTCGACGATCGACGGCTTCAGGTGGTCGGCGATGCCGCCGACCACATCCTCGGGTTTCGGGCCCGGGCTGGTGGCGATGGTGACGTAGCTCTTGGCCGGGTCGACCATCTGCTCGATCGGGCGAACGACGGTCGTCGAGCGGTGGTACTGCCCGGCCATCACGCCGGCACCGGATGCGAGCATGGCGCCGACGACGCCGGCGAGCAGCGCCACGGTCCAGAGGCGGCGGTCGATGTCGCGGGGGCTCAGCCCGGGGATCGACCTGATCGCGGTCCCGGTACCACCGCCTCTACCGCCGGGTGCACCGGCCGCCGACGTTGCGGACGATGCCGACGTCGCCGACGAACCGCTGTCCGAGGAGGAGGTCGTGAACGGCTGGTTGCTCGCCAGTTCCGACGGGTGGCGCCACAGTCGATCGTCGGGGGGAAGCCACGGGAACAGTGGCTCGTCCGCTTCCAGCCCGTCGTCAGGATCCACTGAAACGCCAGGTTATCGGGGTAGCTTCCCGCGCTGACGTCGCGCCGCCCGGCCAATGTGACGGCAGTGGACCCGTCACGGGCACGCCGGGCCTTACCATTGGTCTGTGGGTAACGCTGTGGATGGCCCGGAGAGTCCCGAGAGCGGAGACGACTGGATCGCGCTGACCGATCAGGAGCTGCCCGCAACCGACGCGCTGGCCTGGTCGGTGCTCCCCGGGTGCGGCGCCGAGGTGCTTTTCAGCGGGACCGTTCGTGATCACGCCGACGGCCGGACTGGTGTCACCGAGTTGGAGTACGAGGCGTACCAAGAGGCCGGCGTCGCCCGGTTGGCGGCGATCGCGGCCGAGGCCCGGCGGCGGTGGGACGACCTCGGGCGCATCGCCCTGTTGCACCGGGTGGGCCGTTTGCAGGTCGGCGAATGCTCGGTGATCGTGGTCGTCTCGGCCCCCCATCGGGGCGTGGCGTTCGAGGCGGCCCGGTGGTGCATCGACACCGTGAAGTCGACGGTCCCCATCTGGAAGCGCGAGACGTGGGAAGGTGGAGTGGGCTGGGGGACCGACGCTTCCGATATCGCCACAATCTCAGAAGAGGGGAGGGTGCCCTCATGATCGCAGGAATGGTCCTTTCCAACCTGTTCTATGTCGTCGGTGCGATCGTGGCGGCCAGCGTGGTCAGCGCGTTCGTCCTGTTGCGTCACCGCCGGCCGAAGTCACTCGAGGCGGGGATCGAGATGTTCAGCCGGGAGTTGCGGGCGCTGCAGCCCGAACGCCGGGGCCCCGCGGCCGGATCGCCGGGGTCGCGGGTCGTCCCGACCGATGCGCCGCCCGAGGGCGGACCGGCACCTGAGGGCGGACCGAGAGTCGCTGGCGGAGCGAGGGCCGAGGGCGGACCGAGGGCCGTCGGCGGGCCGAGGGCCGCTGGCGGGCCCAGGGGCGCTTTGGGCAACGGCAGCCAGCGCGGCGGTCGCCGGGGTGGGGCCGGTGCAGGTGGTGGCAATGACGGTCCTGGGCGAGGCCGTGGCTTCGCCCCGACGCCGCTGCGCCAGGCCCCGTTGCCGGTGCACCAGGTTGAACGCCCCGGATCGCTGGGCCGTGGTCCCGCGGTGACACGGTTGGGATCGACGGCGGCATCGACCTCGTCGCCGGCCTCGTCGCCGGCATCTGCGTCGGCGGCCGGTTCGTCGTCAGCGGCCGGTTCGTCGTCTGCGGCCGGCTCGTCGGCGGAGCGGTTTGCGGCCGAGCCGACCACCCAGCCGACCAACGTGGTCGCACTACCGGCCGAAAAGGATCGACGCAACGAGGCCCGGGCCCCGTCGCCGCATCAGGAGGACGAGCCTGGCTAGGGACCTGGCCATCGACCTGGGCACCGCCAACACCTTGGTCTACGCCCGAGGTCGCGGGATCGTCCTCAACGAGCCGACGGTCATCGCGTTGAACTCGCGCACCCACGACGTGCTCGCCATGGGCCAGGAAGCGTGGCAGATGATCGGCCGCACCCCGGGCTACATCGTGGCGGTGCGGCCGTTGCGCAAGGGCGCCATCACCGACTTCGACATCACCCAGCGCATGATCCGGTTGCTGCTGCAACGCGCCGGGGTTTCCCGGTTCAACCGGCCCCGGGTGCTCATCTGTGTCCCCTCGGCGATCACCGAGGTCGAACGGCGAGCGGTCGAAGAAGCGGCCCGCGGTGCCGGTGCCACCGGCGCCTATTTGATCGAGCAGCCGATGGCGGCCGCCATCGGGGCCGGGCTCCCGATCCACGAGCCGTTGGGCAACATGATCGTCGACGTCGGTGGCGGCACGACCGAGACCGCGGTGATCTCGCTCGGCGGCATCGTCGCCCTGCAGGCCATCCGGGTCGGCGGCTTCGACATGGACGCCACGATCCAGACCTACGTCCGTCGCGAGTACGGGATCGCGGTGGGTGAGCGGACGGCGGAGGAGATCAAGATGGCCATCGGCTCGGCGTGGCCGCTCGCCGATGAGATGAAGGCCGAGGTGCGCGGCCGCGACCTCATGAGTGGTCTGCCCAAGACCGTGATCTTGTCGCCCGAAGAGGTTCGGGAGGCACTCGAGGAACAAGTCAGCGCCATCGTCGACTCCGTCGTGAAGTGCCTGGGCATGGCGCCACCCGAGCTGGCCCAGGACCTCATCCTGCAGGGGATCCACCTCGTCGGCGGGGGCGGGATGCTCCGGGGCCTCGACCGCCGCCTGGCCGAGGACACCGCAGTTCCGGTTCATTTGGTCGAGGCACCGCTGGAATGCGTGGTGCTCGGAGCGGGCCGCTGCCTCGAGGCGTTCGAATCCCTCAAGGTGATGTTCATGGGGGCGGCGCGCTAGCCCTGGAGTAGGCTGGGTGTTTCACGAGCCGCTTGACGATCTCTTTCTTGGATCGTTCAACTCACATTGCTTGAGACCCCAGGCATCTGTGACCCGGACCCTTTTCGGTCACGAGTTGGTCAGGTGGCTCAAAAGCAAGGAGCTCGAGCGCAATGCCGATGGCGTCCGTCGTGCCTGCCGGAGCAGCATGTCATCTGACCTGACCGAGGAAGGGCCGATCACCGAGTCGCTTCTGTCGCTGGCGAGGATTCTCTTCGCCGGCCAGAGCGTCGAGGAGACCCTGGACGCGGTCGCGCATCTCGCCCAGCAAAACATCCCCGGCTGCGACGCCGCCAGCGTGACGGTCATGCACGACGGTCGGCCGAGCACCACCGTGTCCACCGCGGCGATGGCTTGGGACGTCGACCAACACCAATACGACGCGGATGAGGGGCCATGCCTCGAAGCGGTGCGTCTGCAGACCATCGTGCGCGTGGATTCCTACCTGGACGAACGGCGCTGGCCCCGCCTGGTGCCGGCGGCTATCGAGCACGGTGTCCGCAGCTCGCTGTCACTGCCGCTTGTCGCGCTTGACGAGCCGGTCGGTGCCTTGAACCTCTATTCCACCAAGCAGTCCGGCTTCGACCACGCCGAGGGGGTGGGCCGCACCTTCGCCACCCAGGCGGCGATTACGCTGGCCAATGCGGCGGCCCTGCAGCGGGCGGCTGAACTTGCTCGCCATCTCTCCATTGCGTTGGAGCGGCGCGACGTGATCGGGCAAGCGAAGGGGATCCTCATGGCGCAAAGTGGCATGTCGTCTGAAGAAGCCTTCGATGTGCTCCGCCGGGCATCGCAGCGCAGCAACCGCAAACTGCATGTATTGGCCGAGGAGATGGTCCAGCGGCACGCTTCACCGGAAGCGGCTGAATAATGGAGTCCGTTTTCATCCCGTCGGGGCGAGGGCGTGCTCTCGACCCGTTCCGCAGAACCCTGATCCTCACCCGCGAGGAGTTGTGGGTCGACTACATCGGCCTGGGCGGCATCGCCGGCATCGACGACCTGAACGGCTATCTGGCAGGCGGCCGCGATCTCGGCCGACTGGAACACAACACCATTGCCCAGGCGCTGAACGAGCGGTTCGTCGATCTGGGCGGCAACCATCCCGTCCCGTATCTCGACTGAGCGCGACGCTTCTCGGATGGACAGCAACTTCTACGTCTTTCGCAGTGAGTGGTCCCTCGACGCTCCGGTCGAGGACGTGTTCACGGCGCTTGCCGAGCTGACGGCGTACCCGAGTTGGTGGCCTGAGGTGCGGACGGTCCGGGAGGTGTCGCCGGTCGAGTCGGAGCTGGTGTGTCGCTCCCTGCTTCCCTACGATCTCACCTTTTCCAGCCGGCAGTCCCGAAAAGATCCCGGTACGGGAGTGTTGGAGGCGTCGCTTCACGGGGACCTGGACGGGTTTTCGCGCTGGACCATCAGCCCCGCCCCGGGCGGTTCGCTGGCGGTGTTCGACGAAGAGGTGACGGCCCAGAAGACGCTGCTGCGCCTCTTCGGTCGGATCGCTCGCCCGGCGTTCCGGGCCAACCACACCCTGATGATGCGCCACGGTCGTCGAGGGCTGCGTACCTTCCTGGCAGGCATGCGCCTCGGGCGAGGCAGCAACTCGGACTGAGCGCGGGGCCGCCGGCCACGGCTGCGTCCGACTCACGGTCGACACCGCCCGGGCGTTGTTCAACCGGATACCCGTCGGGACGCCGGTAGTCGTCCACGAATGCAGCCCTTCCAACACCGGGCCTGCCGTCGGTGGCTCCTCGGCGGCGATCTACCCTCCCCCTGGTGACCCGTCGGAACCCCATTTACGTCGAGTCCCGGATTCAGGCGCCGATGGACGCGTTGTGGGCGGCGACGCAGCAGCCGGGGCAGCACCAGCGCTGGGACCTGCGCTTCGGAACGATCGAGTACCGCCCGCTCGTGGCCGGTGAGCCCCAACGGTTCACCTACGCCACGAGCGTGGTGCCGGGAGTGGTGATCGCGGGCACAGGAGAGTCGTTGGGCGACCGCGATCGACCGGACGGTTCGCGTTGGTCGGGTCTGCGGTTCTGGGCCGACGACAAGCGCTCGCTCATCGAAGCCGGGGCGGGCTACTGGCGCTACGTTCCGACCGAGGACGGGATCCGGTTCCTCACCCGATACGACTACCGGACCCGGTGGGGACGCCTCGGCGAGGCTGTCGATCGAGGGGTGTTCCGACCACTGTTCGGCTGGGCCACGGCCTGGAGCTTCGATCGCCTTCGTCTCTGGCTCGAGCAAGGCGTCCCGCCCGAACGATCCCGGGATCAGGCGATCGCTCACGCCGTGGCGGTGGCCGGCCTGAGCGGGGTGTGGCTCTATCAAGGCCTGGTGCCCAAGCTGTGGAAAGTCGATCCCCTTGAGGTGTACCTGTGGGGGCGAGTCGGTTTGCCGGAATCCGGGGCGAGGGCCGCGGTGCGTGGCGTTGGCGCAGCCGAGGTGATGTTCGCGGTGCTGACGGTCGCCGGTGCCCGGCACCGCTGGCCGTTCGCGGCCACCGCCTTGGCCATGCCGGTGTTGGCCGTGGCGGTCGTCAAGGCCGACCGAAGCGTGTTCACTCGGGCATTCAACCCGGGGTCGCTGAACTGGGCCATGACCGCGCTGGCGGGAATCGCGCTCGCGACCCATGAGGGTCGGCCTTCGGGGCGCCGCCCGTTGAGGACGGCGCCCGATCGCCAGCCTGATGTCGGAGAGCTTCCTTGAGCTCGATCTATCAACAGGCGCTGGGCGACGAGTTCGCACGCCTCCACCCGAAGCTGCAGTGGCGTTTCGGCTTCTCCTCCCAAGATGGCGTCTGCCAAATCGGCACGGGGGTGATGGACGAGATCTGGCGCGGCGCATGGTGGACGCTGCCGTTCCTCCTGCTCGGGTCGACCCGACGGGTCCTGTTTCCCACCCGGGGCTCGGACGTGCCCTTCACGATCTCCAACTACGCCTACGTCGACGGCTTCGGCAGGGAGACGGTCACCTGGGCGCGGCGGTTCAAGCTGCGCCGCCGTTACCGTTCCTTCGACGCCACGATGGTCCTCAGCCCGTCGAGGAGGGTGGTCATCGACTATCTCGGTACGCACCAGCACCTGGCGGTCGACATTCACTGCTCCGTCGACGCCGAAGGGGCGATGTGCATCCGCACCGGGGAGCAACGTTTCTACGAGGGCCCCGTCGCATTCCGGTTCCCGCTGATTCTGTCGGGCGTCGCCGAGGTGCGGGAATGGTGGGACGAGGCGACGGAACGGTTCCGGATCGAGGTGAACGTGTCAAACCGGGTGTTCGGGCCACTGTTCGGGTACCGCGGCTCGTTCACGGTTGCCGAGCGGGCGTGCTCGCCCGAGGAGATCCCCCTCGATGTCCGGCCGATCCGAGAAGAAGCCCGGGAGTAGTCGGTTCAGTAGCCGGCGGTGAAACGGGTGTTCACGAATCGGCCCTGCTCGATCTCGTCAACGAGGGCGACGGCAAAGTCCTCATACGACAGCACGGCGCGACCGTCGGCGTCTGTGACCGGATGGTCCATTCCTGTTCGGTAGTGGCCGGTGCGTTCGCCGGGGCCGAATTCGAGCGGCGGGGGAGAAAAGTAGGTCCAGTCCACGCCCTCGGAGTTGCGGTAGTAGTCGAGCGCGGACGCCTGTCCGGTCGCCACGTCCATGAACTGGGCGGGAAAGCCGGGGTTGTCGAGCGGGCGGGTGCCGTCGGGCAGCACCAACGTGGCACCAGAGCCCATGTGGATGATGCGGGGGTGGGGTTCGGGGAGAGACCGGATCGTCTCGACCAGGGCCTCCGCGGCGTCGCGCCACAGCGCACTGCCGGGACCGTTGATCGCCACGACGACGGCGTCCGCCCCTGCCGCCAGCTCCTTGATCGTCTCCCTGGAGGTCGAGTCCCCGGGAGCGCCAACCACGCCGGGCGGGAGATCACCCATCGACTCCACACGGCGGGCGACGGCGACGACCTCATGCCCCCGCCCGGCGGCCTCCACGACGATGCGAGATCCGGCCTTGCCGGCGGCACCAAACACGACAATCTTCGGCAAGGGTCGTCCTTCATTCTTGGGAGCAGTGTGAACCCATGACGCTACCGGCGGCTCAAGGAGCGCAGCTGTAGGCGCGATGGTTCGACAACTTTTCCGCACGATGCCTTCAACGTGACCGGGGTCGACCCGCGGCGATCTCTGACGTGGACGGGGCGCGGAGCGGACTTGTCCTACGAGAGGTCTTCGGCCGCCTGGCGAACCTGCCAATCACGGTCCGTTAACGCCTTCGCCAGCGCTTCTTCCACGGCGGGACCCTCGAAGGGCGCAAGAGCAATTACGGCTCGGCGCCGGACCGCCGGTTTGTCCTCCATTGCCGCGAGGATCGCGCTGAGGCCCGCCTCATCTCCGATTGCTCCGAGGGCGGCTATTGCCGCCTCGCGGCACAAAGGATCCGAGTGGCCAGTTGCCACGGCGGACAATGCCGCCACGGCTGCGCCCTCGGTCCCGACTCCCCGCTCCCCGAGCGCAAAACACGCGGCCTCTACGACGAGCGGATCGGAATCGCTGAGCGCGGACGTAACTCCTTCGACTGGGAGCGCGGCGCTTACTTCACACGCGCGGCGGCGCACGACCGAATCCTCGTCCGAGAGTGCCGCTTCGATATCGGAGACCGTCAGGTGCCCCATTCGGAGAAGCGCGCCTAGGGCCGTCGCTCGTACATCGCCAGCGGGATCCACCAGTCCCTCCCGAGCCAGGACTTCGTCACCGTTGTATCCGGCGACGGCCACCTTCCGGCGGCGGGCGACGATGTCACTGACTTTGCTTTTCGCCACTCCGACTCAGCCGTTCAGGGCGTGCTGGAGGGCGATGACCACGGCGCCGATTGCCGCCGCCAAGATGGCTGCGAGAAGGACACCGAGCACGAGAGTTGTCAGTATGAGCTCGAACGCGGATCGGATCCGGCGCCACGCGGTGATCGGATCGCGGAGGCGGCGACTGTCCACCCGTCGGCGGGGACGGGTGGCAAGGTCCGGCCGGCCCCCAGGCTGGAGGGGTGCCGGCCGCCGCGGCCGCGTGGGTCGCGCGACTGCGCCCCCAGCCGCTGCCCCGCCGGTTGCCCCGGTCCCGCCTGGTGCGCCTGCGGGGACTGGTAGTGGAGGCGGGCCCATGGCGCCCGGCATTGCGGGTCGAGGAGAGCCTCGGCCCGATGGCGGCGCAGGGGCCGGGATGGGTGGATAGGCGAGGCTCCGCGACGGTCGACCATCGGGACCCGGCCCCATCGGGGTTCCGGTCGGTCGGACAGCAGGTGGCGCGGTCGGTGGTGTGGCCCGGGGTGTGGCGTGAGGTGTGGCCTGGGGCGTGGCCTGGGGTGTGGCCTGGGGCTGAGAACGGGCCTCAGTCGGTGGTGTGGCGGGAGCCGCCCCGAGTGTCGGGACGACACCTGTTGGAGCAGCGGACGCAGGCGGCGTTGGCCGCGCCGGTTCCGGCGATGGCGGATGGACGCTCGGGGTTTCGGCGAGTGGTGGGGCGGGGGCGACCGGTGTCGATGGGGCTTGTGCCGCTGTCGGGGGAGGTCCAGACGGTGACGCCGGGATGACGGGTGTTGCTGCTGGGGGCGCCGGTCCCGATGCTTGTGCCGGTGTTGCTGGTGGGGGCGCCGGCGCTTGTGCCGGTGCCGGTGCCGGTGCCGGTGGTGGAACGACAGCAGACGCGACAGGAGGTTGGGGCGTTGTCGAGGCGGGCGTGGCCGGAGGTGGCGGTGCCACTGGTGAAGCCGGAGGAGGCGAAATGAGCGACGGGATCTCGAACGATCGCGTCGACTCGATAGCCGGCGGGGCGCTGTTGGGCGCCGCACCCGCAGGCGACACGAGTGGGCGAGGCTGAGCAGGCGAGACGGGCGGAGGATCGACCGGCGAAGGCATTGCATCCAACTCAGGGGTTGCCAGCACTTCCATCGCCGGCGCCGGACTTTCGGTTGGCGTTGGAGCGAAATGACCGTGTTCTCCTGCGGCTACGTCCACTCGTTCGGGTTCGGGAGGCGGTGGAGACTGTTCCGGCTCATCGGGAACGGCATCGCCTCCCACGTCTTCGAGCGGCGGCGCGACAGCCTCGCCAGTGTCTGTCTCGTCGATCGCGGTGTCCGTGTCAGTGAGGTCAGACGAGGGCAGGTCGATAGCGTCAACCGCCAGCACGTCAGGCTCCGGCTCGACTTCGAGCGTTAACGGAACATGGCCCTCGTCGCGGTCGACCGACGTTTCAACAGGCGTTGCCTCCGACCCAGCCAGGGCGGGGACTTCGGCGGCATCCGGAGCCGCCTCTTCGGCCGGGCGTTCGAGGGCATCGGTTGCGTGGTCTGCTTCTTCGGCCTGACTTGATTGGGTAGTCGGCAGGATCGGGTCAGGAGACGCAATCGACTCGGGCTGCTCGCGTGCCTCTGTCGTTGGTTCCGG
>JAUTXN010000215.1 GCA_030838045.1 Acidimicrobiaceae bacterium
AGGTGGCCGTCACGCAGCCATCGGTGCCGGGGAGGTTGTCGAGATGGGAAAGGGCCTCGCCCAGCGCGGCTCGATCGACGCGGTCGGCGTCGGTGGCGATGTAGCAACCGCCGAGCACCTCGGCGTAACGGGCCAGGTCAACGACCCAGACCTCGGCGCGCCGGCGTTTCCACTCCTGCGCCACCCGGGTCGTGCCGGTGACAGGTCCACGACGGTGCGCCCCCCGGCTCGGGTGAGGGCGCCGTTTCGACCCGAGGTACTTCGTCACCTCCGAGAGTGTCACTCTCCCGGATGGGTCGGTGGTGTGATGAGCGGCTCAGGCGCCCGCGGCCTTCAGCACCAGGTCGGTTGCGAACCCGGCGAACATCCCCGCCAGGATGCCCCACATCAGCATTTCCTTCTGGCGCAGCTTGGCGGCCACGTTCAGCAGTTGGATGATCACGTAGAGGATCGAACCGGCGGCCAGCGCGAGGAAGGCGACGAAGATGGCGTTGTTGACGAAGGACTGGCCGACCAGGGTGCCGACGAAGGTCGGGCCGCCACCGATGAGGCCCATGACCGTCAGGAACCCCCAACTCGGGCGGGTGGCTTCACCCGCCATGGGGGCGACGATGCCGAAACCCTCGGTGGCGTTGTGCAGCCCGAATCCGATGATCAGCATCAGCGCCAGGCTGACCTCGCCCTTGGCCGCCGACTGACCGATCGCCAGGCCCTCGCCGAAGTTGTGCAGCCCGATTCCGACGGCGATGAAGAATGCCAGGCGCTCGGCCGGTGACAGGGCACCGACCCGGAATCGGGTGAGAGCTCCGGCGCCCAGGGACGGAGCCAGTTCCTTGACCGACGCCGCTCCGGGGCCCATGCCCGCCGCCGCCGGCGCGGGCGCTGCGGGGGCGAGCGGGGGCACTGTCGGCCGCTTGGCCTTGGCCGACATGTAGCGGTCGTAGTACACCAAGGTGACCAGCCCGATGGTGAGGCCCGAGGCGAAGATGGCGGCCAACCCCAAGAAGTGCGGCCATGACGCCGTGCCCGCCTTCGCGCTCAGCAGGCCCGCCTCGACCGGCTCCCAACCGGCGCTGAGGACGTCCCACAGAAGGAACAGGAGAACGCCGATGGCGCTGGCATTGAGAAATGCCTGCAGCCGCGGCGCGGGCTTGCGGATCCGGCCCACCGGTAGTCCGAGGAAGATGGTCAGACCGGCGATGGCGCCGAGAATTAGGATGTTCCCAGAGGACATGGAGGCCCTTCCGTCGGGGTCTGGTGCGGCAGTCTCCGCGTTCGGGACCTATTGTTAGGTGAACCTAACGGTAGTTGTCAACCCTTACGAACGAATCCCGTCAATGTAAGTGTCGGAAGCGGGTGGGCAGCTGGTCGACGACGGCGGCCGTCACGACATCGGTGTGTTTGGTGCCCATGGCCACGATGGCGAAGTGGCCCGACTTGGTGTCGCGGGCGCCGGTGACCGTTCCCGGATCGTAGATACCGCTGAATGCAAAGACGCAGATGTCCTGGTCGGGGAGCGTCGCCAGGGTCGTGTCCGCGGGGAGGAGGGCCCGCAGGGTGCCGGTGCTGACCAGCCGGACACCCACCAGCTTGCCCTTGTCGTGCACGGCTTGGCGGGCCGCCGGGACGTCTCGGAAGCAGGTGCCGGCCTCGGTACCGAGCGAGATGCGGCCCGCGCAGGCGCTCGTTGCCGCCACCATGGCAACGGCGACGCCGACGGTGGCCCACCGGCTCCTCATCATGTCGCGCCCTCCGCTTGCCATGGTGCCACCGCCTCGGGCGCCCGTGCGGGCGCGGCATCGTCTTGGGCGGCGTCTTGCGCCGCGTCTTGGGTCGCGTGATCCTCTCGGCGGCGCAGGTCCCAGGTGGCATACGCCCACGCCAACCAGCCGATGAGCAGGAGGAACCAGAAGCTGAGCAGCCGGTACAACAGGACCGCCGCCACCGTGCTCTCCTGGCCCCCGCCGTACGCGACCAGGCCGATGATGAGGCTGCCCTCGACCACGCCGAGGCCCCCGGGGGTGATGGGGAGGTTGATGGCCAACTGGGCGGCCGCGTACGCGAGGAGGAGGGCCCGCCACGGGACCGGGGCACCGACGGCGGTGAAGGCCGAGATCAAGCAGCCGATGTCGAGGACCCAGTTGGCGAGCGCATAGGCCAGGGCAACGACCCAGTCGAGCCTCGAAGGTGAGATTGCGTCCATCTGGCCGAGGAGATCCTCGATCAGTCGTCGAGGGTCGCCCTTCGGCCATTTGAAGACCCGTTGGGCCAAACGGAGCGGACCCACCAGATGGCGGACGATCCAGCGCCGCCGGCTCCAGACAAAGACGATGACCGCGGCCAGGACCAGCAGGCTCAGGATCACGGTGACCAGGTCGAGCTCGCTGCCGGTGCCGCTGGCCGCCGCCAGCCCGATCACCGCCAGGATCACCAAGGCGATCTGGGCCAGCGCCGCGGTCGCCACGAGGATCCACCCCGACAGCACGTCGTCGGCACCACGGCCCCGAAACTGCCGGTAGGCGAAGACATTGCTGAACACCGGCCCTCCGGGGAGGGAATTCTGGATGGCGTTGCCTGCGAAGGTGATCGCAGTCATTGTCGTCAGTGGGATCGACACATGACCGGCTCGGAGCAAGCGCCGCTGCAGGGCGGCGAATGCGACGATGGACGTCAACTCGACCGCGCCCGCGACGAACAGCCATTGCGCCCGGATGTGATCCAGGTAGCTGGTCGCGCCGACCAGTTCGTCGCGCTGGCCGTAGACGACATGCGCGGCCAAGGCGGCCAGGGCGACGCTGACCAACAATCGCACGATCCGCCATCGGGACCTTCGCCGGGTTCGTGCGCCTGAGGCTGGTTCGGGCGGAGGCGGCGAGGCGATGGGACGATGATCGCACTCCTCAGAGTCCTGGCGGGTCGAGTGAGCGGTCGGCTCCTCGGATGCGCTGCAGATCCTTGGCCGCGGCCAGCACCCGGAGCTCACCGCCCCGGCGGGTCAGGTCGGGCCGAGCGCCCCGTTCCGGGTGCAGCTCGAGTGGCCGGTCGGGAAGCTGCCAACGCTCACGATGTGCTTCGAGAGCCGCCGCCGCCCGGCGCCACGCGGGCTGGCGGGCGGTGTCGCTCGGCGGTGGCGGCAGTCCGAGGGTGGACTGGACGGCGACGGCGGGCCGGAGTTCGGCTCCTCGACCGAGCGCCGCTTCCCGCCACGCCGCGGCGTGCGAGAGGTCGTCCCAGCGCTCGATCTCGCCCCGGTGGTCTTCCAACCACTCGCCCCGGTCGTGGGCGGCCGCGGTCAGGGCGGCACCTCGTCGGTCGAGGTCGGCCAGCGCGGCGCGGTGCTCGGGTCGGCGAAGGCGGTCGGGGATGGAGACCAGCCAGTCCCGTTCCTCGCTGAGGCGGCGGAGGTCCGGCCTGGTATCTGGAGGCGCGCTGGCCTTCAGTTGATCGGCCAGGCGGTCCCGCTCGGCCTCCAATTCCACGAGCGGCCGGCCGGCGTCGGCGGTGACGTCTCGTCCCGATCGGCGGTTCCGGGGAAGGTCAGCCAGGAGCGCCGTCATGTGTCGGGGTTGGTTGGGGTCAGCGCCGCGTTCGGCACCGCGGTCGGTGGCTCGGCCCGTGGCTCGGTCGAGCGAGGAAGCCGTCACTACGTCGTAGATCCGGTCGGGGTGGAGGCGGGGCGCCACCGCTTCGACGTGGCCCAAGCTCAAGATTGGGCCGTCGTGACCATTCCGGAGGTACGAAGGCGTGGTTGCGTAGCTGTGGGCCAGCGGGGGCGAACGCTTTCCCGCCACCTCATTCTCCACGGTGAGCGGGTTTTCTCGCCCCTGCCACTCGACGGTGACCGAGCTGCGCTCCTCGTCGACCGCGGTCACCCGGCCCAGCGTTCCTCCCCGCACCGAACCCAGCCGCGCGTCTCGCCGGAGCGCCACCACCTCGTCGCCGCCCTGAAACGCCCGCCCGCCAAGCTTGACCGACGGGCCCCGCAGCTCCCCAGCTTGGCCCCGGACAGCACGTGCCATCTCGTTCAGGTGCTCGGCTTCCTCCGGGCCGAGGGCCACCATTCGTGGGTGTTTGCCCGCTATCCGCGCTTGGCGCCAGTCGATGATGAGGCGGTCCATGGCCGCCTGCCCGGTTGGGGCGAGGGTGACGGTGCCGTCACGGCCCGCACGGACGACCGGTTGCGATTCGGCCCGGGTGAGGTCGGGGAGGTGCGGGGGGGCAGGGCCGGCGTCGATGGCCGCCACGGTGGAGCGCAGCGTCTCCATCGCTGGGCTCTCTGCGTGCGCCCGGCGAGGTGTGCTGCCACCGTCGAGCAGCACGACCTTGGCCTGGCGCGCCGCGGCGTCGGCCATGACCTGATGCAGGTCGTTGGTCGACCATCGCTCGGCATTGTCGACGAGGACCACGGTCGGGTGAGCCGGAGGCGACGGAGGCCGCTCCAAGCCGGCGAGGGTGCGCCACCTCGCCTGGGCCCGCTCCGTTTGTGACACCAGCGCGACCCGGTGGCCGCTCGTCTCCCACGCCTCACGGGCCGCCTCGAGCACCCGGGACTGGCTGATCACAGGCCCGGCCAACACGTCGACGGGTGCCCCGCCTCGCGTCAGCCGCTCGACGGCTTGGAGTCCGGCGTCGTTCAGGTCTCGGGGGAGCGGCGTGGCGGATGCGACGAGGCCCGCGGCGCGCCGGGGTGCCGTCGCTGCGGCCACGATCCGCTCCTCGAAGCGGCGCAGTCCCGGCGTCGTCCATGTGTCACCGCCCGCGGGCAACGCCGTGTCCAAGAAGTCACGGGCGACGCGTTCGAGGGTGGCGGCCGGCGCACCGTCGACCGACAGGGTGGCGGCCGCCCGGACCACGTCGGGACGGCGGAATCGCGAGTGCTGCTCGCTCAGCAAGCGGGTCAGCGATGCGTTGTCGGGGTCCCGCGGTCCGGGGCCATACCCGAGGGAGGGTCGCTCCGCGGGGCGCCTGGCGGCGGTTGCCAGCACCCGCTCGGCTCCGGTTCGGTCGAGGCCCGCCGCCGCCACCCGCTCGCGCCATGAGTCGTCGGAACCGCTCGTGCCCCCGGTGCCGGCGGAGTCGCCGGAGCCGCCGCTGGTGCCGCCGGAGCCACCGGAGCTACCGGCCCGTTGTGCGCCCCGGGTACGGCCGGCGGCCGTCGCTCGGCCGACTCGCCCGGCCAGTCCGGATTCAATTTCCTCGTGCACTTGGCGGTGGCGCTGCGAGGCGGCCTCGATGGCGGCTCGGGACACGCCAACGACGTCTCCGAGTCCGTGGCGGGTGATCGTCCAGTCGAAGCGAAGACCTTGCTCGGCCAGGTGGAAACGGAGGCCGGCCTGGAACACCGCGCCCGCCGCCAAGGTGTGCCGGAACAAGGCCCGGCTGTCGAGGGTCGACCACCGCCCATCCTCGCCATGGACCAAGTTGGCGAGGACCAGATGCGTGTGCAGATGGGGATCCAGGGCGCCACTGAGGGCGTGGGGAAAGGCGGCCCCGACCAGCCCCGTTGTCGGCAACTGGGCGCCACTTCGTCGCGTCCAAGCCGCTTCCCGTTCGAGATAGCCAAGGGTCGAGCCGACGGCCTCCTCATGCGCCTGCAGGAACCGGCCACGGGTGTCGTCGTCGCCGAGGGCGGCGAGAAGCGACACCGACTTCGGCGCCGCCAGGATCAGGTCGAAGCCACTGCGGCGTGCAGCCGGTAGTCGTGCCAGTAGCTGTTCGCCGTCGGGGTGATGCCCGGCCAACACGGCGTGGAGCGACGTCGGGTCGACGGCTCCCCGAAGTCCGAGTTCCGCAGTCCCGGCCCCGGCCCACCGCCCGGGAGCCGGGCCATCCAGGTAGTAGCGCGCTTGGTCGCCGCTGATGGGGCGCAGCACCAGCACGGCGCCGTCACCGTTTCGTTCCGATTTGCACGAGAAATGACTAGCACAACATGAAAAGATATGAAAGACTGAATCTTGTCAGTTCGAGTTAGGAGGGTGCATGACCGTGTTCCATCTGTTCGCCGACGTGACACTGAACCCCAATGCCTCGCAGCTCCCCGGAGAGGCAGTCCTGCAACGGATAACCGACGGGATCGGAGGATGGGCGCTCATCGCAGCACTGATCGGGATGGTGATCGGCGCCGTTGCCTGGGCCTTTGGGCAGCATTCGCAGAACTACCATCAGGCTTACAGCGGCCGGAAAGGCGTCATCATTTCCGCCGCCGCCGCCCTCCTGATAGGGGCGGCCTCGCCCGTCATCAACTTCTTTACTCATGTCGGCAACACGGTCAAGTGAGCGCCGCAGCGCGATGTGCTTGCGCCGTGCTTTTGGCTGGCGCGGTCTTCCTGCTCGGAGTGGGGCGGGCATCTGGGGCGTCATCGGCCCTGGTGATACCGGTACGGCCCGTGCCGACGGCAGCGCCACCCGACCTCGGGCGGCTTCCGTGCCTTCCTGCTTTGGGATGCAACCCACTGGGCGGCATAGGCCAGGAAGCCGCCGCGACGATGGCTCGGGCGGTCTTCGAGACCTTCGGAACCTTCGTCGCCGACGGCGTCCGGATGGTGCTCGACCAGATCTCGGTGGCGATATCCAAGACCACTGAGGTCAAGTTGGATCAGCAGTGGTTCCAGCAGCACGTGGGGGTTATGCGGAGCCTGGCGGTTCTGATCCTCCTTCCGTTGATGCTTGTAGGGCTGATGAGCGCGGTCATCCACCGTGATGCCGGCCAGCTGCTGCGGGCGGGTGGTGTCTACGTGCCTGTGGCGATCGTCGGTGGGATGGCATCGGTGGTGCTGACCGAGCGAGCCCTCGAGGTCACCGATTGGGCCACCGCCTTCGTCACGGGCGATCTCAACGGAAGCGCCAATCGCGCCCTCGGGGCGCTGGGAGACGCCGTGGCGACGATCAGTTCCGCCGGGGCGCCGGGGCTCGGGACCTTCCTCACCATCGTCGTGCTGCTGTTGCTGATGGCGGGGGCGCTGCTCATATGGATCGAGTTGCTGCTGCGCACCGGTGCCATCTATGTCGTCGTACTCTTTCTCCCGATCGCCATGAGCGGTTTGGTGTGGAAGGGCACCGTCAACTGGACCCGGCGCATGATCGAGGTGCTGGTTGCGCTGCTCCTGAGCAAGTTCGTGATCGTGGTGGTGATCGACCTGGCCGCGGGCATGATCACCGCTGGGAATGGCATCGGCACGATCATGCAGGGAGCCACGCTTCTGTTGTTGGCCGCGTGCGCCCCATTCGCGCTTCTGCGCCTGGTGCCCATTGCGGAGGCCGGCGTGATCGGCCACCTCGAGCGAATGGAACGCCGACCTGTCGCCATGGCGACCCGGGCCACCGCTGGTGTCGCCCGTCAGGCGGTGGGTGGCATTGAGGGCGCCGTTGCCAGCCAGATGGTCAATCGCAATGGAGGCGAATCGACCTCGACCGCGGTCGGGGGCAGGGAGCCTGGTGGCCAGCTCAACGACATTCGCATTCCCGAGGGCTGGTCGCCCTCGGGCTCGGGTGGCTCGCCTGGTGCGGGTGGCTCGTCTGGTGCGGGGGGCTCGTCTGGTGCGGGGGGCTCGCCGGGTTTCGGGGGCTCGCCGGGTTCCGGGGGCTCGCCGGGCTCGGGTGGCGCCATTGACTTGCTGCCCGCCCGCACCGAACCGGGCGTCGCTCGAAACGGGTCGTCTTCCCCACCGAGCGCCCTTCCCGAGGCCGGCCCGGAAGCGGCAGATGACAACTGAGGGCGGACGGTACCGGTTTCCACCCCTCGAGCGGCGGGGGCTGATCGCCGGGATAAGCGGGACGCAACTGGCGGTCGCGGCTGGTGGTTGCATGGTGGCCTTGGCGGTACTGCGCGTCGTCCCCGGCCCGTTCGGCCCATTGTCGGCGGTGTCGGTGGTCGTCGCCACGGGCGCGGCGACCTGCTGGAACATTGCCGGTCGCACTCCGGGCGGCTGGGTCCCGATCGCCGCCTCCTGGCTCCGGCGCCGGACCGCTCAGCCGCACCGATCCGACGTTCCCCAGGTGGGAACGACGCTCGACGGTCCGCCCCGGGCGGTTCCACCCACGGCGTTGGCAGGGGTGCGCATCTCTGCCGCTCCGGAGGTTCCCGGCTCGCCCCCGATCGGCGTGGTGCGAGATGCCAAGGCCGGGACCCTCACCGCGATGCTGGCGGTGCACGGGAGGTCATTTTCCCTGCTCGACCCAACCGAGAAGCAGCGGCGGCTCGACGCCTGGGGCGCCGTGCTGGCCGGGTTGTGCCGTGACGGGAGCCCCATCCACCGTATCCAGTGGATCGAGCGGGCCACGCCGGGCGACCGAGATGGCCTGCGCCGGTATCTCGACGAGTCCGGCCGGCCGCCTGTCGGAGCGGGCGACGACGCCAGGGAAAGCTACGGCGAGTTGATCAGCGGGGCCGGCCCGGTCGGCCACAACCACGCCTCGCTCGTGGTGGTCGCCATCAACCTCCGAAAGGCGGCCCGGGCGTCCCGGGCGTTCGGCCGGGGACAAGCGGCGGCGTGTGGCGTGCTCCGCCGCGAACTTCGGCTGCTCCAGGGGCAACTCCGCCAGGCCGAGCTGGTCGTCGACCGGGTATTGACGGTGGGCGAGGTAGCCGCCGGTTTCCGGGCGGCTTGTGACCCCCATCGCGGAAGTGCGGGCGGCGGTGCCGCGGGTGTTGCCTGGCCGATGGCGAGCGACGAGCGGTGGACCACCTGGCAGGCCGACGGGTCGTGGCACGCCACCTACTGGATCGCGGAGTGGCCCCGCATCGAGGTGGGGCCGGATTTCCTGAGCCCGTTGCTGCTGGCAACGGCGGGTTGCCGCGTCGCGTCGGTGGTGCTGGCTCCGATTCCGCCGGCGCGCGCCGCCCGGGAAGTGGAGGCCGCTCGAACGGCCGATCTAGCCGACGAGCAGCTGCGCCAGAAGGCGGGGTTCCTCACCACAGCGCGCCGCCAGCGCGAGGCAGAGGGAGTGATCCGGCGCGAGTCGGAGCTGGCCGACGGCCATGCCGAGTTTCGCTTCTCGGGCTATGTAGGGGTCAGCGCCGTCAATCAGGAGGAACTCGATGTCGCGTGCGCCGAGATCGAACAGGCCGCCCGGCAATCGAATCTGGAGTTGCGCCGTCTGTACGGCCAACAGGCGGAAGCGTTCACGTGGACGTTGCCGCTGGCCAGGGGCTTGCGTTGAGGCGCGCACACGTTTCGAATCAACCCTCACATTCCGGATTATCTCGCGCAAGATGGGTACCGAAACCGGACGGGTGAACTTCCACCCCGTTCGATCTAAAGATCGAGGGGTCGACGCAATCCTCGATCCACCTCTCTCATGAGCGCGACCGGTACGTTCCCGGCCCTATCGGCAAGGTCGCTCTTATTCAGGGTAGCCAGGCCGGTCACATTCACAACCGAGTCACGGGCAAGCCCGGTCACATTCTTTGGCAGGAACACATTGCCAGGCATCGTTGCCAGCTGCGTACTGGGTGTGATCACCGCCGCCAAGACAGTCGCCAATCGGCTCCGATTGTAACCGTCACCCGAAACGACCAATACTGGCCGCAGCCTCGCCGGACGGGACCCGACCGCCGGGTCGAGATCGGCCCAATAGATGCTGCCGCGTCCGATCACCATTCGTCGGTAGCTTCGATCAGTAGGCGTCGGCCGAGAGCAACAGCGTCAGCGGCGGAATCGTCCGTGGCTTCGAGGCTGGCGATGGCAGTGTCGATCTGTTCGGTCAATGATTCAGCTTCGAGTTCGTCCGGGTAACGAGCGGCGGCCCGCGTGAAGAACTCTGATCTGCTCATGCCCAAGTCGTGGGCCCGTCGTGAGGCCCTCTCGAACGTGTCATCCGGCACAGAGATTGCGGTCTCGCGGAATGTCTGCCGTCCGGCGCAGCGATGTTCTGTGGGCCACTCGACCGCTCGGGAATCACCGAGGACGCCCGACGAACCTGACCCAGTCCGACCACTCCGGGCATTGACCCGAAGCGATCCAGCGACCCGCAATCAAGCCCACCTCGGCCGGGCGTCAGATCCAAGCGCTGAACCACCGTGCCGGGCTCTCCAGCACGCCCATCCCTGCCCGCGCTTACGGCGACCTGAGCATTACCGGGCGCAGCGCTCGTGCCGCTTCCCGGACGGTTCCGCCGGAGTCGTCAGTGGTGCACCTTCGATTCCTACCGTGGTATGATTCAGTCTGATGGCTGTGCGCAAGTGGTCAGTGAGCATTGACGAGGAGCTTGCAGCCCGCGTCGAGGAGCATGTCAGCGACCGGGGCCTAAGCGGTTTCGTGGCCAAGGCCGTCGAACATGAACTCGAGCGCGACGCCCTGGCCGTTTACCTTGAAGACCTAGATGCCGAGTTTGGCGCGGTTCCGGTAGACCTCGTCGAACAGTACGACGAGTTGTGGCCGTCCTGATTCTTGATTGCGAAGCGCTGTCAGCGCTCGCACGGCCACGACAGTCACCACAGCGCTACCAGCACGTTCGGGCGGCGCTTCGCAGCGCGGAGCGACGAGGCGCTGCCATTCGGGTGCCTTCGGCCGTCCTCGTCGAGTTGTACCGAGGAGGCGGTGCCGACGAACCTATCGATCAGGAGCTTGG
>JAUTXN010000235.1 GCA_030838045.1 Acidimicrobiaceae bacterium
CGGCGGCCGGGATCTCCTCGCCGCCAGCTAGGGCAGTCTGGGGAAAAGGGGAGCCGGTACTCGACGCCGTCGCCGCCGATATTCGAGGCCTCTCGCGGCAAGCCCCGAGCGAGCCCCAGGGAGCGCCCGGCAATACCATTTCTACGGGGCGCACCGAACGCGTACGGCTAGAGTCCGCCCCGACCTTCAGCCCCTGTAGCTCAGATGGATAGAGCATCGGACTTCTAATCCGCAGGTCGCAGGTTCGAGTCCTGCCGGGGGCGCTCGGAGGTCTTCACGGAAGACCTGGTGATCTTCACACTCGCGTTAGGGCGTCGCTGAACGAAACCTTCCTGGACGCATACTTCGGCTTCGGCGCCTTAACCTTTCGGTGTTATGCGGTTCACGGCAGCGGTCACACACGAGGGCGATTGGCAGGTAGCTCGCTGTCTCGAGGTCGAGGTTGCTAGCCAGGGACACACCGTCGAAGAGGCGCTCGCCAACCTGCGGGAGGCGCTCGAGTTGTACTTCGAGGACGAGACCCTCCCTGAGGGCCTCGAACCTCCGATGATCGCCACCGTCGAACTGTCGGTGTGAGCCCGGCGCCCCCGGTCGTCTCCGGGGCCGATGTCGTCCAGGTCCGGGGGTTGAAACCGACGGTTGAAACCGACGCCGTCGAGTGCCTGCGGGAGCCATTGACCACTTCGGCCTAAAACAGGCTGGTCTGGCCCGGCGCCTGGCTGGACAGGATCGGTTCCGACGAGGCGCTGTAGGGAGCTGCCACTCGTTTGACGTCGCGCTCTGCTCCGGCCACGAGCACGTACTCCAGGTTGCGCAGGTGCGAGACCTTGCCAACCTTGTCGCCGCTGGGGTTGTAGATGCCAATCTGTGCCCCGACGTAGCGCTTGGAGTCGAAGGCCAGCACCGCGACGTAACCGTGCACCTCGCACATCTCGACCAGTTGCTCGAGGCTGACCCACGACTCGTCGTTGTACGACACGATCACGAACCGGGCATCGACATCGGCAATCACCTGGCGAAGTGCGGGGGGCATCTGGCGGGTGAGGTTGAACACGCTCTTGGTGGAGTCGTCCCGGGAATCGACCCGCTTGCACGCGATCCCATAGTGCTCAGGGGCATCCCAGGCGACCAGTGTCTCCCAGATGTGATAGTTCGTGAAGTAGTGGTGCTGGTTGTACGGCGGGTCGAGGTAGGCCACGTCGAACGTCCCAAGCGAATCCACGAGTGAACAGGCATCCCCCCGTACCGCTCGACCCGGACCGGGCAGCAGGTCCGGCAACCGAAGTTCGAGCGGTTTGAACGAGCGCGCTGCCCAGGCCTTGATGTAGGCCATCTGAAGTCCCGCCGTCGAGTCCACCCGGTCAGCCGCCTCGATCAGGCTGGTCAGCAGGATCGGGAACAGGGGCGACTCCCTGTACTGGTCCTCGAGCCGATCCCGGATGGCGTCAACCCGCTCCCCGTTGAACGGTTGGAAGTAGCGAGACTGGCGACAGAACACCTCGGTGAAGTAGCCGTCACGACCGGGGAGGTCGTTGAGCGTACGAAGGGTCTCCAAGAGAGCGTCCTTGTCGACCACCTCAGATGGGGTGCCTACGTAGCACTGGGCGAACACCTCCGAGTACCGAGCGGTGTCCACCGCAGTCACGACACCCTGACGCCGTTTGAACTCCTGAGCCACCCTGGTCGTTCCCGTGAAGAGGTCCAGAGCCGTGCCGCCACCCGCCGCGGTGAAGAGTTCCCCGAGCACCGGAACCAGCCGGCGCTTCGACCCGATGTACTTGATCAAGTCCGCTGCCCTCCTGTGACATCTCGGACGGTACTGGCCCGGTGTGGCCGTACGTTGAGCCGCGCCTCTGGAGGGGTCAGCCCAGCATGCTCCGGATGTCGGCCGCAGTCATGGCGCCGGATTCGAACCCGCCTGCGTCCATGACGCTCGCGAAAAGGGCGCTCTTCTTTTGCTTGAGTGCCATCACCTTCTCCTCGATGGTGTCCTTGGCTACGAGCCGGTACACCATGACTTTGCGGGTCTGGCCGATGCGATGGATGCGGTCCACAGCCTGAGCTTCGGTGGCGGGGTTCCACCACGGGTCGAGGAGGATGCAGTAGTCGGCCTCGGTCAGGTTGAGCCCGAACCCCCCCGCCTTGAGGCTGATGAGAAACACGGGCGAGCTGCCGGCGCGGAACGCGCTGATCACCTCCGCCCGTTTGCGGGTACGGCCATCGAGGTAGCAGCACTCGATCCCGGCCTCCTCGATCCGGCGGCGGGCCTGGCCGAGGAACCGCGTGAACTGGCTGAACACCAGCACCCGGTGCCCGTCCGCGACGATGTCGTCGAGCATCTCCATCAAGGTGTCGAGCTTGCTGGAGGGCACGGTGGCGTGCTTGGGGTCGACCAAGGAGAGGTCGAGGCTCGCCTGGCGCAGCAGCGTGAGGGACCGGAAGATCTCGAAGCGGTTCTTCGTCATGTCGCCGAGAAGCCCGAGGATCTTCTGGCGCTCTCGTGCCAGGTAGGTCTGGTACAGCTTCTTGTGCCGTGGGCTCAGGTCCAGCTCGATGATCTGTTCCTGCCGGTCGGGAAGGTCGGAGGCGACCTGGCCCTTGGTGCGTCGCAGCATCAATGGCCTGACACGCCGGCGAAGCTGGTCGAGCCGGTCCGGGTCGGCGTGTTTTTCGATCGGGGCCCGATAGTGCTCTTCGAACCGGTCGGGGCTGGCGAACAGACCTGGCGCCGCGATGGACAGCAGGGACCACAGTTCCATGAGGTTGTTCTCCATGGGTGTCCCGGTCATCGCCACCTTGAAGGGAACCGGCAGCATCTTGATCTGCTGGTACGTCTTCGATGCGCGGTTCTTGGCGAACTGGGCCTCGTCGACGAAGAGGCCAGCCCATTGGATCGCTTCGTAGGCGTCGTATTCGAGGCGGAAAAGCGCGTACGACGTCACCACCACATCGCACTGCTTGGTCAACACGTCCAGGCTCAGGCCACTTCGCCGCTCCGTCTCGGTGACGGTCACGACGGCCAGGTCGGGGGCGAATCGCCGGCATTCGGTCGCCCAGTTCCCGACCACGCTGGTCGGCGCGATCACGAGGAAAGGCAGATCGGTCAATCCCTCTTCTCTGGTATGGCACATCAACGCCAACGCCTGGACGGTCTTGCCGAGTCCCATGTCATCGGCGAGAACACCGCCGAGGCGTTGCTCGTAGAGAAATGCCAACCAGTTGAAACCGACCTCCTGATAGGGGCGGAGAGTGGCGCGAAGGCCTCGGGGTGTCGGATGGTTGGTCCGCCCGGTGGCCTCGGAAAGGGCCCGTACCGACGTCGTCCAGGCTTCGGCTTGGGCAGTCACGACCCCAAGGCGGCACAGGTCCTCCCAGAGGCTGGCCTGGAATCGGCTGACCCGGATGCGGTCGCCGGAGGATTCCCGAAGGTTTCGCGCCTCAGCGATGAGCTGCGCCAGTTGACCCAGCTCGCCGCCATCGAGCGGAAAGTAGGTGCCCGATGGGAGGATCAAGTGCGACTCGTCGGTGGCGAGAGCGACGAACAGCTCCTGGAACGGCACCCTCTCTCCGCCAACGGTCACCTCGACGGTCAAATCGAACCAGTCGCCATCACGCGATCCGGACCCGGTCAGGCTGACAACGGGCGCCTCCGCTGCCGCTCGGTAGTCGGGCACCTCGCCAATCTGTTCGATCTCCACGTCCGGCACGAGCGCCAGCTCGGGGAGGATCGAAGTGACGAAACGCATCGCTTCCATGCCAACCAGGTCGGTGGAGGGCGCGATGCGCTCGCAGTACGGGGTCACCTCGAACAGTTGCGGCATCGGGCGAAGGACCGATGTCACCGCCTCCACCAGGGCCTCCTCGGCGGCGCGGTCGTGGGCCAGGGACGGGACCGGGCCGCCCCACAGCGGCTCCCGCCAGTCGGATCCGGTCCGGCTCCTGGCCCAGGCCAGGGCGACGCGGTGACCCTCACTGTGCACGACCGAGAGCACCATCGTGACCGGCGCGTTGGCGGGCAATTCCACCGAGTCGTCGCTCGTGCGGACCGAGATCCTCCGGCGAAGGGTCGGGCAGAACTCCCGTAGAAAACGCTCCTCGTCCTTTCCGGGTACACGGATGGGCTGGCGCCCGACGAAGCTGCGCAAGGTGTCGTCGACCGGAGTCGAAAAGGCGGCAAGGTGCAGCTGGGGGGCGTCGGTGGCCCCGTCGGCGGAGCGAGCGCT
>JAUTXN010000242.1 GCA_030838045.1 Acidimicrobiaceae bacterium
ATGCGCAAGCATTCGGGTTGTTGTGGCAACCACGGCCAACCCGGATGTTGACAACCATCTGACGGGCCCCGTGAGGGCCCACACGACCACGATCACCACGACCACTAGGCCGTCGGCTCACCTGAAATAGCGTCTACAGCTACTCGCCGCGGCGCCCGGACGAGCCAGCAGAATTTGGACTGTCCCTGTTAGGTTTGGCCGCGATCACGGGGGCAGGGATGCTGAATCGACTAGCCGCTTTCGTCGTGCGCCGAGGCCGGATCGTACTCTTAGCCGCCCTGGTCGCCACCCTTGCAGCCGGTGCGATCGGCGGGGGTGTGGCTTCGCACCTCTCGTCGGGGGGCTTCTTCGATCCGAATGCGCCGTCGTCCAAAGCCCACGATCTGCTGGCCCGCCAGTTCCATACCGGCGACCCCAACCTGGTCCTTCTCGTCACCGCCAAGGCCGCCCCGGGCACCACTCCCGGTACCCCCGCGGTCGATGACGCCGCCGTAGGCCAGGCCGCACTCGCGGTCACCGCCCAGCTGGGCCGAGAACCGAGTATCGGCGCCGATCAGGTCAGTTCGTACTGGTCGCTCGGTGACCCGCCGCCGCTACGCAGCAAGGACGGCACCCAGGCCCTCATCCTGGCTCGCGTCACCGGAAGCGACGACGAGGTGACGAAGAGCATCAAGTCGATCGCACCCCACTACCAGCTGGACAACTCACAGCTCTCAGTCGCGGTCGGCGGCCAGGCCCAGGTCTTCCATCAGGTGGGCACTCAGGTCCAAGAAGACCTCAAGCGAGCCGAGATGCTCTCCCTGCTCCCGACCCTGCTACTTCTGCTCCTGATCTTCCGCAGCGGCGTGGCCTCCCTGCTGCCGCTCGCGATCGGGGCGGTGTCGGTGGTCGGCACCCTGTTCGTGCTGCGGATCATCACGTTGTTCACCCACGTGAGCATCTTCTCGCTCAATTTGACCACGGCGCTCGGACTGGGCCTGGCCATCGACTACAGCCTCTTCATCGTCTCCCGCTTTCGCGAGGAGGTGCACGCCGGGCTCGACCCGTCGCAGGCCGTGGTCCGGACCATCCAGACCGCGGGGCGCACCGTGATCTTCAGCGCCACCACGGTCGGCGTTTCGCTGGCTGCGCTCCTGGTGTTCCCCCTGTACTTCCTGAAGTCGTTCGCCTACGCCGGCATCGCAGTCACCCTGCTGGCGGCGGTCGGTGCCGTTGTCGTCCTGCCGGCCATCCTGGCCGTACTCGGCATTCGCGTCGACCTTGGCACCCTCGGTGGCCGCCTCAAGGCCCGCACGATCCCAGACACCGAACATGGTTTCTGGCACGGCCTGGCGACCACGGTGATGCGGCGGCCGGTCGTGACCGGGGGTGCCGTCATCATCCTGCTCGTGGTGTTGGGTTCTCCATTCCGCCACATCAGCTTCGGGCTCCCCGACGACCGGGTGCTGCCCAGCTCAGCCACCAGCCACCTGGTCCATCAGTCAATTCGCACCAATTTCACCGGGAGCGAGGCCAGTGCGGTGCAGATCGTGGCCGCGACGGCTGACCCGGGGGCAACGCCAATCATCGGCGCCTATGCCGCTCGCCTCTCGACCATCGCCGGGGTGGGTCGGGTCGATGCCAGCACCGGCTCATATGTCGGCGGTCAATTGGTTGCCCCGACGAACGCCGCCAGCGCCCGGTTCAGCGCTCCCGGCCGAGGTGCCGGTACCTGGCTGTCCGCAGTGCCGACGATCGACCCTCAGTCAGCCCCGGCTGAAACGCTGGTACACACCATCCGCCACACCGCTGCGCCTTTTCCCATCATTGTTGGCGGACAGTCGGCGCAACTGGTCGACTCGAAGGCGTCGCTCGGGAGCAAGTTGCCTTTGGCCGGCGGACTCATCGCCCTGGTCACTTTCACCGTGTTGTTCCTGATGACCGGAAGCGTGGTCGTGCCGGTCAAAGCCCTGGTCCTCAATCTCCTCAGCCTCACCGCCACCTTCGGCGCCATGGTGTGGATCTTCCAGCAGGGACACCTGGCGCACCTGCTCAACTTCACCGCCACCGGCCGGCTGGAGACGACCACCCCGATCTTGATGTTCTGCATCGCCTTCGGGCTGTCGATGGACTACGAGGTCTTCCTCCTGTCGCGGATCAAGGAGGAGCACGACCGAACCGGCGACAACGTCAGTTCGGTCGCGCTCGGCATTGAACGCACCGGTCGCATCGTGACCGCCGCCGCCTTGCTGCTGGCGGTGATCTTCACCGCCACCGCCACCTCGGAAGTGACCTTCCTCAAGATGTTCGGCGTCGGGCTGACCATGGCGGTGCTGGTGGACGCCACTTTGGTACGAGGCGTGTTGGTTCCGGCTTTCATGCGCCTCGCGGGCGAAACCAACTGGTGGGCGCCCAAGCCGCTGCAGCGGATCTATCGTCGCATCGGCTTGTCGGAGGGCGGCGGCTGAGGCGTCGGAGGGCGGCTGAGGCGGGGAGGGCGGCGGCGCGGGCTCTGCCTGTGTCAGGTTTGCTGAGCCAGGCCGACAACGTGACCCTGCGGATCGGCAATCAGCGCGAACGACACGCCGGGCACATTCACGCGTTCCTGGACCACATGGCCGCCGAGTTCGGCCGCCTGAGCCAGCGTTCCATCGATGTCATCGACCCCGATGAAGAAGGTCACGAGATCGCCGTCTCCCTGGAGCGGGCTGATCGCGGTGTACAGCGAATCGGGGACTCCGGTATCGACGAAGGTATAACCCGGAAACGCCCCCTCCTGCGGGTAGGTCCACCCGAAGAGACCGCCGAAGAAGGCGCGGGTCGCGTCAGGATCAGTCGAGCGGATCTCGGCATGCACAATCGGATGCGGCATGGTCACTCCCTGGTTTCCGGGTGCCCCTTGGCACCCTCCACCTGAACGACGATCGGAACCGCCCAGATCGACACATCGCCTACGGAATTCCCTCCGGAGCGGACCACCCGCCCCGGAGGCGCTTTCTCAGACACTGTCGGCGTTGCTGGTCACGGCTGCCTGAGTACCGCCTTGACCATCGCGACGCCGAGTTCCGCGGTAACGACGGACTGTTGACCGGTCAGGTGGTACGCGCCCAGAACGTCGGCGATCAGCTCCTGGACAGGTCGCGATTGCAGGAACCGCACCCCGTCGACCAATGCGTGAGCTGCGTGCCCGGTGGCGACCTCGGCCTGCAGCGTTGCTATCTCGGCTTGAACGATGTCGGTCTGCATCAGCGCGGTAACGGCGGACTTGTCCTCGTCGGCGACGCTGCTGCTGGCGGCCGGAGGTAGTAGGAAGCAATTCCAGCTGAACGCGTCGTTGGCGTCGAGCGGTGCGGCGTACAGGGCCACGTTCGGGTATTGGTGCAAGCAGGCATCGAGGAGGCTCGGTGCGGGCCCGGTATCGCTCATCGGAACGACCTTCCCGTTGTCCTGAACGCACGCCCAGTTCTGGTAGGCGAAGTTCGGTCCAGTGACGGCGGCGCGGCGCAAGATGGCCGGCCCGGCCGAAGTGGTGCCGTGGTCTCCCAGGCTCTGGCAGTAACTGGCGAGGTCCAGACCTCCGACATTGCCCGGCGTGGTATTCGCCGTACTGGTCCCGGCCCCGGTCCCGGTCGTGGCCGTGGCCGTCGGCGTGGCCGTGGCCGTGGCGTGCGCCGCCTGAGCCGGGATGAGCGTGACCCCAAGGGCCACGGCTGCGGCAGCGCCCCACCGGCGCCCCAACAGGATGGTTCTCGTTGCGATGGTTCGTTGACGGGTCATGTTGTCTCCTTTGATCGTGAGGGGTTGTCGCCGGAAGTGGAGCCGAGGCCAGGGCCGGGGCCGGGGCTGTCACCGGAGCCGCAGCCGGGGCCGGGGCCGGGGCTGTCGCCGGAGCCGCAGCCGGGGCCGGGGCCGGGGCCGGCGCTGGGGCCGAGGGCGCACAGGAGCTCAATCAGGCCCTGTGCGTCATTGACCGGCTTCCGGTCGCCGGTGTCGACGACTTCGGCGTGCCCGACGACGCGACCCTCCGCCAGAGCCTCTGGGAGTAGGCGAAGGATCACCGCGACGTGCACGCAATGACCATGACGGCCGCCCGTCACACGAGCGGCACACCGATCACCGGAGGGTCAGCGCTGCGTCGCCGCCTCCATCTTGGCGAGGGCCGAGGTGGGGGGAAGGCCCATTTCGTCCAAGGCGGCGCGCGCTCGCTCGAGCATCCTGCGCGCCGATCCCCGTCGCCCCTGGGAGAGCAAGTGCTCGACCATACGGAGGTGGCGATCTTCCTCGTACGGCGCAAGCTCGATCGCCCGTTCCAAGAAACGGCACGCCCCGTCGAGGTCGTGATGGGCAGCGGCGTCGCCCGCACAGAGGTCCAGGAGCGCGAGCGCCCGGCGGCGGAGCCGTTCTCTGGGCCCTGCCGCCCACGGTTCGTACGGGTCGTCTGGGAGGAGGTCGCCTCGATAGCGCACGATCGCGGCTCGTGCCAGGGCGACCCCGGCTCGGCTCTCCGTCGCGCCGATCGCCAGCGCGTGGCGGCCCTCGGTCTCGAAGCGGGCCATATCGGAGTCGACCAACTTGCCGAGAATCAGCGACTCCTCCTCTCGCGCGACCAGGTCCCCCCCGGCGTCGCGGAGCCGGCCCAATATGGTGCGCAGCCGGTTCCGGCCCACTTCGGGATCGACTTCGGGCCAGAGCGCCTCGATGGCTTCGTCGGTCTGGACGCGCCCGCCCGAGACGGCGACAAACTTGACCAGTTGGCGCACTTGGCCGGCCGGGATCGCGACGACCCTTCCCCCGCGGGTGACCTCGAAGCGGCCGAGGAGTGCGATCCCCACGGGCAGGCTTGCCGAGTCGAGAGCAAGCGCCGCCGGTTGGCCCGTCTCGGCCGCCAGGGCGGCCAAACGCTCGGCAACTTCGCGCTCACGGATCAGCGGGAGGTTCGGATAGCCAAGGCGGGCCGCTTCCTCGAACGCTTGGGCCGCCAGACCGCCGGCGCGCGGATCGCCCGACCGGAGCGCCGCCGCGGCCCGCAGCAGCGTGATCCGCCACATTTCCCGAGGACCGACGCGCGAGCGGGCAGTCAGCGCGAGGAGTCCTTCTTCAGCTCGCTGTGGATCGCCGTGCCGCGCCAGCAGGGCGGCGGCGGCCAGTTCGATTGCGTAGTCGTCGTGCACTGCGGGCGAGGAGCGGGCCCGCTGGAGGTAGTCCCAGGCCAGGGCGACCTCGCCGACCCGGTCGAGCATGTCGGCTGCGTCGGCGAGGAAGTCAGCTCCGCTGTGCTCCCACCAGTCGCCCCGGTGCGTCTCGACCCGGCGAACATGCTCCAGAGTGGCCTGGGCGTCTCCGCGCTGCGATGCATGGCGAGCCGAATCCCACTCGGCATACGCATGGACACGATCGTCGCCGAGCAAGTCGGCCAGTTGGTGGGCCTCGGCGATGTCGCCCGCGGCCTCGTCAAAGCGGCCACAGTCGATCAGCACCTCGGCACGGAAACTGAGCACCACGGCCCGCTGGCGTGACGGCCCGGGGAGTACCTCGAGGGCGTCGCTCAAGCGTTGCGCGGCCAGCTCGTACTCGCCCCGCTCGTAGTGAACCCAGGTCGCCAGCGGGAGCATGACCTGCGCGAACCACCCCAGCTCCCCGAGTTGGCGATACATGCGCGCCGCCTCCGTCAGGTGCTGCTCGGCCACCTGGAACCCCCGCTCCTCCCGGCTGAATGCTGCCGCCCGGCCCAAGGTGTCGTTGAGACGGGCCCGTGTGGCCGTCTCCGCTGGGCCCGTGGCACTCAGAAGCCGGGCGGCCACAGCGATGGCCAGCTCCGGCCGGTTGTCGCGTGCGAGGTCCCGGGCGAACTCAGCATCGATCTCCCGGGCCAGTTCGGGGTCGGCGACTGCGTCGACGAGGCGCGCGGCCGTCGCCAGAGCCACAGACCGGCGCCTGGTCTGGGCGGCTGGTTCGCACGCCCGAGCCAGGTGAACGAGCAGGCGGGGGTGAGCGGCGAGTGCCGTCTCCGGAAGGGCTTGGACGATGGCGTCCAGGTCTTGGACGTCCAGGGTGCTGGCTTGCTGCGCCGACAACCCAGAAACGAGCGCTGCGGTGGCCTCTGGCTCCCCCGCGGCCATGAGCACTCGCACCGCCGGACCGAGCTCATGGCGCGCCACATACGCCCTCGATGCCCGTCGTACGACGTCCATTTCCGGAGCCGCCGACCGCCGGAGGAGGTCGCGCACCGGGCCAGGGAGATCCCACCAACCGTCACCGGAGGACGTGAAGGGCAGTCCCGCGGCGGCGGCGGCGGCGAACAAACCCGGTACGCCGGTGACCTCGCTGGCCAGCGCGGGATCGATCACGGGTAGGTGGGCCAGTTGAATCAGGCCGGCACGCGCTGATGGGTCGAGGGTGTCCAGGACGTCGTCCACGAGCGTGGCAAGAACAGTCCCCCGACCCGCGGCGCTGAGGGCGTGGATCCATTGCGGGTCGCCACCTGACCGGCTGGCCCGCGAAGCAGCGAGGACGACCGCCGCCGCCCAACCCCCGGTAGCCCGCTGCACCGCGGTCGCCTGGACCGGATCAAGTGCCAGCCCGAACCCCGCTCCGCACAGCTCGGTCACCTCGGAGGCGTCCAGCGCCAGTTCTCCTGGGCCGACGTGCACCACGTGCTCCACCTGCGATGTGCGCTGAAGCCTCTGTACTCCAGGCGGCAGGAACCTACCGAGCACCAACAGCCGTTGCCCGGGCCCCAGGCCATCCGCGAGCCGGGCCAACAAGGCGACAAGGTGTTCGTCCGCGTGGTGCACGTCGTCGACGACGACCAGGGCCGCCTCCCCCGCCAGCGACTCAAGCATCGCGTCCAACGCGCCAACAGCGTCCCAGCCGGCTTCGGCCATGCGAGCGTCGGTGTCGGATAGGCCGACTCGGCGGGCTCCCGCCCGCAACCGGTTGGCGAGCAGGCCAGGCGACATCGGACCTGGTTCGAGGCGGGCCATCACGGTGACAACGCCCAGGTGAGCGGCAAACTCGGTTGCGAGGACCGTCTTGCCATAGCCGGCACCCGCCTCGACGAGGCCCACCGCCCCGGACTGGAGGAGCGTGGTCAGGCGGGGCCGGCTCAGATGGTGCGGAGGCAGGACAACCATCAGCTCGGACGCGCGACCGATGAAGGTTGGCGAACTCCCGTCGCGCTTGTTCCACAGCGTTGAGTCGCGGGCGGAGGGGCCCTCGGGGTGAGACTCCACGGCGTGCCGCTCCTCGCCGACGACGCTGCGGGCGTGATCACGGCGCGTCTGTGGGAACGGACCTGGGTCAGGAAGGTAGGAGGCGGCTTGGTGGAGCTGATAGGCCGTGATCGCTTCGTGATTGGCATTGGTGGCGGCGGCGGCGGACTGCAGCCATGCGATGATTACGACAAGGGCGAGGCCACCCTAGAACAGGCCAATGACCGCAGTGATGAGGCGGGACACGCTGATTGTTGATGGAGCCGAATCATCGCCGTGTGGTCACCTGTCCGCCGTCACGGCGGGTGCTCGGGTAACGACAGCCATTCGGAGTCGTATGAGCGCGGCCGTGCCGGCCACGGCGGGTAGGAGCGTTCCGAGAGCGCGGTAGGCGAGCACCCCGGCCAGGGCGGTGGGGAGCGGGACACCGGCGTGGTGCAGCAGCGCGGGCACGACGGTCTCGACGACGCCGAGGCCGGCGGGGACGAAGGGAACCAATGCCGTGATCA
>JAUTXN010000243.1 GCA_030838045.1 Acidimicrobiaceae bacterium
GTCGTGTACATACACACGAAGATCCTGCTGATCAACCCTCTCACCGACGACCCGATCGTAATCACGGGTTCCGCCAATTTCTCCGACCACTCCACCCTTCACAGCGACGAAAACATGCTCGTCATCCGGGGCAATACGCGCGTCGCCGACATGTATCTCAGCGAATACATGCGGCTGTTCAACCAGTATCGGTTCCGCGCCCGCCTGGGACTCGACCCCACCACACCCGGGCCGGACCCCACGGCCGGGACGACCGTCGACACGACCCTCAAGACGACGCCCGACTGGGCGAAGCCGTACTACACGCCGACCGATCCCGGTCGCTTCCAAGAACGCCTTCTCTTCTCTGGTCAGTCGCTGTCGGCGTGACTGACCAGGGAACATAGCCAAGCGCCGCGCCAAGCAGCCAACTGCTCGACTGAGGGCATCACCAAGTCCCGACGCAGCCGTGCGATCAAGCAGGGCCGCACTCCCGCCCGCCCCGGCGACATAGGTGTCGCGAGGCGCGGCGACGGTAGGCGGTAGGCGGCGAGTTGGCCTGTGTCCATCGGATCGCCTCCGCCACACATCGGCCGGATTTGCTGCGGCGTTGACGCCGGAGACCATAAACTCTCGTCGTCTTGCGGTGACTACTTCCTCGTCGTTGAAGGAAGGGATGTGTCCCGCGGAGACTTGGTCGTCGGGACCGTGGGGCCGCCCGGCGCTCCGGGTGGAATGCTGGCGCCGGGAGGAATGGTTACTCCAGGCGGCAGGGTGGGTTGAGGTACCGGCTTGGATGGCGCCAGTTGACCCCTGATCGAACCGCCAGGAAATTTAGCCGTTCGGACATTTATGAAAAACGAGTCTGGATGTCCGCGGACCGCCGAAAACCGGCTCGTTTCGAGCTTTCGGCAACCCGAGGCCTTGTTATTAACGACATCGGGCAAAGGAAGGACGATCGGTCCTTGCTGGTGTATGGGCCCCTCTTGGAGGTGAACGGCCACGATCTGATCTGTTTTGTCCACGCTGAGATCGATACAAATTTCGCTTGTGGCGGGCCGCAAAGTGACCGAAGCGTGGCCACTCGCGTTCGGGTCCCCGGGGGCCGGACCCTCTTGGTCGCCTGACAGCGTGAATGAAAACGGAGCCGGCACCTTGGTGGTCGGTGGGACGCTCGACTGCTTGCCATGTGAACAACCCGCAAGCGCGATAGACACGACGACGCCGGTTGTCCAAGTGATCTGAATAGGTTTTGTCCGGAAGGTCATCGACCTTATGTGTACCATCTTCCCGGTCGCTCGGGGAGACACCGAGCAAGAACATAGGGGCTGGGGCAGCCATGCGATCTTGGGCAGAGAATTGTCGCGGTTGAGACGCGTCATACCCGCTATGGCCTTCGTGGCGATGCTGGCGGGGCAACTTGCAACGGCGCCTCCGGCGGCCGCCGATCCAGTGGCGGACCTTGGCATTTCTCTAGTGGCGCCGACGGGCTCGACCGTGTTCAGCGGCGTGTCCGTTTCGGGCTCGGTCGTCAATAACGGCCCGGAGGTGGCCACCGGCATCGTCGTTCATCTGGACGGGACCGGCCAATCGAGTGCGGTCACCACCGACGCGCCGGTATTCGTATCTGGCGCGACGTGCGTGTTGAACCCCGAATCGATCACCGCGTACGACTGCACGCTTTCCTCTGACCTGGCTTCGGGCCGGAGCGCACCCTTTGCCTTCGTGGTTCGCAGCGCCCAGCCGCAGAGCATCGACGCGACGGCCACTGTCTCGTCCACCAGCACCGACGGGCAGCTGGGTAACAACAACGCTTCTGTGCATGTGCCGGTGACCGGTCCCGTCACCGACCTGTCGGTCACCGAGCAGCTCGACTCCGGGCAGTCGCCTGTCTACCACGGCCCGGTCAGCTACACACTGAATGTCGCCAACAATGGCCCCGATGACGCCGCCATCGCCAGCGTCATCATCCACGTCCCGGACAGTTACACCCTTGGCCCAGTACGCGCCGACACCGGCGCCATGTCCTGTGCCTTCGACGCCGCCACGGCCGAGGACTCCTGCGCCATCGACGGCGGACTGGCCCATGGTGCCGCCATCGTTGTCCACGTCACGATGAACGCCAATACCACCGACTACCGGTATGCCACGGCACGGGTAGCAGTCGGCGCACCAGCTTCGGACCCCAACCCCTACAATGACTACGCCCAAGCGTCCGGCGTGGCCGCCGATGGAGCGCACGCCACTCTGAGCGTGGCGTTTACCCAAGACCCCGGGCAGAACGCCCGGGCGGGACAGCCGCTTCACCTGACCGCCACGGTTACCAACTTCGGTCCCGACGCCGCTCCCTTGGTCAGCGTCGCCTTCCCCTCGTTCGGCAACCTCTCACCGAACCTGCTCAGCCCGACCGCCGGGTCGTGCGATTTGGCCGCCGCCGCCTGCCAGGTCGGCACCATCCCCGCAGGTGGTATTGCGACTATCTCAGCAACGGTCACCCCCGACCACCCGGGCTACTACCTGGCCTATGCCTCGCTCACCTCACCCGCCGTGAGCCCTCCGTGCGGGTCGAACTACGCCTGCTACACCTACGTCACCGGGTATGCGCAGCTCGCCGACCTCCAGCTCACGCTGACCCCGCCGGTAGGACCGGTCCCCGCCATCGGCGTCCCGTTCCATGTCACCGCCACATTGGCGAACGCGGGACCTAACGACGCGCCCGACGCCACGCTCAACTTCAGCGCCTACTCCGACACGACCATCGACAGCATCACAGGGAACGGCGAGCCCGGCACCTGCGACGCCATCAGCGCCTACTGCCATTTCGGCACGCTGGCCAACGGGGCGTCTGTCACGGTCGACATCACCATCACAGCCCACTCGTGCTGCAACTACGGGCTCCAAATCTACGGGTCGGCGACCGGGAGCAGCGACCCCGACGGCGCCTATGCCTACGACTCCGGGCTCGTCAGCGGGGGGGCCGACCTGTCCACCACCCTGGTGGAGAGGTCGGGCGAGACCCCGACCGCCGGACAACCGGCCCATTTCACTGCGACTGTGACCAACCACGGCCCGGATACCGCCACGGCCGCCACGGTCAACCTCTACAACGCCCCCTATTACCAGGACGTTCCGTTCGACTCGCTGAGCGGGCCCGTTCTGTGCGACCTGGCTACCGGGACCTGCGAGATCGGCGACCTGGCATCTGGGGCGTCGGCGTCGGTGTCGGTGTCGGTCACGATTACACCGGCGCAATACGGGGTCCTCCAGGTCAGGGCGACTGCATCCAGCGCCACTCCCGATCCCGTCGGCGACAACAGCGCCCTGATGTCTGTCAACGTGGCCGGGCCGTACGTGTATGTGTCCGGGACGACGGGCCCGCCCACCGGGACGGGCCGGACCGCGGAGTTCGCCTACAACATCCGCAACTTTGGAAACGTGGACGCCGGCGGTACCACCCTCACCGCCACCCTGCCGCCCGACGTGACCTATGTCGGCGGATCGGTCGACCATCGGCCCGACCTGGGCGACCCCTGCACCCTTGACCAACCCGGTGCCAGCGTCAACTGCGCTCTGGGCACCATCGCCTCCGACCCGTCCAATCCCACCCCCCTGATCGTGATCATCCGGCTCCGGCTGGGCGGCCAGACCGCCAACGAAACCGTCACATTGCCGGTGACCGCGGCCACGACCACACCGGGGAATCCATACAACGGGGCGGGCAGTTCGTATGTCACGGTCACCGACGACCAGTCGACATTCAGCGCACCCTATGTCTCGCCCCTCTCCTACACCGTCGCCACCGGTGACGCCGCCCGTTGGCGCGCCCAGGTCAACAACCAAGGCCCAGCCGCCGCGACCCACTTCACGGTCATCGACACCCTCCCGGCCGGGACCACATTCGTCGGGATGTCGTCTCCGTACGGGTTGCTCCAGGGACGCATCCCGACCTGCCATACGACTGATGTCAACACCAACACGGTGGCGTGCGACTTCGGGAGCCTCGCACAGGGCGACTACGGCTGTTACAACTTCTCCTGCCAATACGGGGGGTACTACACCTACGCCGTCGTCGACATCGAGGCCCAACTCGATGCCGGCCACGGCCTGGACGACACCCTCGCCAACTCGGTGGTGTTCTCGTCTGACCAGGCCACGACACTCAGCGCGTCGAGCACTCCGATTCACGTGGTGGCCGACCAGGTCTCGCTCTCGGTCGGCAGCCAGTTGGACGCGCCGTCGCTGCCGGTGGTGACAGGTGACCACCCGACCATCCTCGACTACATCTACCCCGGTGACGTCACCGCCCGGCACCCGGTGCTCACCCAGACGCTCCCCGATGGCCTGGTCGCCACGTCGACCATGATCTCGCACGACGGTACGACCTTCGTCCCGCTGGCCTGCACCGCCGCCCCCACAGTCGACCCCCCCGGCACCACCATTACCTGCCCGCTCGGGTCGCTACCCCGCAACGGTTATGCGGTTGCGAAGCTGGTGCTGGCGGCGCCCGCCATCCCCGTGAAAGCCATGCAACTGGTGGCAACGGTGAGCGCCGACCAACCCGACGCCTACCCCGCGGACAACACTTCGGCGCTCACGTTCGACGTCGTAGCCGACCAGACCGATCTCAGCGTGGACCTGGCGGCGCCCGTCACTTCCGCAGTTGGTGATGGCATCGACTTTTTTGTCGCCTTCAGCAACAACGGTCCGGGCCGGGCCCGCGGCCTGCGCCTGGTGGACACTCTACCTAGCCAGGTGTCGAATGCTTCGGTGTCCTTCACCAGATACAGCGACATCACCGGGTATCACCAACTCGACTGCACGATCTCCGGCCGGGTCGTGACGTGCACGACATCGGTGATGGGCCTCGGGGGCTACAACGCCGGCACCGTGTACACCTACCCGGCCAACGGTTACCTGTACATCCATGCCACCACCGCGTCCACTGGTTCGATGGTGAATACCGCCACCATCTCCTCCGATGCCGCCGAGCCTGACGGAGCGGCCGGAAACAACACGGCCACCAGCACAACCGAAGTCACCGATCCCGACCTGTCCGTGACCGTCACGCCGGTGCGTTCGCCGGTCGAGGTGGGCGCGCCCTACGTCTACCGAATCGACGTCACCAACCACGGTGGGGTTCCCGCGACCGGGGTGCACCTCTCCGACGTGCTGCCCGAGGGACAGCTCCTCAGTGTCCGGGCCGTCACCGACCAGAACTCGGCCGCCGACGACCCAGGCGGGTTCAACTGCCCGGCGCCGGTCCCTACGCCGCCGACCGACCTGAGCTGCACCCTGCCGAGCCTGGCGCCCCACGCGGAACGACTCGTCGAGGTCCAGGTGGTACCGGCCGCTGCGGGAGCGGAGATGACCACCGCGACCGTGTCCTTCAGCGGAAGCGGGGGCGCCACCGAGAACTCCTCCGACAACACCGCCTCGCTCACCGTCGACGCCGTGGCCGCCACCGGCCCCACCGCAGTCCGCACCCAACCGGGCTTCGTGACTCACACCTTGCCCGGGTGCTCGTACTACAGCTGCTCCTCGGGGCTCGTGTCCTTGCCATTCACCATCGACTATTTCGGCAACCAGACCAGCGGCATCTATATCGGCAACGACGGCGTGGTCGGCTTCGGCACCAGCAACATCTATCCCGGCGACCCGGCGGCTGGCACCAGCCGGGTCGCGGTGGTCGACGGCGAGAGCTACGACACCTCGGCGGTGCACAGCCACAAGATCCAGTACGGCGAGGGGACCGTCGACGGCCACCAGGCCTTCGCAGTGAACTTCGTCGATGTCGGTACCTACTACGGCTACTACACCGACTACGCGGGTGCGCCCGTCAACTCGTCGCAGTTGGTCATCGTCAACCGGCCCGACAAGGGCCAGGGGGCATTCGACCTGGAGTTCAACTACGACCACATCCGGTTCCGGGGCCCGTACAACTGCAACTGCTACAGCGGCGGTTACGCCGGGTACAACCCCGGTGACGGCACCCCCGGGTACCTGCTTCCGGGGAGTGGGACCAACCAGATCCTTGACTCGTCGGGCAACGGCCTGATCGCCAACACCTTGAACGCCGACGGCCAGTTGGGCCGGTACGTGTTCAACGTGGGCTACAACACTTCGGCCTCGGACTTCTCGGCCCGCCTGGTCGGTTCGCCGGATCCGGTGGTGGCCGGCCACGCCCTCACCGAGCATGTCACCATCGCCAACGCCGGTCCCCAGGACGGGGTGGCAAACGTAGCCGTGCCCGTTCCGGCGGGCACCGCCTACACGGGTGTGTCGGGGACGGTGGGCTGCTCCAACCCGGCGGGCACCGTCGTCTGCAGCACGGGCACCGTTGTCACTGGCGGGACAGCCAGCTTCGACCTGGCCTTCGCCGTCGATCCCGACACCCGAGGGACCATCCCGGCCACCGTCACTGTCAGCGCGCCCGGACTCGACAACAACCCGGCCAACAACACCGCCACGACCACGACCTCGGTGTCCACTGTGGCCGATGTGTTGATCGGCTACGGCTACCAGACCGTCAATCCGCTCATCCTGGCGCCGGGCCAGACTGGCCACGACTTCTTCTACGTGAACAACGTGGGGCCGTCCAGCGCCGGGCACAGCACCATCCACCTCGACATCGCCCCCGGCCTCCATGCCGTAGCCACTACGGGTGCGGGACCCAATGGCGCCCCCACCTGTACCACCACTGCCGAAGGCCTTGACTGCGCCTTCGGGGCCATCGCGGCGGGCTTCTATTACTACGGGGCCTACGTCGACGTCACCTTGGCCGGCGTCAGCGCGGGCCCCCAGACGGTCGCCGCTACCGCCTCGTCGGACGAGTCCGATCCCGACGCCACCAACAACACCTTTGCCCTCACCACCCAGGTCGACGACGACATCGCCGACCTCTACGTCAACGCATTGAACGGCAGGCCGACGGGCGTGGTTGGCGAGCCGAACGACTTCAACCTGTACAGCGGCAACCGTGGCCCATCGGTTGCCCGGACCACTGTCCTCACCGACGTAGTGCCGGCCAACTGGCGCGTCGATGGCACCACCAATCCTGCCCAGTGCATGGTGGCGCCGCGCGCCTCTGACGGGACCACCGCCGTGACCTGCAACTACGGCGACGTCGCAGCGGGGGGGACCCAGGCCGTGAGCGTCCATGTCACCCCTCTGACCCCGTCCGCGACACCGGTGACCAACACTGCGACCATCGCCTCTCAGACGCCCGAGGACACCAGCCCCGGTACCTACGCCAACACCTCGTCGGCCGATGGGACGATCGCACCCGACGTGTTCAACAGCACGGTCGCCACCTCTGTCGGCACCAACCCCATGGTGGTGAGCGAACCGACCTCCCTCACCGTCCAGGTCACGAACGACGGCCCGGCGCTGGGCCATCATGTGGTCCTGACGGCGGTCGTCCCGGACCAACTCCATCCGACCTCGGTCAGCTCCGAGTCCGATTACGACCCGGCCACCAACTGCACGCTGAGCGGCCAGACGGTGACATGTACCTGGGCAACGGTCCCGGCGAACACCACCTTCGGGGCGGTCGTGCAAGTGACCCCGGTGACGGCTGCGAATGGTGTCTCGGACTCCGTGTCGGTCACCGCCACCAACGCCCCCGCGGCCAGCACCGCTTCGGCCACCTTCGACATCACCGCCCATGTGGCCGACCTGAATCTCACCCAATCGGCCTCCCGCTCACCGGCGGTCACCGGCGAGCCCTTCACCCTGACGATCAACACCTACAACTACGGGCCGGCCGTGGCCAAGAGTGTGCATGTCACCGACGACGTCCCCGTCGAGCTGGGCCCGCCGGGGACTGACGACACTCGATGCACCATCACCGGCCAGCATGTGGACTGCAGCTACGGCGACCTGGTCCGCGGCGGGTCGGCGGGCACCACCTTGACCGTGACCGCCACCGATGCCGCGGTCGCCCAGTCACCGATCACCAATACCGCCGCCGTCGGTTCGGGCACCCCGGAAGCGGCGCCCGATTCCCATCCCAACTCGGTGTCGCTTGCCGAGCCGGTCACCGCCGTGAAAGTCGACCTCGCCGCCTACGCCAGTGACGACCAGTCGGGGCACGTTTTCGCCCATCACGAGGGCGGCACGTTCACCGTCGGCGTGACCAACTATGGCCCCGCCATCGCCCACGCCACCCACCTGGACGACACGTTCCCGAGCCAGGTCACTCCCCAGGGCGTCATCGCCGCCACTCCACCGACCGCGTCGTGCACCGTCAGCGGCCAGCACCTCATGTGCGACTTCGGCGACCTGGCCAACGGGGCGTCGGCCCAAGCCCAGGTCTCGGTGGTGGCCGTCGGGCTCAGCCCCACCGACTCCGCGGGCCAGTTCTTGTCCATCAACAACACCGCGGTAGCAAGTTCGTCGAGCCCCGAGGTTGTGAACGAGCACTACCCGAACAGCGCCACCGACCAGTTCTTCGTCTTGCCCGAGGGCATCGACCTGGTGGCGGCCACGACCACCATCGGCCACGGCCATCTGGGCGAGCAGCAGCACTACAGCCTGGCGGTCCAGAACAACAGCTACAGCACGGCCCATGGAGTCACCCTGGACGACACCATCCCGGCCAACTTCGCGGTCGACGCCGTCAGCCCGCCAGCCGGCACCACCTGCTCGGTTTCGGGTCACGACGTCCACTGCGACACGCCGACCTTGGCCCGCTTCGCCACCGTCAACGTCGACGTGGCCGTCACCCCGACGACGGTGACCTCCACCGCCAGTCCAGTCGTCAACACCCTCAGGGTGGCCGCAGCCAGCCCGGCCGACTCCAACCCGGCCAACAACACCGCCGCGGTCAGCAGCGTGATATCCCACCGGCCGACGGTGCAGCTCACCGTCGATCCGACCAGCGGCGTCTATCCGCTGCCGGTCACAGCCCACATCGACGCCGTCCACCCCGACGGCGGCGCCCTGTCGTACACGATCTTCTGGGGTGACGGCGGCCAGGACGGCGGCCCCTACCAGGTCGGCCAGGCCGTGCCGCACACCTATCACATCAACGCGCTCTACGCCCCGACCGTTCGGGTCAGTGACGACGACTTCGCCAGTTACGTGAGCGACAGCGCGGTCGTGTCGGTGTCGCTGCCTACTCCGCTGATCGCCAACGCCGGTCCCGACCTGGCCACGACTGCAGGCGAGGCCCACGGGGTCACCCTCGACGGCTCGGCCTCGTCGCCGGCCGATGCCATCCGCTCTTACCAATGGCGTGTGACCGGTCCAGCCGGCTACAACCACGACTTCTCCGGCGCGGTCGTTCCGGGCCTGGTACTGCCCAACCAGGGCGTCTACTCCGCCACTCTCACCATCGACGCCGGTCCCGGCGGCCGCGCGACCAATACCGCCACCATCAACGTCGGGCCGGTCGCGCCCAATGTGGTCGTCACGGTGATCGACCACGCCGGCGCCGCCCTCCTTGGTCAGGCCGACGTGGCCGTCGTCTCTCAGGACGGCACCCGGCATTCAGACTCGACTGACACGACGGGCACCGCGGCCCTCGCCGGGCTGCCCGATGGCACCTATGAGGTGTTCGTCGCCAAGTCCGGTTATCAACCGGCGAAGGCATCGGTGACCGCCCGCGGTGGGGGCGGGGCGGTGACCGTGGCGTTGGACCGGGGCGAACTGGCCACCGCCACCCTCGACGCCCACCGCATTACCCCGAGCGAAGCGGCGGCCGTCGGCGTCGACCTGAGCGACCCAGCCAACATCAACGACTACAAGTTCGAGATAAACCTGGCCTTCGGGCCTGAGCCGGTCGTGTTCCACGGCTACACCAGCCCAGGCGGGTTCTTCGGGGCTGGCTTCGGCGGAGGCGGTGGCGGTGGCGGCTGCGCTCTGACGTGCTCCATCCCGGGGGGCCTGTTCGGCCTGCCCGGAATATGGATCGTCGCCTCCGTCCAGTACATCCAGAGTGTCCCGCAGATCATCTACATCACCATCCCGGGCGAAGCGAAATGGCAGAAGGAGTTCTACGACGTCACGATGACCGTCCAGGACCTGGCGCCCGCCGGTTCGGGGTTCGTGCTCACCAATGGCATCGCCCGGCTCGACCTGCCCGCGTCCGCCGATGGCACTCCGGCCCTTGCCCTTCCGGCCCTGTTCGGCCAGACCCAGGCCAATCCCCAGGACTTCCCCGACGTCCCCGGCGGTCAGTCGAAGAGTGTCCACTGGATCGCGCGCGGTGACGTGCCCGGGCTGTACAACCTGACCGCCCACTACGCCGGCCGGCTCGACCCCGTCGGCCTGCCGGTCATCCTGGACGCCACCACCACCAACCCGATAAAGGTGTGGGGCCTCGAGGCGGCTGCCCTTCGCATTACCGGAGACCAGCACGCCTATGAGCGCTCGCCCTACCGGGTCGGCGTGCAGCTGTGCAACGTCACCAACAGCGATCCGCAATACCAGACGCCCATCTACAACGTGGCGGTCCAGTTTGGCGAGCCCACCCAGCACGCCATCTTCCAGCCGCAACAGCAACGCGAATTCGACATCGCCCAACTCGACCCGGGGCAGTGCCTGAACGCCCCGCTCGAGGTCATCCCCGACTTCACCGGGCTTTTCCTGCCCGACTATTCCTACGTCCGCAAGGTGGCGGACGGCACCATCGACGCCACCGCCCAGTTCTTCGCCCAGCCCTCCATCCCGTTCGAGGATCGACCGGTGCTGACCGCCACTGCTGCGGCTACCGGTGGCGTCGACGTGGCGTGGCAGCCAGTCAGCGGCGCGACCGGGTACTCGGTGTGGGCCACCACCGAGCACGTCGTCAACGAGGACGGCAACCTCCGATTGGTGCCGGCCCCCTTCGGATCGAATCCGATCGCCCAGGTGGACGCCGCTACTCACAGCTTCCAGGCCCCGCTCGCTGACGGGCAGAGCAGCGACTTCACTGTGCTGCCGATCCTGCCCGGAAACCATGACATGGTCCATCCGCTGGTGCAGGGCTTCGTGCCTGAACCGGCACTCGGAAGGTGCCCAGTGGGAACGGCGAATGCCGGCTTGGCGCGGCAGTCCGGCGATACCAACTGCGACGGCAAGGTCCGGATCGCGATCCTGGGCGACTCGTTCATCTCAGGAGAAGGGGCTTTCCCTCCGTACGAGCCGGGCACCGCGGACTACTCACCCAACTTCTACGACGGAGTCCCCCGCATCGCGGTGAACCTGTGTCACCGGGCCGCGACATCGTGGGCCCTACGCAAGGGGATCGATCTGGCCACCAGCCCGTCCGATGTTCTCTTCGCGGCGTGTTCGGGAGCGGTCACCGATGACGTGGTCTCGAACGGGCAGTATCCGCGGGGGAACCCGACGATCGGCTGGCAGGCCCAGCTGAAGGAGCTCGAGTCCTTCGAGCACGGGGGTCCGGTCGACGTCGTATTCATCTCGATCGGGGGCAACAACGCCGGGTTTGCCGACATCATCACCGACTGCCAGCTCCACGCCTGCCTGAGTCTCGACGGCGGGGCCTGGAAGCAACGACGGCTCGACAAGATCGACGCCGAGTTGCCCGCCATCGCATCGACGTATGCCTCCATCCGCTCCGTGGCGAAGATGAGTAACGACACGGCCGAGGTCTACGCGGTCAACTACCCGGACCCCATCAACTCGCCCACACCGGTCTCGTGCCCCACGCGGCTAGGCGCCATCAACGGAGCCGAGCAGCAATGGCTCCACTACGAGTTCATTCCCCGCCTCAACGGTGGCCTGGTGCTGGCCGCCCAAGCCGCCGGAGTGCACCTTCTCGACGTCCAGGACGCCTTGATCAACGACAACATCTGCCAGGGCGGGGCCAATGGGATCGTGTCGGGCAATGACACCCCGATCCACGGAGTCGGTCCCCTCGGCGACGAGTCGTTCCACCCGTCGGTCGAGGGCCACAGCCTGATGCTCGACGCAGTCCAAGCCCAACTGTTCATGGTCGGGTTGTCGCCGAACCCCGACCCCAATCCCCTTGTCCTGCCGCCGCCTCGCTCGGATTCGATCACCGCGATTGCCGTCGACGGCCAGCTCTTCAACTGGTCCGACAACACGTCGACCACATTCGACGCCCGAAAGAACGAGGCCATCGTCGTCGGCATTTACTCGTCGCCGCAGATCGTGGGCGAGGGCACGGCCGATTCTGACGGGCATGTCACCATCCCGATTCAGATCCCCCCCGGGACCCCCGCCGGGGTCCACGAGTTACGGGCCATGGACGCGGTCACCGGGGATTGGATCAGCAGCACCTATATACAGGTCGCCGCTCCGGCCAGCTGCGCCCCGGCAGGGCCAGGTGACGACACCGACGGGGACGGTGTTCGCAACAGCTGCGATCCGTACCCGAACGACGGGCCGCTGGCCGATCAGGACGGCGACACCGTCGCCAACGGCATCGACAACTGCCCGCTGACTCCGAACGCCGACCAGGCCGACACCGACAACTACGGGCCGGGCGACGCCTGCGACCCTGCTGGGGCCGTGAACCCGCTCACCGAGGTCCATCCGATCACCAGCCCGGCCACGCCGACCGGGATCGACGCGGTCCGCCACGATTCCCGGGTGGCGGTCACCTTCGCCGTGCCCTTCGACGGCGGAAGCCCCCTGACCACGGCGACGGTGGTCCTCCAGCCGGGCTTGCACGTGCAGCAGGTGACCGACGGCAGTACCGCGGTCGTCGTCTCGGGCCTCGACCCCGCGGTGGCCTACAGCGCCAGCGTCGTGGTCACCAACCGGGTCGGGTCGTCCGATCCCGCGACTGCGACGGTGCACGACGGCGACATCGCCCTGCCGGTGAACGCGCCCGCCTTCACGGCGCAGAGCCCGCCGCCGGCCACAGTTGGCGTCGCGTACGACTACGTCTTCGCCGCGACGGGCGACCCCGCCCCGACCTTTAGCGTGGCCACCGGAACCCTTCCTGCCGGCCTCACCCTGGATGCCACGACTGGGGCCCTCACGGGAATGCCCTCAAACCCGGGCCCGTCCAGGATCTCGGTCAAAGCAGCCAACGGGACCGGTGTCGATGCCTTCACCGCGGCCACGGACCTCATCGTCCGACCGGCCACGATCACCTTTGCCAGCGCCGCCAGTGCCAGCTTCACCGTGGGCACGGCCGGGAACTACACGGTGCAGACCTCGGCCTCACCGACCGCTTCGCTGCGTGAGACCGGCGCCTTGCCGTCCGGGGTGACCTTCGCCGACCGGGGCGACGGCACCGCCACTCTGTCGGGCACCCCGGCGCCGGGCTCGGCGGGCACGTACCCGTTGGTCCTGACCGGGCATAACGGAGTCGGCGACGATGCCAACCAGCCGTTCACCCTGGCCGTGAACGAGGTCCCGGCATTCACCAGCCCACCGGCCGCGTCGTTTACGGCCGGGACCGGCGGGACGTTCACGATTACGACATCGGGCTTCCCGGCGGCCGTACTCGGGGAAAATGATGCCCTTCCCGCGGGTGTCACCTTCACCGACGACCACGACGGGACGGCGGCTCTCACTGTGGCGTCCACCGCTTCGGCCCAGGCAGCAACGATTGCGGTCACCGCAACGAACGCCGCCGGTACCGCCACCCAGTCGCTGACGGTCTCGATCAACGCCCCGAGCACCGTTCCGGTGTTCAGCGCATCCACCCCGCCGTCTTCGGCAACCGTCGGCGTCGCCTTCGGCTACACCTATGCCGCGACCGGCAATCCGGCCCCCGGTTTCTCGGTCACGCCGGGCAGCCTGCCCCCGGGGCTCACCCTGGACCCGGTCAGCGGCGTGCTGTCCGGGACGCCGGGCGTCGCGGGCAGCTTCAACTTCACCGTGAGCGCATCGAACTCCGCTGGCTCGGTGCAGGCAGCGGCGACGATTGTGGTCACGGCGGCCGTCAACCTGACATCCATCGCCGTCACCCCGCAGAGCCCGTCGATACCGGCTGGCACCACCCAACAGTTCAGCGCGGCGGGCACGTATTCCGACGGCACCACCGCCGACATCACGGCGGCCGCAACCTGGTCGCTGCCTACCGACTCTACGGTCGCCACAATCAGCCCCACAGGCCTTGCCCTCGGCCAAGCCGCCGGGGGTCCGATCGCCGTGACCGCGGCCGTTGGTGGGGTGACCGGCACCGCCACCCTCATTGTCACGCCGGCCGCCCTGGCGTCAATATCAGTGACTCCGACGACCGCAACCGCGGCCCGAGGTATGACACAGCAGTTCACCGCCACCGGTACGTTCACCGACGGCAGCACCCAGGATCTGACCGGCCAAGCTCAATGGTCGTCGACCAACACGGCGGTCGCCAGGGTCGTCACTGCTGGCGGTATGGCTGAGCCCGGATTGGCCTCGGCCGTGGGCGTCGGCGGGGCCACAATCACCGCGACATTCAATGGCGTGTCTGGAACCGCGGGCTTCACCGTTACGCCGGCCGCCCTGACCTCGATCGTGGTCACTCCCGCAGCGCTGACGGCGGTCAAGGGCACGACCCACCCGTTCACCGCGACAGGTACCCTCACCGATGGCACCATCGAAGACGTCACCGGCCAGGCCGCCTGGTCCTCCTCAGACACGACGGTGGCGAGCGTCGTGACCTCCGGTGGTACGACGCAAGCCGGGTTGGTCTCGGCACTCTCGGCCGGCACGGCGATCATTTCCGCCGCCCTCGGCGGCGCCTCCGGAACTGCCAGCCTCATGGTCACTGCAGCCACGCTGAAGGCGCTTTCAGTGGCACCGGCGAAGACGCCTGTCCCGAAGGGCGCGGCCAAGCAGCTGACCGCCACAGCCACTTTCAGTGACGGCAGCAGCCAGGACGTGACGGCGGACGCGAGCTGGAGCTCCCCCACGCAGGCGATCGCCACGGTGTCAGGAGCCGGACTGGTAGTGGCCGTCAGCATCGGGAAGGTCAGCATCACCGCCGGCTTCTCCGGCCTCACGGCCAAGTCCGTCGTTACCGTGACCGCGGCGGCCGCCACCGAACTGCGGGTGGCCCCCCTCGACGCCCATATCGCCAAGGGGCAGACCCTCCCGTACATGGCGACTGCGGTCATGACCGACGGGACCGTGCAACTGGTGACGACCCGCACCGCGTGGTCGTCGTCATCGACCGCCGTCGCCACATTCATAGGCCGGATGGCGACGGGTGTCGGGGTCGGACAAACGACCGTGACCGCGGTGTTCCAGGGCCTCACGACCACCGCGGTGCTGACCGTCACGCCCGCCACACTGCGGTCAATCCGGATTGCTCCCATCAAACAACCGCTCGCCAGGGGCGCGACGTTGCAGTTCACCGCGACCGGGACCTATACCGACGCCACCACTCAAGACCTCACCTCGCAGGTCACTTGGTCCAGTTCTACGCCGGCGGTCGCAACCATCAGCTCGACCGGCAG
>JAUTXN010000263.1 GCA_030838045.1 Acidimicrobiaceae bacterium
TCGGCGGCACCCTCGACGGGGCCTGGTCGGACGCCTACGCCCGGTACCTGGTCCTGACCCTCAAGGCCTTCGCGGCCGACGGCGTGCCCGTCGATGCGCTCACGGTGCAGAACGAACCCGAGTTCTCACCCGGCGACTACCCCGGCATGACCCTGACCGAGCCCCAGGAGGCGGAGCTGATTGCCCACCACCTCGGGCCGGCGCTGGTCGCGTCGGGCCTCAACGTGGCCCTGCTGGGCTACGACCACAACTGGGAGGACCCCACCTTTCCAGCGTCACTACTGGCCAACCGTCCGTCGGCCAAGTACCTGGCCGGCGTCGCCTTCCACTGCAACGCGGGCGACGTCTCGGCCCAGACGAAGATCCACAACGCCGCCCCGCAGGCCGCCATCTGGCTGAGTGAGTGCTCGGGCGGATCGTGGTCGGCGGGCTTCGCCGCAGACCTGGTCTGGGAAACCCGCAACCTGTTCGTGGGCGGCACCCGCAACTGGGCGACGGCGGTGCTGTGGTTCAACCTGGCCCTCGACCCGGGCGGCGGGCCTCACAACGGGGGTTGCACCCAATGTCGGGGCATGCTGACGGTCGACCCGGCCACCGGCTCGGTGACCGACAACGTCGAGTACTGGTCGCTGGCCCACGCCGCCCTCGGGGCCCATCCGGGCGGGGTGCGGGTGGCCTCCTCGACGTTCGGCAACGGCAACCTGGAGACGACCGCGTTCCGCAATCTCGACGGGAGCCACGCCCTGGTGGTGGTCAACTCCGGGACCACGCCTCGCACCCTGCAGATCCAGGCCCGAACCCGGTCCACCCCCGCCACGCTCCCAGGAGGGGCGGTGGCGACGTTCATCTGGTAACCGCGCGGTCGGGGAAAAGTCCCCGCCGGATGCGACGAACCGGGGCCCGGAGGGATTCCGGCGCGGGCCTGAACGACGACGGGTCGGAGCCGAGCGAGCCGGAAATGCACGAACCCGTCGTGAATGCACCGCGAAATGACATCATGGTGAGGTGGTGATGCCGGGAGAGTTCCGGGGTTCCAGGGCCGCGTCGCAGAGCTATGCCGCCTTTCCGCCCATCGGCGAGTACGGCTTCTTGTCGGATTGCGAGAGCCAGGCGCTGGTGGCGCCGAGCGGAAATGTCGAGTGGCTGTGCCTCCCTCGGGTCGACTCGCCCAGCGTGTTCGGCGCCATCCTCGACCGCGACGCCGGCTACTTCCGCATCGGACCGGCGGATCGCATGGTGCCCGCTGCCCGGCGCTACCTGCCGGGGACCATGATCCTGGAGACGAGCTGGAGCACGCCGACCGGTTGGATCGTCGTTCGGGACGTCCTTTTGATGGGCCCGTGGCACCACCTGGGTCAGGAGATTTCCCACACCCACCACCGGGCACCCACGGATTATGACGCCGAGCACGTGCTCCTGCGGACCGTGCGCTGCGTCAATGGCGAGGTGCAGGTGGTGCTCGACTGCGAGCCCCGTTTCGACTACGGCGTGCGGGGGGCCCACTGGTCGCACACCGAGCTGGGCTACAACCAGGGAGTCGCCCGGTCCGACGGTGTCGAAATCGAGCTGACGCTGACCACCGACATGCGGATCGGCTTCGAGGGCGGGCGGGCCACGGCCCGGACGCTCCTGAAGGAGGGCGAAAGCCGATTCTGCGCCCTGAGCTGGACTGAGCACGGGCCGCCGTTGACGTTTCAGGAGGCCTACGGCCGGTTGGTGTGGACGGCGCATCACTGGCAGCACTGGTTGGCGCGGGGGAATTTCCCCGACCACCCGTGGCGCCGCTACCTGGAGCGCAGCGCCCTCACGTTGAAAGGACTCACCTTCGCCCCGACCGGCGCCCTCGTGGCCGCCGCCACCACGTCGCTGCCGGAGACGATCGGCGGCGAACGCAACTGGGACTACCGCTACAGCTGGATCAGAGACTCGACGTTCGCCCTGTGGGGGCTGTACACCCTGGGCTTCGACTGGGAGGCCAACGACTTCTTCTGGTTCATCGCCGACGTCGCCGAATGCGACCCCGACCTGCAGGTCATGTACGGCGTCGGCGGCGAGCAGGAACTCGACGAGCGCCTCCTCGACCACCTGAGCGGCTACCGAGGTTCGCGCCCGGTCCGCGTCGGCAACGCCGCCTACCGCCAGCGCCAGCACGACGTCTGGGGGGCGGTGATCTACTCGGTCTACATCCACACCAAGAATCGCGACCACCTGGACGACCGGATCTGGCCCATCCTGAAGCACCAGGTCGAGTCGGCCCTGGCCCACTGGCGCGAGGCGGACTGCGGCATCTGGGAGGTCCGGGGCGACCCGAAACACTTCACCTCCTCGAAGATGATGTGCTGGGTGGCGGCCGAACGCGGGGCCCGCCTGGCGCTCATGCGCGACGACCTCGAGCTGGCTGAGCGGTGGCAGGCGGCGGCCGAGGAGATCCATGCCGACATCTGCACCCACGCGCTCGACGACCGGGGCGTCTTCACCCAGCACTACGACACCGACGGGCTCGACGCGTCGGTGCTCCTGATGCCCCTGTTCGGGTTCCTGCCGCCCGACGATCCCCGGATGCGGGCGACGGTGCTGGCCATCGCCGACGAGCTGACCGACGACGACCTGGTGCTGCGCTACCGGGTGAAAGAGACCGACGACGGACTGACCGGCGAGGAGGGGACGTTCACCATCTGCTCGTTCTGGCTGGTGTCGGCCCTGGCCCTGGTCGGCGAGAAGATGCGAGCCCGCTGCCTGTGCGAGAAGCTTCTCTCCCTCGCCAGCCCCCTCGACCTCTACGCCGAGGAGCTCGACCCCCGCAGCGGTCGCCACCTGGGCAACTTCCCGCAGGCCTTCACCCACTTGGCCCTGATCAACGCCGTGATCCATGTGATCCGCAGCGAAGCCAACGAGCCCCCCGTGGTTGCCTAGACCACCGCGTCACGCAGACCCTGGGCTCGTTCGACCTCCCCGCGGACTCTGGCGAAGTACAGGATCGACGCCAGCAGTCCGATGCCGAAGGGCGCCCCGATGCCCTGCACTGCCACCCACCTGGTCCGGCTGCGTCCGACGGACTCCCAGTCGGCGTGGCGTCGGAGGGTCGCATCCACTGCCCCCCACAGGGGGATCCCCGCCACCGCGGCGAAGATCAAGGCGGCACCGAGGGCGGTGTAGTTGGAGGGGATGAGCAGCGCCAAGGCGGTGGCCAGGAGTATGGCGACCAACACCGGGCGCACGATCGCATCGGGGGCCCTGGACGACAGCCGTGCACCCAGGTAGACGCCGGGGATGCTGCCCACGACCAACGCTCCGACGAGACCGAAGTTGATGTGACCGAAGAGGAGTTGGCCGAGCGCGGCCGACGCCACCAGCGGAATGGCCTGCACCAGGTCGGTCCCCACCAGCGACTTGGAAGCCAGGCGGGGGTAGAGCAGCATCAGCAGGACGATCATCAGGGACCCCGAGCCCACCGAGGTCATGCCGACGATCAGGCCGCCGACGGCACCCACCAGCACCGTCGACACCGGCTTGATCGTGTGGGGCTGCTCGTTGGCCTGCTCGCCCGACGTGCGCCGCTGTTTGGCTCGTCCGGTCAACACCGCCTTGGCGGCGATGGCCAGCGACGCGACCAGCAGCGCCCACCCGAGCAACAGTTTGATCTTCCCCTGATTGCCGTCACCGATCTGATTGAGCAGGAAGGCGCCGGTGAACGCGGAGGGCACCGACCCGAGCACCAGCCACCGGACCAGGGGCCACTGGACCGTCCCCCGCCGGGTGTGGACCGCCCCTCCCAGCGGCTTCATGATCAGGGAGTTGACCAGGTCGCTCGCCACCGCCACCTTGGGGTCGATCTTGAAGACCAGCACCAGCGCCGGGGTCATCAGGGCGCCCCCGCCCATGCCGGTGAGGCCGACGGCGAACCCGCCGAGCAGGCCCGCCAGGGCCAACAAGGCCGAGTTTGCGTGTCGATGGTGGCCGACGGCGGCGGTCAGACCCGAGACCAGGGCGAGGTCGAGGTGCATCTTGGGGGATCAGTAGAGCATCTCCGACAGGCTGCGGTTGGATCGGCGGGTCCGGCGGCACGATTCGCGCCCCGGTCGGACGGGTAGAACAATTGGGAGCATGTGGTGGGCGGCACCCAATCGTCGTGCTCCGACATCTGACCCCTGGCGACCTGCCCGACCACGTTGAGGCGGCATGACCTTTCACGAATTCTTTTCCCCAGCATGAGCGCACCCGGCCCGGGCGAGTGGGTCGTGGTCCTGGAGTTCGTCCCACCGAGCCCGCGTGAGCCATTCGCCTACTGCGCCATCCACGCGCTGGTGGAGGAGATGTGGGCCTGGTCCCCGGCCGCGTTGTTCTCGACCGATCGCTACGCCTTGCAGTTACGGATCGTGGCGGCGCGCCCCTCCGAGGCGCTGCGCTGCGGCCTGGAACTCCACGACCGGGTGGTGCTCGCCGTTGGGCTGCGCCACCCGGTCCTGGTTCGCACCGAGGTCCTGACGGGCCCCGAGTTCGACAACCAGTGGGACCGCCCCGAGGCGGCGGCGGCGCCGGTGAACCAAGGGATCACCGACACCGTGCTGTCCAATGACACCTACCTGGCCACCCGGGCGCTGTTGCAATCGTCGACCACATCGGAACTGACCGAGGTTCTGGTCAGCTTCGTCCGCGCGGTCGGAGGCCAGGTCCGCTCCGGCCCCTGCCAGGCCGCCCCGGGAGAGCTCGCCGTCGACCTGACCGTCGCCGACGGTCCGACCTGCCATGCCGTCGTTGACAGCGTCAGCGTGCCCGGCCTCATCATCGAGCAATCGCTACCCGCCTTGGTGGCCGATGCCCGAGCGGCGTGGCGCCGGCTTTCTCAGCCGGCCCCGGCCTCCGACCAGACGCCGCGACCGCTCGCGTAGGCGCGGCAGGAACAGGCTGCCCGGGCTATCCTCGAACGTATGTTCGATTCAAAATGCTTGGATTGTCGGGCCGCCATCTCCTTCCCGGAGCAACCCGGCGACGCCGCGTGCCCGGAATGCGGGTTGCGGCTGTACCTGACCGACGACGGCCACCTGGGACGTTACCTGCCCGACGGCTGGCGTCCGGGGGGTATTCAGGGCTACCGGTAGCCCACAGGACGCCCCCGCGGGCGACGAGTCCGCTCGCCGATGTGCAACTCTCGATACGGAACGTTTACGGTTTCTGGCCGCGAGAGTAAAATTCAGCCAAACCACCCAAAGGTTCCCCGGAGCTGGCGTCTGGCTGCGAGACGCCGGACGTTCCGACGGATCCGCTCCATCTAGGAGGCGACCCTTGAGCGCAGGTTTGGGCGACCAACCGGTCGGAGCTGACGAGCTGAACCTCGTGCAGGTGGCGCAGCGGCTCAACATGTCGGTCCGAACCGTCGGGCGGTGGGCCCGAAGCGGGCGCATCCCCCCCGCGATCGAATGCGAGGGAACCTGGTTGTTCCGGATGGCCGACGTCGACACTGTCTCGTTGCACGGCGCGTCGGGCCGGGTCACCGAGCCCGACGAGCTCGGCGGGAACAGACCCGAACACCCCGGAGCTAGTGGTGCAGATCCCAGCTCAGGGTGATCGTGCGGTCCCAGCTCCCGGCATAGGTCGCCTTGCCGCCGACCGTCCAGCCCGGCGCCTGGATCGTCACGCTTAAGGCCGGGGGGGTCAGGCGGGGCTGGGGCACGTAGCGCAGCTCTAGCTTCCCGTCACGCACGGCGTGCTGAATGACGGTGTTGAAGACCACCTGCCTGGTCTCTCCGGCGTAGATGCGGTCCAGGTCGGTGTTGCTCAACTGCAATCCGGACTCGAGGACCGAGCGCGATTGATCGGAGCCCTTCGGTCCCCACAGGAGGACCCAGGCCCAGTATTCGCCCGGCTGCGTGGTCGAGTAGCCATCCGGGCCCAACTGATACGACGGTTTGGCGCCTGGCGGCGCGCCGTTGTGGACCGTGACCGTGGTGCGGATGATCGCCGTCCCCGCGCCGGTGATGGTCACCTGCTGCTGCAGCGCCGTCTTGACGTAGTAGTCGACCTTGGTGGCATTGCGGTTCTCGACCGCCAGGTGGAACGTGCGGTCGGCCAAGTTGGTCGCCGGCCCGCCACCGAGCCCGACCCGTTCGAGGGTGCCCTCCTCCTGGCCGACACCGCTCCAGACCCGCATGTGGCCACCGGCGGCCGCGTTGGCCAGCTGCTGGGCGAGCGGCAGGGGGTCGAAGGAACCGGCCGAGAGCCGGTTGACGACCTCGGTCACGACTTCGGAGAGCAGCTCCTTGCGGACCACCTGCTGGCTCACGGGGAATGAGTCATACAGGTCATGCAGGATGACCGTGCCCGCGTTCTGAGCCGTGATCTGCTCGTTTATGTCCGGCACCGAGACCGGACCGACGACGCTCAACAGCGACGACAGGGCCGGGACATCGAGGGCGATCACTCCGTCGACGCTCTGGCCCGTCGCCTGGTGGTACATGTCCTGCATGGCCTTGGCGCTGAAGGGGAAGTCGGCGGTGGCGTTCACCGACGTCCAGGACTGGGTGGGAAAGAGGCCGCCGAAGACCGTCGCGGTGCCCGGGGGTATGGCCGTGGGGGCAGGACTCTTCAGCAAGAGCGGTGTGCTCACACCCTTTCCCGGCACCTGAATCGGCGTGAGGATGGGGCCGTGATCGGTCACCGCCACGTGACCCTTGTCGATCGAGACCAGGGCGTAGGAGAGGATGGCCCCGTGATTGCGCATCTCGGCGTCGTTCTCCAAGGCGATGAAATAACGCCGGGCGCCGCCCGAGCCGAGGAGGCTCTGGCCCACTCCGACGGCATCGGCGTCGTTGAGCAGGCGACTGCCTGTGTCGGTCGCCAGGGTGTTGAACTGGCGGCGGGCCCGGCCCACCGGGCCGAGCAGCCCTCCACTGGATCGCCGGAGGCCGGAAATCGTGGCGCCCGCCTTGCGCAGGTCGGTCTCGAAGGTGGCCAACGAGCCGATGGGCACCTGGGCCCCGTTGACCTTGCCCTCGGCAACCAGCCGGTCGGCTTCGACGACCAGGTTGTGACCGGCGGTGAGTGCGGTGGCCGAGTCGTCGACCAACCGAAGGAGTCCCGAGCGTTGCGAGGAGACCACCGGGATCAGGCGGGCCAGCTTCAAGGGAAACGAGCCGCCGATGATGTGGCGCGCCACCGTCACCTCGTCGACTGCGAACGTCAGCTGTTGCGTCGTCACCGAGCGCCCTTCGCCGGTGTTGAGCACCGCGGGATGGGTCACGATCTGATCGAGGGTCCCCTTGGCCGAAACCAGTCGGGAGCGGGCCGACATGAGATCGCGCCATCCGGCGGCCGCCAGGATCAGCAGAATGACGAAAAAGCCCCCCGCAATCAGCCAGATCATCCTCCGCCGGGATCGACGGCGGCGTCGCGAGCGTCGCGGCATCCCTAGTAGCCGGAAGCGTTCGGGTCGACCACGGCGGCCAGCATAGAGAAAGGTTCGTATGGCAACCCCGCGGCCGTGTTCACGGACCCGGGGCCGCCGAAGCCCCGGGCGCGGCTCGCCGGCACTACAATCCCGATCCGCGGGGTCGACCGGACCGCTGGGCCGGGTCATTCGTCGTCCGTGGCGCGGTGACAGCACGACATGACGGCGACTCCCTCGGACCCTCGACCCCGGCTGGCGCGACAACTGGCGAAGCACGCGCTCGGCGACCTCGTGGCCTGGGCGGTGGCGCTGGTGATGGCCGTCGTCATGCGCTTCGAGTTCGACTACCACAAGGTCGACTGGACCGGTCTGGCGATCGTGGTGGCCCTGGTGTTCGTCGCCCAGGTCATGGCGGGCATGGGATTCGGCCTGTACGTGGGTCGCTGGCGGTACGGGAGCTTCGAGGAGGTGGCGGCGCTGGCCAAGGCGGTCGGTGTGGCGGCGGCGATCAGCTTCGCCGTCGACGCCGTGGCCGTGACCCCGCGTTTGGTGCCCCTGAGCACGCCGGTGATCGGGGGGTTCATCGCCATCTTCTTGATGTCGGGAATCCGCTACGCCCGTCGCCTCGATGCCGAACGGCGCATGCGGCCGTCAACCGACGCCGCCGAGCGCATCGTCGTCTTCGGCGCGGGCGAGGCGGGGGCCCAGGTGGTCACCGCCATGCTGCACGACCCTGACAGCCCCTACCTTCCTGTCGCCCTACTCGACGACGACCTGGCGAAGCGGAACCTGCGGATCATGGGCGTACCGGTCGTCGGCACGCGCCACCGCCTGGCAGCGGTCACCGCGGCCTACGAGGCCAAGGCGGTGCTCATTGCCATCCCCAGCGCGGACTCGTCGGTAGTGGGGCAGTTGAGCAAACTGGTGGACGAGATCGGTCTCTCGGTCAAGGTGCTTCCCTCCCATCGCGAGCTGTTCGGGGACACGGTCAGCCTGAGCGACATCCGCGACGTCACACCGGCTGACCTGCTCGGCCGCCACGAGATCAAAACCGACCTGTCAAGCATCGCCGGCTATCTGACCGGAAAGAGGGTGATGGTCACCGGCGCCGGCGGCTCGATCGGATCCGAACTGTGCCGTCAGCTCCACCAGTTCGCCCCCGCCGAGCTCATCATGGTCGACCGGGACGAGTCGGCGCTGCATGCGGTCAAGCTGATCATCGACGGCCGAGCGCTCCTCGACACCCCCGACACGGTGCTCCTCTGCATCCGCAGCCGATCGGCCGTCCGCGAGCTGATGCTGGAGCGGAGGCCCGATGTGGTGTTCCACGCGGCCGCCCTCAAACACCTGCCGATGCTTGAGCAATACCCGGCCGAGGCGGTGCTGACCAACGTGCAGGGGACCCTGAACCTGCTCGACGCGGCGGCTGAGGCCGGCGTGGCGCGATTCGTGAACATCTCGACCGACAAGGCCGCCGACCCGATCAGCGTGCTGGGCTACACCAAACGGTTGAGCGAGCGGCTCACGGCCTGGATGTCCGACCAGGCCGACGGCATCTACCTCAGCGTTCGCTTCGGCAACGTGCTCGGCAGCCGAGGGTCGGTCCTCACCAGCTTCCAGGCCCAGATCGCGGCCGGGGGGCCCGTCACGGTGACCGACGCCGAGGTCGTCCGGTACTTCATGACCGTCGAGGAGGCGGTGGAACTCGTCATCCAGGCAGGGGGCATCGGCCGCGGCGGGGAGGCGCTGGTGCTCGACATGGGTGACCCGGTCCGCATCGATGACGTGGCCCGCTTCCTCGTCGAGCGAGCCGAGCGACCGATCGACATCGTGTACACCGGCCTTCGGCCGGGCGAAAAGCTAAATGAGGTCCTGCTCGGGATCGGGGAGGTCGACTACCGCCCATTGCACCCCCTCATTTCGCATGTCTCGGTCCCGCCGTTGGACCCGGCGCTACTCCTCTTGATCGATCCCACGGCGCCCCGCCCCCAGATCGTCGCCAGCCTCAAGCAGGCCACGACGCGTTCGGCTGACGCCGGGCGCATGCCCCCACCCCGGGCGTACGGAGACGCCAGCGGCCAGCCGGCGTCAGGAGCAAACGGTGGTTGAATGGCGTCTTGCGGCTTCTGACGGCTTCAGACGGCAGGTGTGAACGCCGCGTGACGTGACGATTCTTGTTGCGACCCGGTCAGGGATCTAAGCTAGTCTCTGGCCACTCGACTACGTGGAGGGAGACTGAAGTGCCCACACTTCGGCACAAGATGGCGGCCCTCGTCGGGGCTGTCCTGATTTGCAGCACGGTCTTGCTCTCCGGTGGACCCGCAAGCGCGCAGAGTTCAGCAGTCCCAAGACAGAATTGCTATCCGCTCAGTAGCTGCCCCCCCACGCCGCCGTGCACCGTCGGCAATGTCAGCGCGGGCGTGGTGGTGGTGGGCCAGACCATCACCTTCACGCTCTGCGGCGATTTCGCTCCGGGTGCGTCAGTCACGGTCGTAGTGAACGGAACGACCGTTTTCACGAAGACGGCTACCAACGGGGCCGTCGTCGTCGTTATCACGGTTGCGTCTCAGACGATCCTCCAGGTTGACGACCCGGTCAATGCTCCGGCCATCTGTGGCAACAACGCGGTGGTGGCCACCGGTGCCAAGGTGGGCGGAGGCAGCAGTTCACCCACGGGGACGTTCCAACTCACCTGCACGTCCAGCACGGGTTCCAAGGGCGGACTGGCCTTTACCGGCACCAACGTGATGCTCGGACTGCTGGTCGCACTCGGCCTCATCGCCCTGGGTACGGTGCTGGTGGTCTTGCAGCGCCGGCGTCGCCAGACCATCTAGCCACAAATCACGCTCGCTCGACGTTCGTGAGGGCCTCGCCGGGCAACCGGCGAGGCCCTTTTCTTGTCCTGCGCTCGGGCCCCTCGGCGATCAGTCCGATGCGTGGGCCCAGATCAACGAGGACAGGCCCTGGATGGTTTGGATGCCATAGCCCTCGGTGGGATTGGAACTGGTCAGGACAGCCACGATGTAGTTGCGGTCGTGGCCGCGGACCCAGCCGATGCTGTTGACCTGCCAACTGTCGTCGTCGAGGGGTAGCCAGCCGTTCTTCAGCGCCACCGTGGACCCATGCGCCACGCCGGCCGAGATTCCCCACGCCTCGTTCTTCTCGACATGCTCCATCAATCCCAGCATGTACTTGCGAGCCGCGGCCTCGAGAACGGCACCTTGCAGAACGATGGCCTTCATCAGCGTGACCTGGTCGGCGGCGGTCGTCTTGGTATATCCCCACCGCGTCTCGGCGCCAGGAATCGTGGCCGACATGCCGAGGGCCCGGCCGAAGGCGGCGACGCCGTCGTCACCGCCCGCCTCGTCCCAGAGCGCATCGGTGGCGGTGTTGTCGCTCTGTTCGATCATCCGCTTGGCGAGCGATGCCTCCCGCGAGGAAATTGCATGTCCTTGATCCTCGAACTGGTCGAACAACGTGGCCAGAATGTCGACTTTCACGATGCTGGCCGTGTACTGGGTGATGCCCGGCCGCCACAGGGATGTGGTGCCGGTCGCCACGTCATACACCGCCGCGGTGATATTCCCTTTGCGCCCCGCCAGATAATGACGGACCGACGCATTCGAAAGCAGCCCGGACGCCTCCACAATTGCCGTGGTCGTCGGAGCTGGGGTCACGGCGGGTCGCGTCGTGACATCGAGCTTGCCGGGTGCCTCTGCGGCGGCCTCGGACACCCCTCGGGCGACCAGCACAGTGCCGGCATTGCCGCCGCCCTGGCTCACCATTTGCGCGACCACGACGCTCGCGGTCACGAGCGCGACGAGCTGGCAGAGCGACCGGAACTGACGTCGCCGACGCCGGCGGGTGCGAGCGGAGACGTGGCGGGGAGGGGGACCCAAGAAGACCGCAATTTACGCCATGCGGCTCCCGCGCCGCGCCTGCCTCGGCGACGGCCCGTCAGGCGGAGATGAGGCCCCGGGAGATGAGGGTCTCGGCAATCTGCACGGCGTTGAGCGCCGCGCCCTTGCGGAGGTTGTCGCCCGAGACGAACAATGCCAGACCGCGGCCGTCGGGGACGCCGCGGTCGCTGCGGACCCGACCCACCAGGCAGTCGTCGCCGCCCGCGGCCGCCAACGGGGTGGGCATGTCGACGACCGCCACCCCCGGCGCCCGGGCCAGCAGTGCCAATGCCCGCCCGGGCGACATCGGCGCCGAGAACTCGGCGTTCAATGCGACCGAATGCCCGGTGTACACCGGCACCCGCACGCAGGTGCACGACACGGCCAGGTCCGCCACCCCGAGGATCTTGCGGCTCTCGTCGCGGAACTTGTGCTCCTCGTTGGTCTCCTCGTCGACCAGCGTCCCGGCAATTGACAAGACGTTGAACGCGATCTGCCCGGGGAACACCGCGGCCGGCGGGAATCCGACCGCGTCGCCGTCGAAGGTCAACGCCGCGGATTTTTCCCCCCCTTCGCGCACCTGCGACTCCAACTCGGCCACCCCCGCCAGGCCTGCGCCGGACACGGCCTGGTAGGTGGCGGCGACCAGCCGCACCAGCCCCGCCTCGGCGTGCAGCGGCGCCAGCGCCGGCATGCACACCATGGTCGTGCAGTTGGGGTTGGCCACGATGCCCTTGGCGATGTCGCCCAGGGCGGCGGCGTTGACCTCGGGCACGACGAGCGGCACGTCGGGGTCCATGCGCCACGCCGAGGAGTTGTCGATCACGACCGCTCCCGCCTCCGCGATGACCGGCGCCCACTGGCGCGACGCCGTCGCCCCCATCGACAGCAGGGCCACGTCGACGCCGTGATGGTCGGCGGTGGCCACGTCCTCGACGACGATGCCGTCCAGCTCTCGGCCGGCGGATCGAGACGATGAGAAATAGCGCAGCGAGTCGTAGGGGAATCCGCGGGAGCGCAACATGGCCCGCATGACGCCCCCGACCTGCCCGGTCGCGCCGTAGACCCCAACGGTCAGTCCCATCTATTCCGCCTCCAGCTTGAAGGCGTCGTGGAGCACGATGACCGCCTGTTCGACCAGGGTGCGGCGCACCACGCACGTGATGCGGATGGCGGAGGTCGAGATCATCTCGATGTTGATGCCCTCGTTGGCGAGGGTCTCGAACATCGTCGCCGACACGCCCGGGTGGGTCTTCATCCCCGCTCCGATCAGCGACACGGTGGCGATCTCGTCGTCGCTCAGGACACCGGTGGCGCCGATCTCGGGCTGCAGGGTCCGGCACACGTCGAGGGCGGCGGGCAGATCGGCGTGAGGGACGGTGAAGGAGATGTCGGTCGTGCCGTGGATCGAGATGTTCTGCTCGATCATGTCGATGTTGACCAGGCGGTCGGCCAGGCCCCGGAACAACCGGGCCGCCACCCCCGGCCGGTCAGGTACGCCGGTCACGGTCAGCTTGGCCTCGGACGCATCCGAGACCACGGCCGAGATGATGGGCTGTTCCACCTGCGGGTCCTCCTCTTCGATCCAGGTGCCCGGTTCCCAGGTGAAGCTGGACCGGACGTGAAGTTTCACCCCGTGGTTGCGGGCGAACTCCACCGACCGCATCTCCGGCTTGGGGCAGCCGGCGGCGCACATCTCCAGCATCTCCTCGAATGACACCCGGTGCAGCCGCCGGGCGCCGGGCACCACGCGGGGATCGGCCGTGAAGACCCCCGACACGTCGGTGTACAGCTCGCAGGCGTCGGCGCTCAGTGCCGTCGCCAGGGCGACGGCGGTGGTGTCGGAGCCGCCCCGGCCGAGGAAGGTGACGTTGTTCTGCAGCGACACGCCCTGGGCGCCGCCTACGACGGGGACCCGGCCCTCTTCGAGGGCGCTGCGGATGCGATCCGCCCGGATCTCGACCACTTTGGCCTTGGTGTGCTCGTTGTCGGTGATGAGCCCTGCTTGGCTGCCGGTGAACGAGTCGGCGGGCACACCCAGGTCGTGCAGAGCCATGCACAGCAGCGCCATGGCCTTGCGCTCACCGGCGGTGATCAGCATGTCCATCTCCCGCCCGGGGCGGGTGTCGGACACCTGGGCGGCCAACCGCAGCAGCTCGTCGGTCTCCTTGCCCATGGCGCTCACGACCACGACCACCCGCACGCCCCGGCGCCGGGTGCGAGCCACGTAGTCGGCCACGGCGCGGATGCGGTCCGCGTCGGCGACCGAGGTCCCGCCGAACTTCTGCACGATCAACGACGCCACAGCCACGGGTGGCGAGGGTACCAGCGGGTTCGGCGGTAGCCGCCCGGTTGAGGGTCCTGACTGCGTGATCAGCCGGAGGGGCGGGCCGACCGCGTGCGGGGTGCCACGTCGTCCCGGTGCACCTGGTCGGCCGGTGCCTACCGCTGCCTGACCGCCAGCGGCTAGCTTGGCGCCCCGTGCCGAGCGAGAAACGCGAGCGTCAACGGGAGGGCCGTCTGGCCCGCCAAGAGGAATTGCGGATCGCTCAGCAAAAGGCCAAGCGTCGCCGCCAGCTCGTCATCACCATCGTGCTCGTCGTGGCGTTGGGCGGCGTCTTCTTTCTCTTCACCCGGGGCGGCGGCGGCAAGAGTGTGACCACTGCGACGACCACGACCACCGTTGCCGGGCCCCCCAAGGCCCCGCCCGTGGCCGCGGGCGCCAAGTTGACCTCATGGGAGTGCCCGAAGGCCGATGGTTCCTCGCCCCGCACCGACCAGTTCCCCTCGACGTCGCCGCCGGTGTGCATCGACCCGGCGAAGACCTACACCGCCCACCTCACGACATCCGAGGGCAACGTCGACATCACCTTGGACACCAAGAAGTCGCCCAACACCGCCAACAACTACGTCGTGCTGTCGCGTTTCCACTACTTCGACGGCACCACGATCGACCGCATCGACACCGACCTGGACATCCTGCAGAGCGGTTCGCCCAAGACCCAGGACATCACCGACCCCGGCCCCGGCTACAACATCAAGGACGAAGGCTCCGGCTTCAAGTACACGCCCGGTGACGTGGTGATGGCGCGCGCCCAGGGGCCTGACAGCGCATCGGCCCAATATTTCTTCGTTGTCGGAGCCAAAGCGTCGAGCTTGGACCAACAGGGCAACTACGTCACCTTCGGGCATGTGACAGCCGGTCTCGACGTCCTGCAGAAGATCGAGGGATTTTTCGAGGCCTGCCCGGCCGGGTCGCACACTTGTCTCGGTGGTGCGCCCAGCCACATCGTCACCATTTCCAAAGTGACGATCACCGAGGCCTGAGTTGTTCGTTTCTTCTGTCTTCGAGAGGACCTTTTTTCATGACGATTGACTGCCCTGCTGCCGACGGTTCCAGCCCCAAGCGCCAGCGTTTCAGCGAACGGCCACCGATGTGCATCGACACCGCCAAGCGGTATTCGGCCGAGATGGTGACCAACAAGGGCACCCTGCACATCGAACTCGACCCCCTGGCGGCGCCCAAGACGGTCAACAACTTCGTGTTCCTCGCCCGTTACCACTACTACGACGGCGTCACCTTCCATCGGGTCATCCCGGGCTTCGTGCTCCAAGGCGGCGACCCTGAGGGCACCGGGCGGGGCGGCCCTGGTTACAAGTTCGAGGACGAACTGCCGAAGGCGGGGCGCTACGAGTTGGGATCGCTGGCCATGGCCAACGCCGGCCCCAATACCAACGGGAGCCAGTTCTTCGTCATCAGCGGGCCGCACGGGATGCAGCTACCGCCGAACTACTCGCTGTTCGGCAAGGTGGTCGCGGGCCTCGACGTCGTTGCCGTCATCGACGCGCTGGGGACCCCGGGCGCGGGACGGCCACAGGAACGCATCGTCATGGAATCGGTGACCATCACCGAGAAGGAGTAGGCGGACTCGGGCCCGCCGTCGGGTCAGTCCGTGTCTTGGGTGGCGTCGATCACCACGGCGTAGGAGCCGGCACCGACCAGGGCATCCGCGGGAATCTGGCGACCCGCGACGGCCAGTGTCTCGATGACCCCACTAACGGGGTCGAAGATGACGTCGATGACCGGGCCGAGCTCGTTGCCCAACTCGGACAGGGTCCGTTTCCCGAGCAGTTCCAGCTTTCCGCTGGCCGCGCTGTGCTCCCGATGATCGCTCGGTGCGCGTAGGGCAGCGTCATCGGCGACCATGACGGCATCGGCCCCGAACCCGCTCACATGGTCCCAATCAACCAACTGAGCCTTCTTGCCCCGACCGATGACGACAGCGGCCACGGTACGGCAATCGGCGGCCGGCAGGAGGTGGGCGATGGTGCCGAGCTGGTGAGCGCTGGCGCGGCTCACGACCTTGCGGCCCAGCGCCTGGCGGAACGACTCGCTCACGTCAATCCCAGCCGGGCCCGAAAATCATCGACCGCGGCGCCGAGGCCGACGAGGTCGTCGCGAACGAAGTCCTTCGTCACCTCGGGCACTACCAGCGCCGATCCCGACACCGCCAGCTGCGCTGGCAGCGGGATGTAGCCGGTGCCGCCATCCGTTTTTTCGATCCGGTACCCGACCACTTCGCCCGCGCTCCCGACGACGAGGACCAGATCCCGGACTTTGCCGAGGCTTTCTCCCCCTTCGGTGAGGACGTCGTTTCCGAGGACATTGCGCTCCGTGGCCGGGTTGGCCACGTCGTCAGGGGCCGCTTCGGGTAGGACCAGGCTGGACGGGTCCATGACCATGACGGCGTGGCGGCCGATGGCGTGGATGGTCTCGGCGGGCAGTACCTCGCGTCGACGTCCCGCCAGCACCCCTCGCTTGTTGAGCGTCAAGCCGACCAGCCGTCCCGCTTCTGGGTCGTAGATCACGTCGCGCACCTCGGCCACATCCTCGCCGCCGAGCACGGTCACCACGGGGAGGCCGTTGATGGTCGACGCCATCATCAGCAGCTTCATTTCCTGTGCCTACGTGTTGCGATCACACGACCGGTCCGGCTGCGCAGCCGCAGGACCACGAACGCCACGACCGCTATGACGATCAGTACCAGCACGAGGATCAGCCAACCGAGCGCGGACATCACTGCACACTATCCCCGGCCGTCCGAAGGACCATGCGTGCCATGAACTTCGGATCGGGGCGAAGGGTTCGTCCTCGACCGTCGGGCTCAGGAAGCAACCCTAAGCAGGGCTCATAGGCAACCCTACGATGTCGGCTCTTGCCATGCTTCGGTAGATCCCGACGAGCCTCGTGAGCGCACCGAGCCCCAGCACCGGCGCACCGGTCGCCTACGGCATCGCACTGGCCGTCCATGTCGCGACCGCGTTGGTGGGCTTCGCAACACTCGCCTCGAGCGGCCTCTACGGCTCCTGGGCCTGTCGGTTACGGACGTGGGAGGAGCTCCGCGATGTCCGGCGCTACTTCGGGCATCCCAATCGGTCCGGCCAGGTCTTGTGGCTGGTGCCTCTCACTGGGGGCGTCGCCTTGTGGCTCCGACATGGGGTCA
>JAUTXN010000283.1 GCA_030838045.1 Acidimicrobiaceae bacterium
CCGGCTCCAGGCGGCCCAGGCGGGCGTGAAGGCCGACCTGCTCTGCCCCCCCGGCCAGCAAGAGCAGCAGTTCACCCGGGGGCCGAACGGCGCCATCGAGCCGGTCTGCATTCCCCGCGACCAGATCCGGGTGCGCGACCCCCGGTTGCACCTGACCAGCCTGAAAGGGGTGCTGGAAGGGGTGACCGCCCCGTTCGTCATCCTGGCCAGCCTGATCGGCGCCTCGATCATCGGCGCCGAATGGCCGAGCCGCACCATCACCACCATCCTCACCTGGGAGCCCCGGCGCATCCGGGTCCTGTCGGCCAAGGTCCTGGCCGCGATCGTCGTCGGCATGGCGCTGACGCTGGCGGGCTTGATGCTGCTGGTGCTGGCACTCCTGCCCTCGGTGCTGCTGCACGGGGCGACCGCGGGTGCCACCGGGGAATGGTGGCGGGCGCTGGTGGGCGTCGGGCTGCGCGCCATGGCCATGGCCGCCATCGGCACGACAATCGGGTTCTCCATCGCCTCGGTAGGGCGCAACACCGCCGCCGCCATGGGCGTGTTGTTCGCCTACATCCTGGTGATCGAGAACGTCGTCGGCAACCTCCTGGCGGGCTGGCGGCGCTGGCTGATCCTCGGTAACGCCATCGTCTTCGTCAGCGGCAAATCGGGCGACGTCACCGGTGTCCACGGGCGCTCGGTCGCGGTCGCCGGGCTCTACCTTGCAGCCGTGGCGGTCGCCATGTTCGCCATCGCCGCCGCCCTCTTCCAACGCCGGGACGTGGCCTAGGCCTCGGCTCGGCTCGGCTCCGCTCGGGCGGCTCGGGCGGAGTACAAACCGCCGTGTCCACGACGGTTTGCACTCCCGCATCGTGCGTAGCCTGGCGGGCCGTGCCCCACTACGGAGACTTCCAACTCGGGTTGTACCTGGCAGGCATCGGCGGCGAGAAGCCCCCCTACCCGGTCACCTATGACGGCCTCGAAGCGGCGGCGCGCCAGGTCCTGACGCCCGAAGCCTTCGCCTACGTGGCCGGCTCCGCGGGCCGCGAACTGACGGCCCGGGCCAACCGGGCCGCCTTCGAGCGGTGGCAGATCGTCCCCCGCCTCCTTCGAGGCGTCGCCCAGCGCGACCTCAGCACCGAGGTGTGCGGCACCGCCCTCCCGGCTCCCATCATGCTGGCACCGATCGGCGCCATCGGCATCGTCCATCCCGAGGCCGAACTGGCGGTCGCCCGGGCCGCGGCCGCCACCGGCCTGCCGATGGTCCTGACCACCGTGGCCGGCACCCCGATGGAGGACGTGGCGGCCGCGCACGCGGCCGCCGAACCGGCGGGGACGGCGTGGTTCCAGCTCTACTGGCCCAAGGACCGCGACGTGGCGCTGAGCCTGGTCACGAGGGCTGAGCGGGCCGGATTCCGCGCCATCGTGGTGACGCTCGACACCTGGGCCCTGGCATGGCGGCCCCGCGACCTGGAGCACGCCTACCTGCCCATGCTCCACGGAATCGGCATCGCCAACTATCTGAGTGACCCGGCCTTCTGCGCCGGCCTCCGGCGGTCGCCCGAGGAGGACCCGGCGGCCGCGGTGCTGCACTGGGCGGCGATGTTCGGCGACCCCTCGCTCACCTGGGCCGACCTGGCGTGGCTCCGGGACCGGACCAGCCTCCCCATCCTGGTCAAGGGGGTGTGCCACCCCGACGACGCCCGAGCGGCCATCGACGCCGGAGTGGACGGAATGGTCGTGTCCAACCACGGCGGCCGCCAGATCGACGGTGCCCGCCCCGCGCTCGACTGCCTCCCCGAGATCGCCCAGGTGTGCGCTGCGAGCGGCGACACGGCGGTCCTGTTCGACTCCGGCATCCGCACCGGCAGCGACATCGTCAAGGCCATCGCCCTCGGCGCCCAGGCAGTGCTCCTCGGCCGGCCCTACGTCTACGGCCTGGCAATCGGCGGCGCCGAGGGAGTCGGCCACGTCCTGCGTTGTCTCCTCGCCGAGTTCGACTTGACCGTCGCCCTGAGCGGCCACTCCTCCCTCAAGACCATCGACCGAGGCGTCCTGGTCGGGCGCTGAGGTTCACTAAGTAGCAGTAACCCCCCGCTCACGGTGGATTACTGCTAGGAAAGCCTCGTGGCGGGCCGTCGGCGCCCGGTGAACAGCACCAGCACGTCGGATCCCGGCGCGACCCGCCCGGCGCGCGCCAGCGCCAGTAGCCCTGCCAGCCCCGCCGACCCGGTCTCGTTCACATCGATGCCGGTGGCCGAGCGGGCCAGCCGGTTGGCTTCCTCCAGGGCCGCCTCGCCCACGACGACCGGTGCCCCGCCCGTCGCCAGCATCGCCCGGGCCACGACCAGCCAGTCGTAGGTCTCGTCGTCGAGGATGCCGGTGGCCACGCTGGCCGGCTCGGTCTCCCACGGCCACATGTACCGGCTCCGGTGACGGGCGGCGTCCGCCAGCGCCTCGTCGACTGCGCCCGTGCCCGTGGCGCCTGCGCCCGAGACGCCCGCGCCCGTGCCCGCCCGCGCCCGTAGCCGCCCGACCGCCCGTTCCAACGGGTGGGCGCCCGTGGTTTGCACCGTGTCGATCACCGGCAGTGCGGCCAGCACCGACAACCCCTGCACGCACGCCGCCGCCAGCGCGCCCCCGCCGACCTGGATCACAGCGCGGTCCAGCACCCCGGCGCGCGCCTCGGCCACCTCCCAGGCGATGGTGGCGGCGCCTTCGATGGCGAAGCCGTTGTCCGGTCCCTGGCAGCTGAACGGGATCGCCCCCGCGGCCACCGCCTGGCGGAAGCGCCGGTAGCACGGGTCGCCGGGCCGCCCGTCTCGGGGGCACACCTCGACGCCGGCGCCTGCCGCCGCCAGCAGCGCCATGACCCCCGGGTCGGCCCCGGCGGGCACGAACGCCGTGAGGTGGCGCCCCCCGGCGGCGGCCAGGGTGGCGGCCGCCAGGGCGGCGTTGCCGCAGCTGGCGATGACCAGCTCCCCGCCTACGTCGTGGCCGAGCGACTCGAGCACCCGCAGCAGCAGCAGCACGCCGAAGAGGTGGCGGCCCTTGTGGGACCCGGCCACGTTGCCGGTTTCGTCCTTGACCCACACCCGGGCGCCGACCGCCTCGTCGATGTCGGGGAAATGGCCGAGCGGGGTGATGCGGAACCCGTGTCCCGCCACTCGGGCGACGGCTGCGTCGAGCGACTCGACCAGCGCCACGAACGACTGGTCATCGCGGCCTCCCCCCACCCAGAGGTGGTACGACGAGAGCCGGCCCCGGTAGCGGATGAACGGGTTGGCGCTGTCGGACATGACGAGGGGCACCCCGCCCAGGTCGAGTTGCGGAACGATCACATGGTCGATGTCATCGCCCTCCCGCCGCTGCGGGCAGCTCCACGGCCACGGATCGCCCATCGATGCCACGGCGGCGCAACCGGCGCACCGCAGCACCGGGGCGCCCCGCGACCGCCACAACAACGGGTCGTCGGTCCCGTCGGTGGTGTCACGCCGGAAGAAGTGGGGCCGGAACCCCCCTCTCAACCGACCGCCCCCACACCGGTGCGGGCGTTGAACTCGTCGATCATCTCGTCCCACTGCGCCGGCAGGCTCCGCAAGCCCTTCCAGAACGCCTGATCGCGGCGGGCCTCGAAGTCCTCCAGGGTGACGCCCCGCTGTTCGACCCAGGTGAAGTAGCCCAGGTTGAAAATGCGGTTGCGGTCGACATCGGTCAGTTCCAGCAGGTGGTCGTCGGCCACGTGGCGCAGGTGCTGGTCGTAGATCACGGCCGGGTCCCAGTCGGGTGCCGCCGCCATACGAGCCGCCCGCTCGGTCCCATACAGCTCGGCGCTGTCGGTGGCCACGGTGAGCACGATGTCGTCCGGCCCGAGGTTGAGCCGCTTGGCCAGCTTGACGGATGCCAGCATGTTGCAGATTCCCGACAGTCCCAGGTTGCCCAGCTGCGCCACGGTCTCGGGCGCCACACCGACGTGGTCGACCAGATGGGTCGCCCCTTTCCCCGAGTTGAACAGCACGTCGAGGGCGTCGGTCGAACGGTCGGAAATGGCAACCACGGCGTCGTTGGCCATGACGTTGTGGATGAGCGGGATGTGCTTGTCGCCGATCCCCTGGATGTTGTGCTCGCCGAAGCCGTTGTACAGCATGGTCGGGCACTCGAGCGCCTCGACCGCGACGGTCAGGGAGCCGTAGCGCTCCTTCAGGTAGTCACCGGCCGCGATGGTGCCGGCCGAGCCGGTGGCGGCGACGAACGCCCGGAGGCGGGCGCCGGGGCGGGCCGCCAACAGGGTGTCTATGACCCGGGCCGATGCCTGGCCGGTGGCCTGGTAGTGGACCAGGTGGTTGGCGAACTGGCTGAACTGGTTGAAGATCACGTTGGCCGGGTCGGCCGCCAGTTCGTCGCATGCCTCGTAGATCTCCCGGACGTTGCTTTCCGAGCCTGGGGTGCGGATGATGTCGGCCGGGTCGGCCACCCAGGCGTCGAGCCAGGCGAAGCGGGCCCGGCTCATGTTCTCGGGCAGGACCGCGATGCCGCGGCAGCCCATGAGCCGTGAGATGGCGACGCCGCCCCGGGCGTAGTTGCCGGTCGACGGCCAGATGGCGCGTTGCCAGGTCGGGTCGAACCGGCCGGTCACGATCTCCGGCGCCAAGCAGGCGTAGGCGGCCAGCACCTTGTGGGCCCCGATCAGGGGGAAGCGGTTGCCGAGGAGCAGCACGATCGGCGCTTCGACGCCGGTCAGCGAGGGTGGGAGCACCAGGTGGTCGGGAACCGTGGTCAGGCCCGGGTGGGCGGCCAGGCCGTGGTTGTGCCAGTGGACCCGCCACAGGTTGGCGGGGTCGGCGGCGTTGCGGTCGACTCGCGCTCGCGCGGCCGTGGTGCCGGGCGCGATCGTGGTCGGATCGGCCAGCTGGGCGAAGGTGGGCAGGGCGATGCGTTGTTCCCGGAACCGGGTGACCGCGTGCTGGTAGGCGCCGGCGTCGACGAGCATCGAGCAAGCCTACGGCCGCCGCCTCCCGATCAGACCGGTTCGGGGTGCAGCGGCTCGGGCACCCAGATCGGGTCCTCGGTCGACCAGGGGAAGTTGATCCACCGGTCGGTGCGCCGCCACACGTAGTGGCAGTCGATCAGCGACCGCGGCTTCTGGTACAGAACGGCGCAGCGGGCTTCGCTCACGTTGCTGTCGATGACCTGGCGGACCAGTTCCAGTGTCCGGCCGGTGTCGGCCACGTCGTCGGCGACGAGCACCCGCATGCCCGTGATGTCGACCAGGTCGAGCATCGGTGGGAGCATCACCGGGACGTCGATGCGCTCGTCCACGCCGGTGTAGAACTCGACGTTCATGGCGAAGCAGTTCTTCACCGACAGGGCGTAGGCCAGCGCCCCGGCCACGGCCAGGCCGCCCCGGGCGATGGCCAGCACCAGGTCGGGCCGGAACCCGCTGTCGGCCACTTGGCGGGCCAGCTCCCGGCTGGCGTCGCCGAAGCCGGCCCAGGTCATCACCTCACGGTCCGGCGCGTCGGAGGCTTCCATGGGACGAAATTAGCCGGGCGAGATCATGTTGATGTCCCAGAGAACAGCTTCGAGCAGGGCGCCCGATTCGATGGCGCCGTAGCGGACCGGCCGCTCGGCGGTGACGCACGACGGCAGGGGGCTGAGCACGAACCACGGCGCCGGATGGCAGAACTGCACGACCGAGTAGCGGTCTCCCTGCGGTCCTTCGGCGGCCACGGCCGGGGCGGCCACCCGGTGAACGCCGGCGGGGATCGAGCCGTTGGTCAAGCGTTCGAGCATGATGCCGCTGTTCATGATGACCTTGCCGTCGGGGGCATCGACGTCGGCCCAGCCGTCGGGGGTCAGGAGTTGCAGGCCCGGTCCGCTGGCCCTCGGCAACGCGGTGATGAGGTTGATGTCGGTGTGGGGCGCGGCCCACACGTGGCCGGGTGCGGGGGCGGTGGCCATGGGCGGGTAGTGGATCGCCCGGGTCAGGTTGGATCCGCCCGCCAAGAGGTCGTCGAAGAACGACTCGTCGCAGCCCAGCCCGATCGCGACAATGCGCAGGAACCGGCGCTGGATGTCGTGCACCCGCTCGTGGAACGACGTCAGCACCGCGGTGATGCCGGGCACGTCGGCTTCGGGCAGGACCTGGTCGTGGTAGTGGCCGGGATAGCGCCGGCGCAGCGGGTGGGCTCGGGGGATGTCGGTGCCCCAGTTGAGCATCTCCTTCCAGTCGGCCTGCGCCGCGCCCGCGGCCGTCTCCACGAGGAGCCCGGTGTAGCCGGTCTGGCCGTTGCTCTCCGGCGCCCCCCAGCGGGCCTTGGTGTCGGGGGGCAGGGCGAAGAACGCCGCCAGCATTGCGTAGGCCTCGTCGAGCAGCGCCTCGGGCACGTCGTGCGACGTGTAGACGAACCCGGTGCCCAGGCTGCGCAGCACCCCGTCCACGACCGCCCGCCGGGCCGGACCGGCACCGTGTTCGAACGCCAGCAGGTCGACGTCGAGGATCTCGTTCATTCGCCGTCGCCGAGCGCGATGTCCTGGGGGCGGACCGGCACCCGGTTGAGCGCCTTGCCGGTGGCGGCCCGCAACGCCGCCACGATGGCGGGTGTCGACGAGATGGTCGGGGGTTCGCCCACGCCCTTGGCGCCGAAGGGGGCGCCCGGTTCGGGCTCCTCGACAAGGGTGGCCAGCACCTCGGGCATGTCGAGGGCGGTCGGGATGAGGTAGTCGGTGAAGGAGGGATTGAGGATCCGGCCGTTGCGCAGCGTGAGCTCCTCCATGGTTGCCAGGCCCAGTCCTTGGGCGATGCCGCCTTCGATCTGGCCCAGGACCTGCAGCGGGTTGAGCGCCCTGCCGACGTCCTGGGCGGTCGCGACCTGCACCACCCGGATGAGCCCCAGGTCGGGATCCACGTCGACCACTGCCCGGTGGGCGGCGCACACCAGCGACACGTGGGCGTCGCCCTGGCCGTCGTCGTCGAGTGGGTGCGTGATGCGGTGGTGGTACTCCACCTCCTCCTCGAACACCACGCCGGGCGCGGCGTCGGCGACCGCGAGGTCGATGCTGTCGCGGGCGTCGGTCGATGTGACCCGGCCGTCGGTGATCGTGAGCTGCGCCGGGTCGATTCCGTGCCGGTCTGCGACGTGTTGCAGCAGGGCGGCCCGCACCGCCTGGCACGCCTTCTCGACCGCCCCACCCGACATCCACGTCTGGCGGCTGGCGGAGCTCGACCCGGCCGATCCGATCGAGGTGTCGGCCGGCGCCAGCAGTACGTCCTCGACGCCGAGGACGGTCCGGGCGATCTGCTGCGCGAGGGTGACGAAGCCCTGCCCCACCTCGGCCGCCGCGCAGGTCACGGTGGCCAGCCCGTCGCTCAGCCGGCAGCGGGCGGCCGAGCCGTCCATGTAGCCCTCGGCGTACATCAGGTTCTTGAAGCCCACGGCGAAGCCGATCCCCCGGCGGACGTGGGCCGCGTCGGCGGTGCGCCCCGCCCCTCCGGGACGGGTCATCGGGTCGGCGATCTCCGGGGAGGGAGGTAGGGGCAGGGCGGCGGCCTCCCGGATCACCCGGGCCACCGGCAGCGTGCCCTCGATTACCTGGCCGGTCAGGAGGCGGTCGCCGGTCGCCAGGGCGTTGCGCAGCCGGATCTCCACCGGGTCCACGCCGCACGCCTCCGCCAGCTTGTCCATCTGGGCCTCGTGGGCGAAGCACACCTGCACCGCGCCGAAGCCCCGCATGGCGCCGCAGGGCGGGTTGTTGGTGCGCACGCCGATGCCCTCGGCCAAGGCGTTTTCCACCTTGTACGGGCCCGCGCTGAAACAGGTGGCGTTGGCCACCACGTGGTAACTGGAAGACCGGTAGGCCCCGCCGTCGAGCAGGATCCGGGCCTCGAAAGAGACCAATCGGCCGTCGGCCTCGGCGCTGTGGCGCATCCAGATGCGCGCCGGGTGGCGGTGGACGTGGCCGAGGAACGACTCCTCCCGGCTGTAGACGATCTTGATCGGCCGTGCCGTGCGCTGGGCCAGCAGGCAGGCGTGGATCTGCAGGCTCACGTCCTCGCGGGCGCCGAAGGCGCCGCCCACACCGCCGAGCGAGAGCCGTACCTTCTCGGGAGCCAGGCCGAGGCACTCGGCGACCTGGAGGCGGTCGTTGTGCAGCCATTGGGTGGAAACGATCAGGTCGATGCCGCCGTCGTCGGCCGGGATGGCCAGGCCCGCCTCGGGGCCCATGAACGCCTGGTCCTGCATCCCGACCTCGTAGGCGCCTTCGACCACGATCGGGCCTCGGGCGCTCGGGTCGCCCGTGCGGATCGTGAGTTGGCGGAAGACATTGCCGTCGGGATGGATGGGCGGCGCCGCCGCCGCCTCGGCCGGGTCGAGCAAGGGGACCTGAGGCTCGTACTGGACGTCGATGGCCTCGCACGCCTGGCGGGCCGCCTCCGGGTGGTCAGCCGCGACCGCGGCGACGGGTTCGCCGACGTAGCGGACGACGTCGGTCGCGAAGACCGGCTGGTCGCGCCATTCGAGTCCGTAGTTGACCGACGCAGGCAGGTCGGCGGCCGTGACGACGGCATGCACGCCCGGGATGCGTAGGGCCGCCGCGATGTCGATGGCGATGATCCGGGCCGCCGGGTGCGGCGATCGCAGGGTGCGGCCCCAGAGCATCCCGTCGGCCCAGAGATCGCCGGAGAAGGCGAACTCCCCCCGGACCTTGGGTCCCCCGTCGGGGCGGGAGGCATTTTCCCCGATCGTGCCTTTCGTGGCGTGGGTGGTGGCGATGTCGCTCATTCGTCGCTCGCTGCTTTGGCTGCGGCTTGGGCTGCGGCCAGGATCCGGCCGTAGCCGGTGCAGCGGCACAGGTTGCCCGAGATGGCCTCCCGGACCTCGAGGTCGCTCGGGTGGGGGACGCGGGCCAGCAGATCGGTGAGGGCCACGACCAGGCCGGGGGTGCAGAAGCCGCACTGGACGGCGCCCTCGGCGATGAAGGCCTCCTGGACGGTGGTGAAATCGCCCCGCCCGGGCTGGAGGCCTTCGACGGTCGTGATGTCGCAGCCAACCGCGGCCGCGGCGAGGATCAGGCAGGCGCACTCGAGGGAGCCGTCGACGATCACCGAGCACGAGCCGCACTCGCCCTGCTCACAGCCTGCTTTGGAACCCGGCAGGCCGAGGCGTTCCCGGAGCACGTAGAGCAGGCTCTCGCCCAGCCAGGCGTCGACCACCTGGTGGTCGGTCCCGTTCACCGTGAGGGAATAGGGGTCGGTCATGCGGCCGATCCGGCGCCGAAGGCCTGGGCCGCGGCCCGCTCGGCCAGCACGCCGATGGCGTGGCGGCGGTAGGCGGCGGTACCCCGGTGATCGTCGATGGGCTGGGCGGCGCCCGCGACCAGGCGGCCGAAATAGGCCAGGTCGGGGGCCTCCGTGGTGGCCGCGGGCCGGTCCCAGTCGATCGTCCCCGCCAGCCACTCTTCCGCCTCCGTTGCCCGGATGGGGCCCGGTCCGACCGAGCCCAGGGCGCAGCGGACCGTCCTGGTCCTGGTGTCGACCGCGAGGGCGAGCGACGCCACGGCGATGACCATGGCGTTGCGGACCCCTATCTTGCGGAACTCCTGGTGCCCGTCGAGGAGGGGAAGGCGGACCGCGACGATGAGCTCGCCGGGCGACAGGGCGGTGCGCTTCGGGCCGGTGATGAAGGTCGCCACCGGTATGTCGCGTACGCCGAGCGGGCTGGCGACTTCGACGACCGCCTCGAGCGCCGCCAGCACCGGCAGGGTGTCGCCGGCCGGCGAGGCGGTGGCGAGATTGCCGCCGATGGTGCCCGCGTTTCGGATCTGGGGGGAGCCGACGGTCCGGGCGGCGTGCGCCAGTGCGGGGAGGAGCTGGGCCAGGTCGGGCTGCAGCATGTCGGTGTAGGTGACCGTGGCTCCCAGGCGCACGTGGGCGGGGTCGTCGCGGGCCGGTAGCTGCTCCCATGTCCGCAGTTCGGGGATGTGGCGGAGGGAGAGCACCTTGTCGGGCCGCCGGTGCCCGGCGTTCACCTCGACCATGAAGTCGGTCCCCCCCGCCAGCACCTGGATCGCAGGGTCGGCCAAGGCGGCGACCGCCTCGTCGATCGAGGTGGGGGACAGGATCGTCATCCCGGTAGAGCGTAGGGGCAGTGTGAATCGGCGGTGTCAACAGCAGCCACTCCGCTGCTCCCGGCCCCGGAGTAGCTACGAGCCGACGTACACCTCGTCCAGGTACAGGTGGTCGCCCGCCCCGCCGGTGCTGTTGGTGAACTGGACGTTGGCGAACGCCGTTGCGGCCGGGGCGACCACGCTCGCCGAGGCCTGCTGCCAGGTGCTCGAGAGGTTGGCGATCGACACCGCGTTGCTCTGCAGGACGTTCCCGCCGCGGTCGCGCCAGTCGACCGTCATGGTGACGCCGAGCGCCGTGGCGCCCTGGGCCCAGAAGCCGATCACCTGATTGCCCGAGGTGGCGGCGAAACCGGGCGGGTTGCTCAGCTGGACGCCCCAGCCGAACGGCGCCGTGATGTCGACCTGCAGGCTGTGGGTCCCCGCCTCGGCGGTGGCGTTCGACTGGGCGATGGTCGTCGAGAACCACGGTGTCCACGCGCCGACTGAACCCTCGAGGCCGGCCGTGTCGGCGTCGAGGAAGTTGACCGGTGGACCGACGTACACCTGGTCCAGGTAGAGGCTGTCCCCGGCCCCACCGGAGGCTCCGGCAAGGCCCGCGAACTCGACGGTGACATACGCCGTGGCGGCCGGCGCCACGACCCGAGCCGCGCCCTGCTGCCACGTGGTGTTCAGCGTGGTGATGCCGACGCTGTCGGATTGCAGGACGCTTCCGCTGGAGTCGCGCCAGTCGACGGTCATGGTGGCGCCCACGGGAGCGGCGCCGGAGGAGCCTTTGAGGCCCCAGAAGCTGATGGCGGAGGTACCGGGCGATGCCGCGAAGCCGGGGAATGCGGTGCTCGTTCCCAGCTGGACGCCCCACGCCGCGGCGGACACGCCGACCTGCAGGCTGTGGCCACCGGCCTGGGCGGCACCGGTCGATTGGGTCACCGTGGCCGACGCCCCCGGCACCCAGTGGCCGATCGACCCCTCCAGGTCCGCGGTGTCAACGTCGAGCTGGTTGGCTGACGTGGGCGCCGTACCGACGAAGACCTGGTCGACGAACACGCTGTCGCCCGCCGCTCCCGTGGTGCCCGTGAGCTCCACAGTGACGAACGCCGTGCCGGCCGGGGCGACGACACGACCCGAGGCCTGCTGCCATTGCGGGCCCAGCGTCGCGATCGAGACGATGTCGTGACCGAGGACCCCGCCGCTCGGGTTGCGCCAGTCGGCGGTCATCGTCGCCCCCTGGACACCCCCGCCTCCGCCCCCGCTCCCGCTGGTGCCGTTCAAGGCCCAGAAGCTCAGCGTCTGCGGCCCGGGTGCGGCGTGGAAACCCGGCCAGTTGACCAGCTGGACCCCCCAGCCGAAGGGCGCGGTCAGCTTGACCTGGAGGCTGTGCCCGCCGCCGTGGGCCTGGGCGGTCGAAGACGCCGCGGTTGCCGAGAACCAGGGCACCCAGCGGCCCGCGGAGCCCTCGGCGCTGGCGGTGTCGGCGTCGAGCAGGTTGCCCCGGGCGAGAGGCGTCAGCGCGCTGCCGCCGTCCTGCGCGAACGGGGCGGCCTGAAAGGCGCCCAGGCTGAGCGGGTTGGTCGTGAAGTCGACGAACTGAACGTCGCCCACATAGCTGTTGTCGGCGAAGTGATTGTTCTGGGTCGTGGTGATCGCGGTGTCGACACCTGTGCCGAGGTACGGGGACCATGACGGTTCGCTGCCGGTGCCCGCCAACAGCGCCTGTTCGCCGCAGCCGGTCGTGGTGCAGCCGGCGTCGGTCCGGCTGAAGATCACCTGGTTGTCGTGGACCGCGACGTTCTGCGTCTTCCACCGACAGTCGGAGAAGTAGGGGGCGTTGTTGATCGTCCCCGGGACGCAGGTCGTCAGGTTGGCCTGGGGATTGACGAGCGTGCAGAACGTCGACTGCGGGTCCGAGCCGCAGAACCGGTTGGGATTCTCCCAGACGGTGATGCCGCCCCAGTTGCCGTCCAGGCTGTTGCCACTGATGTCGAACGTCGAGTACAACCCGCCTGCGACGCGGCTGTCGCCCCCGCTCTCGGCGATGTAGATGGCGCCCACGGGAAACGTCGACCCGGTGGCGGCGAAGCTCCTGCCCTCGACGAAGCCGTTGCGCAACAGGTTGTTGTTGGTGATCCGCCCGTTGTAGCTGACCTCGTAGATGATGCCTTCGGCGTCGTTGTCGTCGATGTAATTGCCGTCGATCAACAGTCCGGCGTTGTTGGTGTCGACCCAGATTCCCGAGCCCACGTTGTCGTGGATCCAGTTGTTGGTGATCGTGCCGCCGATGGTGTTCCAGATCTTTCCGGCACCCGAGCAGCCGCAGCCCGGGAGGGTGGCCTCCCAGTTGGCCGTGTTGTTGCCTGAGATTTCGTTGTGGTCGATCGTGATGTTGGTGTTCCCGCCCTTGCCGAAGGCGCTGTACCCGTACTGGCCGTTGTTGCGCAGGCAGTTGAAGCTGACGACGTTGCTGGGGGCGACCATCACGCCGGCACCCTGGTTGTTCTGGATGGTGTTGTGCTGGACCGTCCACCCGGTGGAGGTCTCGTGGTTGACCGCCCCGGTGTTGCGCGTCGGCACGAATCCCTGGATGGTGAGGTAGCTGATGGACACGCCGGTGGCGAACTTGCCGAAGGCGTAGGTGTTGACACCCTTGCCGTCGAGGATCGCTCCGGGGGCGCCGACGAAGCTGGTGTTGCTGACCGGGACGATGGCGGCCGCAGTGGTGCCGAAGGTATGGACGCCGGGGGCGAACCAGAAGGTGACGCCCGGTTTGTTCCAGTTGACACCGGTGTTCTTGCCCGCTTTGACGACGACGGCGCCCCGGGGCGCGGTCGCGGGCCCGGTCAACATGGCGGGGTTGTCGCAGATGGCTGCGGGGGGCGATGCAGGAAAGCCCGTCGGCACGGCGCTGGCGCTGTCGGCCCTGCTGGCGGCGCTGGCGGCGCTGGTGCCGCTGGCGGCCCGGCTGGCGGCGCTCGCCATGCCCGGCCACGACGCCACGGCGGCTCCCACGACCGCGACCAGAGCCAGGACGACCCCATGGGCCCGTGCCGTGCGGCGCGGGCGAAGGCCTCGTCCCTCGTTCATGCCCCCTCCAGTCAAGCGGTTTGGGAAGTCTGTCTGATCTAAGATAGGGGCTGGGCCGGGCGTTGAGACAGTCGCGTTAGGTTGCGCCGATGCGCACCCTGCTCCGGGGCGGGATCGTCCTGCCCATGACGGGCCGCGCCGTCGTGTTCGATCCCGGCTCGGTGCTCATCGACGGCACCGACATCGTGGCCGTGGGGCCCGTCGCCGAACTCGACGCCGACCCCCGTGGCGCCGACGCGGACGAGGTCGTCAACCTCGGGGGCCATGCCGTCCTACCGGGCCTGCACAACTGCCACCTCCACTCCGGCCTCCTACGCGGCACCGCCGAATCGATGTCGCTGTGGGACTGGCTGAAGACGTACGTCGATCCGGCGCACCGTGCCCTCACCCCCGAGATCGCCGCGGTGGCGTCGCGTCACTGCTACGCCGAGGGCGTCCTCGCGGGCACCACCTCGGTCATGGACATGTGGCGTTTCATGGAAGGGTCGGCCGCGGCGGCCGCTGCCATCGGCATCCGGGCCACGCTGGTCCCCTACGTCGCCGACGCCCCCGGTTACGACTATTTCGAGTCGATCGAGTCCAACCGCAAGCTCCTCGAAACCCGGCCGGACGCCTCCACCGACGGTCGGGTCCGGGCCTGGATCGGCCTCGAGCACCTCTTCTACTGCACCCCCGCCGCCTTCCGAGCCGCCGCCGGGCTGGCCGAGGAGTTCGTTACCGGCATCCACACCCACTCGTCGGAGACGATCTGGGAGGTCCAGGAGTCCCTGGCCCGCTTCGGCGCCCGTCCCATCGAGGAGATGTTCCGCCGGGGGATCCTCGGCCCCCGCACCGTGATCGCCCACTGCGTGTGGCTCGACGACCGGGAGATCGAACTGCTGGCGCAGACCGGCACCTCGGTCGCCCACTGCCCGTGCTCCAACATGAAGCTGTCGTCGGGGCCGGCCCGGGTGGGCGCCATGCGGGCCGCGGGCGTGGCCGTCGGCCTCGGCAGCGACGGCGAGAAGGAGAACAACAACCTCGACCTCCTCGAGGAGATGAAGTTCGCATCGCTGCTGCAGAAGGTGTCGACCCTGGACCCGACGACGGGCGACCCGTGGGACATCCTGGCCATGGCGACCATCGACGGCGCCCGGGCGCTGGGCCTCGACGACCGGACGGGCTCGCTGGCGCCGGGCAAGCGGGCCGACATCGTGACCGTCAGCCTCGCCGGCTTGCACACCACGCCCGTGCTCCATGGCGCCGACTTCAACGTGGCCGCCCACCTCGTGTTCTCGGCGTGCGGGCATGACGTACGCGACGTGTGGGTCGACGGACGGCGCCTGGTGGCCGGGGGCCGGCCGCTCACGTTCGACGTCGACGCAGTGCGGGCCGAATCGCAGGCGGCAGCCGAGGACCTCTTCGCCCGCCGGGCCGCACTGCCCGCTGAGTAGGGCTGGGGAAAAGGGGCCGGCGACTCGGCACGCCCTCCGGGCTCTTCGGGCCGCTGGCGGCGGCGCCGGCCGGGCCATTCTGTTCAATGCATGTATCTATATCATCGCTTATTGAACACAAAGCGTCGGCAACCGACCGCCGCCCGCTGTCGGGAGCCGGGCGGCCGCCCGGTCGGCACCACGCCGGCTGAGCCGGTGACCGGCCGCCCCTTTCCCCAGGCCTCCCTATTCGACACCTTGGAGACGGGCGGACGCGGCGCGGTGGCGGCGCAGGATGTCCTCGACCCCTGACGCCACCAGGCTGCCGTCTTGGACCACGGGCACGCCGGCTATGACGGTGTGGCGGGCCGAGACCGGGCCGCAGCGCAGCCACGCTTCGACGGGGTCGGTGAGGGCGCCCGCGAAGGCGACGCCTTCCAGTGGCCAGCAGACCACGTCGGCCGCCGCCCCGACCGTGAGCTGGCCGAGTTCGCCCTGGCGGCCGAGGCACGCGGCCGATCCGCGGGTGGCGATGTCGAGGGCGTCGCGGGCGGTCATCCCGGTGGGGCCCGTGCGCAGCCGGCCGAGCAGCAGGGCGCCGCGCGCCTCGAGCCACAGCGAGGCGTGGTCGGTGGACGCCGAGCCGTCGCAGCCCAGGCCGACCGGCGAGCCCGCGGCCCGGAGATCCGAGACGGGCGAGATTCCGCCGCCGCCGATCAGGCAGTTGGACGACGGGCAGTGGGCCACGCCGACGCCCGCGGCGCCGAGCCGGGCCACTTCCGCCGGGTTGGGATAGATGCAGTGGGCGACCCACGAGCGGTCGGTCATCCAGCCCACGTTTTCGAAGTGGTCGACGGTGCGGATGCCGAACTTCTCGGCTGCAAACCGGTCCTCGTCGGGGTCCTCGGCCAGGTGGGTGTGGAGCCGCACGTCCAGGCGCTGCGCCAGTGCCGCCGTCGCCTCCATCAAGCGGGGGGTGACCGAAAACGGCGAGCAGGGAGCGAGGGCGATGCGGACCATCGCCCCCCAGGAGCGGTCGTGGTGGGCGGCGACGAGGCGTTCACAGTCCGCCAGGATCTCGTCGTCGTCCTGCACCACCGAGTCAGGGGGCAGCCCGCCGTCTTTCTGCGAGAGGCTCATCGACCCCCGGGTGGGGTGGAAACGGAACCCCAGCTCGCGCGCCGCCGCGATCTCGGCGTCGATGAGCTGGCCCCCGCCCTTGGGGTGGACATAGAGGTGGTCGGTCGTGGTCGTGCACCCGCCGAGCGCCAGCTCCGCCAACCCGACCCAGGCCGACAGGTAGATCGCCTCCTCCTCGAGCCCCGCCCACAGGGGGTACAGGGTGCTCAGCCAGTCGAACAGGGAGCCGTTGATCGCGGGCCGGTAGGAACGGGTCAGGTTCTGGAAGATGTGGTGGTGCGTGTTGACGAGACCCGGTGTGACCAGGCAGTTGTCGGCCCGGATGGTGCGGGCGGCGGTCGGGGCGGGGTCGGCCGGCCCGCCCAGCGCCGCGATCAGGCCGGCCTTCATCGCGACCCACCCGCCGGGGATCTCCCGCCGCTCGTCGTCGACGGTGGCGACCAGCTCGGCGCCGGTGACCAGTAGATCGGCCGTATCGGGTGCGGGCATCGCGCGACGCTAGGCGAGCGGCCACCCGGGGGAAACGCGAAAGGAACTCGACAAGGACTCGCAATCGGCCGGTGACGCCGTGCTCAGCACCACCCGATACGATCTCGGGCCGTCACACATCGATTCGGCAACCAACCAGGGGGGTGCGGTCCGGGGGGCTGGAGCACAGCTCCGAGTCCCCTGACCACTCGTACGACGCCGTCGGCAAGCATCGGCCACCAGACCAGGCAGCCGGCCGCGATAGGGCTCAGGAAAGGGTCAAAATGACGAAGGGGCGACACGACATGGATGGTGCAGGGGCGGTTGACCGGAGGGCGTTTCTGCGGGGCGGCGCCAAGCTGCTCGGCGGGGCGGCGTTGTTCGGCGTCGCCGGGCCGGGCTTGCTGGAGGCGTGCAGCAAGTCGAAGACGACCTCAACCACCCCCACCAGCGCCGGGACGCCGACCACGGTGAACTTCGGGACGTTGAACTTCAACCTGCCGTGGGTTCCCGATGTCGAGTCGGGCGGCGAGTTCCTGGCGAAGGACAAGGGCTATTACACCCAGCAGGGTTTCACGAGCGTCAACCTCATCCCGGCCGGTCCCACCGCCACCCCGCAGGAGACGGTGGTGCTGACGGGCAAGGCGCTGGTCGCGGTCACCTCGCTCGACTCCACCGCGGCTGCCATCCAGAAGGGTTCACCGCTCAAGGTGATCGGCACCCAGTATCAGAAGAACCCGTTCTGCATCATGTCCCAGGCCTCCAAGCCGCTGAACACGCCGCAGGACATGATCGGCAAGAAAATCGGCGTGCAGTCGGTCAACGACGCCGTGTGGGCGGCATTCCTGAAGGCCAACAACCTTCAGGCGTCGCAGGTCACCAAGGTGGTCGTCAGCTTCGACCCGACGCCGCTGGCGCAGGGCCAGGTGGACGGCTGGTTCTCGTTCATCACCAACGAGCCGATCCAACTTGGTCTGAAGGGCGTGGCGACGAAGACGTTCCTCCTGGCCGATTACAACTATCCGGAGATTGGCAACGTCTACATCGCGACCGCCGACTCGTTGAAGAACGACCGGGCCAAGGTCAAGGCGTGCATGACCGCCGAGATCGTCACCTGGCGGGAGTGCATCTCCCATCCCGACAACCCTGCGCAAGCCACCATCAAGGATTTCCCGACCTCGGGAACCATCGAAGCGGCCCAGAAGCAGTCGGTCGAACAGAACAAGCTGATCGCCGAGGGCGACGCCCTGAGCAGCGGGTTGTTCTACATCACCCCGGCGTCGCAGACGCAGAACGTGGCCACCCTGGCGCTCGGCGGCACGACCGTGACGACCAGCCAGCTGTTCGACATGTCGTTGCTGGACGAGATCTACGCCGCCCATTCCGACCTCAAGCCGGTTCCGGCCCAGGGAACGATCTGATCGGCCCGGTCCACGGGTGACCGAGACCGCAGGCGGCAGCGACCACGGGGCCCCGGCCGCCGGCTCGGGCGTGCCGGCGGCGTCAGGTGTGCCAGCGGCGCCGGGTGTGCCGGCGGCGTCAGGTGTGCCGGGCGTGCCGGCGGTCGCGGCCAGCGCGGCGAACGGGTCGGGCGGGTCAGGCGGGGATGGCATCCGCATCGAGCACCTGTCGAAGGTCTTCCGCCTCGGCCGCAGCAGTGTCACCGCCATCGACGACGTCAACCTGGTCACGCCCCAGGGCGGTTTCCTGGCCCTGCTCGGCCCGTCGGGCTGCGGCAAGTCCACCGTCTTGCGGGTGTTGGCCGACCTCGAGCAACCGACGTCGGGCACCGCCGCCATTCACGGTGAGCCGCCGTCGGTCGCCCGGCGCAACCATCACCTGGGCATCGCCTTCCAGGACGCCGCCCTCCTGCCGTGGCGGTCGGTGCGGGCCAACATTCGCCTGCCCGTCGAGGTGAGCGGGTTGCCGATCGGCGATACCGCGATCACCGACCTGATCCGCCTCGTCGGTCTGGAGGGCTTCGAGAAGGCCCGGCCCAACCAGCTCTCGGGCGGCATGCGCCAGCGCGTCGCCATCGCCCGGGCGTTGGTCACCGAGCCCCACATCCTGCTGCTGGACGAACCGTTCGGTGCCCTCGACGAGATGACCCGGCAACGCCTCAACCTGGAGCTCCTTCGCATCTGGTCGGAGCGGGTAACCACGACACTGCTGGTCACCCACTCCATCGCCGAGGCGGTTTTCCTGGCCGACACCGTGGCGGTCATGAGTCCCCGTCCGGGCCGGGTGGCGGCTCTGGTCCCGATCGACCTGCCCCGGCCGAGGACCCCGGACATGATCCGCACCCCGCACTTCCACGCACTGGAGGACCAACTCTCGGAGCTGCTGTTCAGCCGGGGCGGCATCGCCCCGAGCGGAGACGACGTTTGACGTCCACCCGGTCCGCCGCCCTCGAGGTAGTGACCGAGGCGCTCGGCAGCCAGGCGCCGGTCACAGCGGGCGGCGGAGGCGGCCCGAGTCGTCGCGAAGGAGTTCCCGTGTGGGTGGGCGGGGCGATCGGATTCCTCCTCCTGCTCGTGCTGTGGGAGGTGTTGGCCCTCACGGTGTTCGACAAGGCCGGGTCGGGGGTGCCGACTCCCACCTCGGTCGTGACGAAGTTCTGGTCCGACTTCCGGGCCGGGTTCTACGGGGCCAACATCAAGCAGACGGCGAAGGAGGCGTTCACCGGTTACCTCGTGGCCAACGTGATCGCCATCGTCCTGGCCGTCGCCTTCGTGCAGGTCCCATTCGTCGAAAAGGCCCTGCTGCGGGTGGCGATCGCCAGTTACTGCCTGCCGATCATCGCCATCGGTCCGATCCTCACGTTCGTGCTCAACGGTGACGCCCCGAAGTCGGCGCTGGCCGGCCTCCTGGTGTTTTTCCCGACTCTCGTGGGCGTGGTGGTCGGCCTGCGTTCCGCCGACCGGGGCGCCCTCGACGTCATCCGGGCGGTCGGGGGCGGCTCGTGGTCGCAGCTGTTCAAGGTCCGCCTGCGCGCCGCCATTCCGAGCACCTTCGCCGCCCTCCAGGTGGCGGCCCCGTCCGCCATCCTCGGGGCCATGGTCGGTGAGTACCTGGGCGCCCAGCCCAACGGTCTCGGGATCATGATGATCCAGGCCCAGGGTGCAGTCGAATCGGCCCGGATCTGGGGGATCGCCCTTCTGTGCACGACCGCCGGGGGCATCTTTTACGTGTTGACCGGCCTCCTCGGGCGGGTCGTGGCGCCGTGGGCGCCCCGAAGGAGCCGTCCATGACGGCGACCGAAGCGCCCAAGACGCCCGGGACCGGGGCCGGGTCCGCCACTGGGACCGGGGCCGGGTCCGCCACCGGGGCCGGGGCCGCCACCGGGCCCGGCGCTGGGACCGCCACCGGGCCGGCGCCGAAGGTCACCAAGGTCAAGGCCCAGAACAACCGGTCGCTGGCCGTCAGCCGGCTGGCCGGCAACCTGGGGTCGGTCCTCGTCTCGGTGCTGGTGATGCTGGTCCTGTGGATCGGCCTGCTGAAGCTCTACCACGTGCAGCCGTTCGTGGCCAAGAGCCCCCAGGACGTGTGGCGATACCTGTTCACCCAGCGCCTCGACAAGGTGCACGCCCTGCGCAGCGCGGCCGAGAACCGCCACGTCCTCTTCCTCCACCTGAAGACCACACTGCGCGACGCTTCGCTCGGCTACGTCGCCGGAATCGTGCTGGCCCTCGGTGTGTCCTGCGTCTTCGTGCTTCAGCGCATGGTCGAGGCGGCGTTCATGCCCGTCGCGTTGGTGCTGCGCTCCGTCCCCCTGATCGCCATGGCGCCCCTGCTGACCCTGATCTTCGGCCGGGACCTGCTCGCCGTGGCCGTCATCGGCGGGATCGTGTGCTTCTTCCCGGCCCTGATCAACATCATGTACGGGTTGCGGGCCACCCCCCGCTCCGCCCTCGACCTCATGACGTCCTACGGTGCCAGCCGCCTCACGACCCTGCGCAAGGTGCTGGTCCCGTCGGCCCTGCCGTCGATCTTCGCGTCGCTGCGTATCAACGTTCCCGCGGCCATGATCGGGGCGCTGCTGGCCGAGTGGCTGGCCACGGGGAAGGGTTCGGGCGCCGAGATGCTGACGGTGCAGAACACCTCGGATTACGGCGAGTTGTGGGCCGCGGTGGTCGTCGTGACCGCGGTCGCCATGATCGCCTACTCCGTCGTGAGCGCGGTCGAAGCGGCGGTTCTGGCCCGCTACGCCCCCGACGCCACCGGTCGGAAGCGTTGAGCGAGCCCCGCGGGCGAGAGCCGCGGGACCTGCGGGACCTGCCCAAGGCGCATCTCCACATCCACCTCGAGGGGGCGATGCGTCCCTCGACCCTGCACGACCTGTGCCGGCGGTACGAGCTGGCGGTGCCGACGATCGCCGGATACGGCAGTTTCAGCGCGTTCGCCGCGACCTACCTTGCCGCCTGCGACACCCTCCGTACCGAGGCCGACCTCCGCCGCCTCGTGGCCGAGGTGCTCGAGGACTCCGCCGCCGGCGGAGCGGTCTGGGTCGAGCCGTCGAGCTACCTTCCGCATCACCGCCACTTCCAGGGGAGCGACGAAGCCACCGCGGAGATCGTGCTCGACGAGTTGGCGCAGGCCGCGTCGCGGCTCGGGATCGGTGCGGGCTTCATGGTGAGCGCCCTTCGCACGCTCGATCCGGCCGATGCGATCGAGCAGGCCAAGCTGGCGGTGGTCTACCGAGACCAGGGGGTCGTCTCCTTCGGCCTGGCCAATGACGAGGCGGGCCACCCGCCCGAGCCCTTCGCCCCGGCGTACCGGATGGCTCGCGACGCCGGGCTCCTCTCGACGCCCCACGCCGGAGAGCTGGCCGGGCCGGAAAGTGTGATCGGCGCCCTTGACGCGTTGGGCGCCGATCGCATCCAGCACGGGGTCCGGGCCGTCGAGGACCCGGCGCTGGTCGAGCGCCTGGCCGAGTCTGGGGTGTGCCTCGATGTGTGCCCGACGTCGAACCTGTTGCTGGGGGTGGTTCCGTCGCTCGACCTCCACCCGCTGCCGGCCCTGCTCGACGCCGGGGTGCGCTGCAGTGTCAACGCGGATGATCCGCTGCTCTTCGGGCCGAACCTGCTCGAGGAGTACGAGCTGTGTCGAACCGAGATGGGTTTCGACGACGAACGCCTGGCCTTCATCGCCCGGTGCTCGATCGAGGCCAGCGGGGCCCCGGCGGCGCTCAAGCAGCAGGCACTCGCGGGCATCGACGCCTGGTTGGCTTAAGAATTTCGCTCGGCGACGGACTGCCGGGCGAGGATCCGGAACACCACGGCCGATGTCAGCAGGACCGCCGCCGCCGCGACGAGGACGGGCGCGCTGAACCCGGCGCCCGCGGCCAGGAGGCTGCCGAGCACCGCGATGCCGACCGCCCCGCCCGCTTCCACGACGGTCTCGTTGACCCCGGCCGCGGAGCCGGCCTGCTCCGGTGGCACCGAGATCATGATCAGCTCCACCGCTGAGGGGATCGCGATCCCCTGACCGGCGCCGAGCGCCACCAACGCCACCGCGACCAGCGCCAGGCGACCCGACGACACCGCCCAGCCCACGAGCACCAATGCGAGCGACATGGTCGCCAGGCCCCCTGCGACCACCACCCGCGGTCCCAGGCGCCGGGCCACCGGCGGGTTGCACATCGTGGTGACCACCGTCGTGAGCGCCATGGGCATGAAACACAAGCCGGTGAACAAGGCGCTGTGGCCCCGCGGCCCCTGGATCCACTGTGTCAACGTGAACTGGGTGCCGAAGGCGGCGAAGAACATCCCGATCACCGTGATCGTCCCCGCCTGCATCCGAGGATCCCGCGCCACCGAAGGCGCCAGCATGGGCGCCCGGGCCCGCCGTTCCTCCCGGGCGAACAGCGCCATCAAGGCGCCCGACAGCAGAAACGCCGCCACGACGGAGGGCGACCGCCATCCCCGCACCGGCCCCTCGATGATGGCGAAGAGCAGCAACGCCAGCGACCCGGCCCACAGCAGTGACCCGAGCCCGTCGATGGCCCGGGCGATCGGTGCCCGGGAGCTGGGCAACAACACGACCACCGCGACCACGGTCAACAGGACCACCGGGACGTTGACCAGGAACACCGAACCCCACCAGAACCGGCTCAACAACACCCCGCCCACGATCGGCCCGAGGGCCGCCGCCACCCCGGCGACACTGGCCCAGATGGCGATGGCGCGGGCCCGTTCGTGTTCGTGGAAGATGTTGCCCAGGATCGACAAGGTGGCGGGCATGCTGGCGGCGCCCCCTACCCCCATGGCCCCACGAGCCAGCGCCAGCTGCAGTGGGCTCGAAGTGAAGGCGGCCACCGCCGACGCCGACCCGAACAGCAACAGGCCGGCCAGCAGCAGGCCCCGCCGGCCGAAGCGGTCGCCGAGCACGCCGAGCGGCAGCAACAACCCCGACAGGGTCAGGGCGTACGCCGTGGTCACCCACTGCAGGTCCGTCTCGGAGGCGTGCAGGCCTCGCCGCAGGGTCGGCAGGGCGACATTCAAGATGGTGTTGTCGATGACGATGGCGCAGAGGGCGAGGCACAGCACCGCCAGCGCCCACCAACGCCGGGGGTCGTCGCGCAGGTCCAGCGAGGGCGACTCGAGCCGCATCCGGTGCGTGCTCAGGCCGTCAGCCGCCGAAGAGTGCGGCGGCCTGGCGGCGGAACCGCTCCACGTCCGCCCCCAGCCCGATCCGCCACGGTCCGAAACCCGGCGCCCGGTCCTGCTCCGCCCCCCGCAACCGGGCCACCGCCGGTGCTCGGAAGTCGACCACCGTCGCCCCCCAGGCCGGGCCGCCGGCAGCGTCGACGGCCATCGGCAGCACCGGCGCGTCGGGGATCAGCGCCGGGTGGGCCAACGCCATGGCCGCCACCAGGTCGTGGCACGGGCAGTCGGGGGCGGTCAACACCGACCCGAACTGGCGGTAGAACCGCAGCGGCGCATCGAGGAACTCCGCCGCGGCGCTGCGGTGCTCACCCAGCAGGACGAAGTGGGCGTCGGTCAGCGTCGCCTCCCGCGTCACGTCGAGGCCGACGAGCAGTGGCGGCTGGGCCCAGGCGGCCCCCGCCACCAGCGCCGCGGCGGGCGGGTCGTGGGCGACGTTGGCCTCGGCCGCGGGCAGGGCGTTGCCCCCGGCGCGGGCCGAGCCACCCATGACCACCAGCTCCCGGACGGTCGCGGCGAAGCCCGGGTCGTCGGTCAGCACCCGCCCCAGGTTGGACAGCGGTCCGATGGTGAGCAACGACACCTCGCCGGGTCGCTCCCGGCACAGCCGCCTGATGAGAGCGGGTGCCGGTACGGCGGCGACGGTCATCGCCGGAGCGGGCCGCCCCTCGGTCGTGTTGCCCAGCCCGTCTTCGCCGTGGATGAAGGTGGCGGGCCGCAGTTCCGGCGCCACGCCGATCGGCCCGGCGGCGCCCCGGGCCACGGGGATGTCGGTCCGCCCGGCCGCCGCCAGCACCCGCCCCACGCTGGTCATGGCGGCGTCGAGGGCGATGTTGCCCCACACCACCGTCACCGCGATCACGTCGAGCTCAGGCTCGAGCAGGGCCCACCAGATCGCAGCCGCGTCGTCCACGCCGCCGTCAGTGTCGATGATCACGGGCCGGGGCATGGGCCCGCCTTTCTCTGGAGATCTGGGGAAAAGCCTCGCGGGATTCCGAAGCTAGCCCCGCGGGGGACACCAGTCGCCGGGGCCGCACCCCGACCGTGGCCACGGCCGGACCGCAACGCACTCGCGCTGTTCCTTTCCTAGCAAAACATCACCGTGGGCGGGGGGTTACTGCTAACAAAGGATTCGTCCGAGGGAGGGGGAACCGGAAACCGTGCGTCATCCGAGGGCCTCGACGTCGGCCAGGGTGGGCATGCCCGTGCCCGCGCCGGGGCGCTGCACGGCGAGCGACGCCGCCATATTGGCGAAGTGAACCGCTTCGTCGACCTCGGCCCAGGAGGACAGGGCGGCGGCCAGGGCTCCGACGAAGCAGTCGCCCGCTCCCGTCGTGTCCACCACCGGCACGTCCCGTCCGGGTACCTCGACGACGTCCGAGCCGATGAGGGCGATGGCGCCCCCGGGGCCGATCGTGGCGACAACCACCTGGTCGGGCCGCTGCCGCAGCGCCCTGATGTCCCCGCCGCCGGTGAAGAAGGCCAGTTCGCCCTCGTTGACCACGACGAAATCCGCGAGGCGCAGCAGCTCGGGAGGCGAGGTCTGGGCGGGAGCCGGATTCAAGATGGTGCGGGCCCCGTTGCGCCGGGCCCGGGACAAGGCGGCGTACACCACCTCCAGGGGCAGTTCGTACTGGACCACCACGATGTCGTCGGCTTCGATGGGCAGGGAATCAACGTCGGCCGGCGTCATGACGTGATTGGCACCCGGGACGACGACGATCGTGTTGTCGCCCCCCTCGTCCACCACGATGATCGCCACGCCGGTCGCCACGTCCGGCAGGCGCTGCACCCCTCCCGTCCCGACTCGTTCGTCGGTCAGAAAACCGAGGAGTGAGTCGCCGAAGGCGTCGGCTCCGACTCGGCCCACCAACTCGGTGGGAGCAGCCAGGCGCGCCGCGGCCACGGCCTGGTTGGCGCCCTTGCCGCCGGGCACGAAGCTCAAGGCCGTCCCGAGCAGGGTCTCGCCCACCGCGGGGTGGCGCGGTGCGCGCGCCACCACGTCCATGTTGATGCTGCCGACCACCATCACCCGGGGCACTGTCAGCTGCCCCGGCGAGTGACGGCGTTGAGATAGTTGTACACGGTGATGCGGCTCACGCCCAAGGCGTCGGCGACGTCCTCCACCGACCGCCGAAGGCTGAACGCGCCCCGATCGTTGAGGAGCTTCACCGCCTGTTGCTTGTCGTCTCGGACGAGATCGGACAGCTTCCCTCCGAGCTCCCGTTCCACCTCGGCGATCAGCCGGTCGAGCAACCCGCGCGCACGCGGCAGGCGGATGCCCGCCAGGACCTCGCCGTCGAAGGCCAGCGGGACGTCGCCCGGCGCCATGTCGTCGCTCGGGACCACTTGGGCCCCGAGCGCGTCGGCCAGCGGCGCCAGGGCCGTGAGGAACGGGTGGGTCGGGACGGCCTGGCGGCGCGACACCGCGAATGCCACGCGGCTGGCCCCGGCGTCTACGGCTGCGCCGACGATGGCTCCCAGGCCGGGGAGGAGTCGGGCCGCCTCGCCGTCGATGGTGGTACCGAACGGGCCCATCTCCGGTGCCAGACCCTGGCGCCGCGCTTCATCGACCGCCGCTCGGACGTGGGGGCCGGGCGAGCCCTCCAGGAAGGGTTCGACGGTGAATTCCAGCCGCACGTCCACTTGTCCTCCCAGCTTGACAAGTCGTCCTCTTAGAGTTTACAACTTGTAAATAGCACCGTACGAGCCCACGGCGATTCGAGTCGACGGATCCCGCCTACTTTCGCGCTTGGACGCGCTGGGCGAGTTGGGTGCCATCGAGGGTGGGGGATGTTGCCGGCTGGCGCTCACCGACGACGATCGGGCCGGTCGGGACCTGGTCGTGACCTGGATGCAGGACCTGGGCCTCGACGTGCGCATCGACGCGGTCGGCAATGTGGTGGCCCAATGGGGCGATCCCGACGAGGCGCCGGTGCTCATCGGCTCGCACATCGACACCGTTCGCACCGGGGGCCGCTACGACGGCAACCTCGGGGTGCTGGGCGGCCTCGAAGTGATCGAGTCGGTGATCGAATCCGGCGTCACGCCGGCGCGTCCGTTGGCGGTGGCGTTCTTCACCGACGAGGAGGGGTCGCGCTTCGCCCCGGACATGTTGGGCTCGCTGACCTACGCGGGCGGCCTGGCGGTCGAGGAGGCGCACGACATCGTGGGTATCGACGGGGCCCGACTGGGCGACGAGCTGGCCCGCATCGGGTACCTGGGCCCCCATCCCTGCCCCGGCCGGCCGCCCCACGCCTACGTCGAGCTCCACATCGAGCAGGGACCGGTCCTCGAAGCCGGGGGCATCGACATCGGCGTCGTCGAGAGCGTGCAGGGCATCTCGTGGACCGAGTTGACCATCGAGGGCCAGTCCAACCACGCGGGAACGACACCGATGTCGCTGCGCCACGACGCCGGTTACGCCGCCGCTGCGATTGCCACGTTCGTCCGCCGCCTGGCCGAGGAAATGGGCCCACCGCAGGTGGCCACGGTCGGTTCTTTGCGCGTGCGCCCCGATCTCGTGAATGTCATTGCGTCGCTCGCGACCATGACGGTCGACCTGCGCAACACCGACGAGTCCGCCCTGCAGGAGGCCGAGCAGCGCTTGGCGGCGTTTTTCCCCAAGGTGGCCGAGGCAGAAGGGGTCCGGATCCGGGCGCGCTCCCTGTCGCGGTTCGAGCCGGTGGTCTTCGACTCGGGCGTGGTGGACCTGGTGGAGCGGACGGCCCGGCGGCTCGGGCATTCCACCATGCGGCTGCCGTCGGGGGCCGGCCATGACGCCCAGATGCTGGCCCGGGTTTGTCCGGCGGGCATGATTTTTGTGCCTAGCGTGGGTGGCATCAGCCACAACCCGGCGGAGTACACCGCGCCGGGCGACCTAGAGGCAGGGGCGAACGTGTTGCTGCAGGTGGTTCTGGAGTTGGCGACGTGACCCGGACGGTGGTCGTCGGGGCGGGCCAGCTCGGACCGGTGCGGCGTGAGGACTCCCGTGACTCGGTCGTCGAGCGGCTCATCGTTCTGGTCGAGGAGGGGGCGTCGCAGGGGTGCCAGCTCGTCGTGTTCCCGGAGTTGGCGCTGACCAGCTTCTTCCCGCGGTGGGCGATCGAGGACCCCCGGGAGCTCGACGCCTGGTTCGAGACGGAGATGCCCGGGCCGGCCACCAAGGCCCTGTTCGATGTGGCGGCCGAGCGCGGCGTCGGGTTCTGTCTCGGCTATGCCGAGCTGACGCCCGACGGACACCGGTACAACAGCCAGATCCTGGTGGAGCGGGACGGGTCGGTCGTCGGGATTTTTCGCAAGGTGCACCTCCCGGGACATGAGGAGATCGAGCCGTGGCGGCCGTTCCAGCATCTGGAGCGCCGGTACTTCGAGCCCGGGCCCGATGGTTTCGGGGTGTGGCGCAGCTTCGGTGGTGTGGTCGGGATGATGATCTGCAACGACCGGCGCTGGCCCGAGACGTACCGGGTGATGGGGCTCCAGGGGGCGGAGCTGATCCTGTGCGGCTACAACACGCCGCGGCATTACCCGCCCGACCCGAGCCAGGATCCGTTGCAGGGGTTCCACAATGCCCTCGTGATGCAGTCGGGGGCGTATCAGAACGGGACGTGGGTGGTCGGCGTGGCCAAGGGCGGGACCGAGGAAGGGGTGGAGATGCTGGCCGAGAGCTGCATCATCGCCCCGTCGGGCCAGATCGTGGCGGCAGCCGCCACGGCGGGCGACGAGCTTGTGGTGGCGTCGTGCGACCTCGACCGGTGCGCCCACTACAAGGAGACCCTGTTCGACTTCGAGCGGTACCGGATGATCGAGCACTACGGACTGATCACCAGCCGTCGTGGCGCCATCGCCCCTGATCCGCCGGAGGAGACCTCATGACCGCGATCGACACCAACGTGGTGACCTTCACGGTCAACGGGTCGCCGGTTTCGGTGCGGGGCGACCATCCCCACCTGCTGGCGGCGCTGCGTGAGGAGCTGGACCTGACGGCGGCCAAGGACGGGTGTTCGCCGACCGGCCAGTGCGGGTGCTGCACCGTGCTGATCGACGGCAAGGCCCAGGTGAGCTGCCAGTACCCCGTGGCCAAGGCATCGGGGCGGAGCGTGGTCACCGTCGAGGGGTTGCCATCGGACGAGCGCGCGACGTTTGCCGCCGCCTTTGCCGCCTGTGGGGGGCTGCAGTGCGGGTTCTGCATCCCGGGGATCGTGGTGCGGGCCAAGGCCCAGATCGACAAGAAGGGAGCGGCGCTGACCCGCGAGGAGATGTCGCGCCACCTCGGAGCGCATCTGTGCCGCTGCACCGGCTACGTCAAGATCCTCGACGCCATCGAGATGGTGGCGCGCGGTGAGACGCCTCCGGTCGTGGCCCCGGCGGGGGGGGTGGGAAGCAGCGGGGGGCGGTACCAGGCCGAGGCGCTGACGCTCGGCGACCGGGACTACGTGGACGACATCCGGGTGCCGGGTCTTCTGCATGGCGCACTGCACCTGGCGGCCCACGCCCGGGCCGTGGTGCGGGGCATCTCCACGGCGGCGGCGGCGGGGGCGCCCGGCGTGGTGGCGGTGTACACCGCGGCGGATGTCCCGGGTGCGCTGCGGGTGGGGATCATCTACAAGGACTGGCCGGTGTTCATACCCGTGGGCGGGCAGACGTCGTATCTGGGGGATGTACTGGCGATCGTCGTCGCCGATACCCGGGAGCACGCTCGTGATGCCGCGACATTGGTGTCGGTCGAGTACGAGGTGTTGCCGGCGGTGACGGACCCGGCCTCGGCGGTGGCGGCGGGCAGCCCCGTCGCCGTGTGGGGGACCGACTCCAACGTGTTGTCCCGGTCGGTGTACCGGCGGGGCGACGTTGAGAGGTCGTTGGCGGGCTCGGCCCACGTGGTGCACCAGGTGTTCCAGACCCAGCGGGTGGAGCAGGCGTTCCTGGAGCCGGAGTCGACCGTGGCCGTCCCTGTGGGCGCTCCCGGTGCGGCTGGTGCGGGTGGCGGGGCTGGCGGGGTTGGTGCGGCGGGGGTGGCTGGTGCGGCTGGCGGGGCTGGGGCGGCTGGCGGGGCTGGTGGGCGGCGGGTGCACGTGTACTCCGGCGGCCAGGGGGTGTGGGACGACCGGGACCAGATCGCCTCGGTGCTGGGCGTGGGGCGGGACTCGGTGACCGTCGAGCTGGTTTCCAACGGCGGCGCCTTCGGCGGCAAGGAGGACATGGCCAATCAGGCCCAGACCACCTTGGCGGCCTGGCTGCTCGGCCAGCCCGTCAAGTGCACGCTGTCGCGTGAGGAAAGCCTCCTCATCCACGCCAAGCGCCATCCGGTCCGGGCCGAGTACTGGGCCGGGTGCGATTCGGCGGGGCGACTCACCGGCCTCAGGTGCCGGTTGTTGGGCGACTCGGGTGCCTACGCCAGCGTGGGCATGAAGGTGATGGAACGGGCGGCAGGCCATGCCAGCGGCCCGTACCAGTTGCCCGCCATCGACGTGGAGTCGGTGGCCGCCCGGACCAACAACCCGATCTGCGGCGCCTTCCGGGGCTTCGGCGCCAACCAGGCCCAGTTCGCCATGGAGGGGGTGCTCGACCGGCTGGCTTCTCTGGTGGGCATCTCCGGCTGGGAGATCCGCAAACGCAACGTCATCAAGCCGGGCCAGGTCTGGGGTCCGGGCCAGATCATGGACGACGGGTGCCTCGGTGCCGAGCGGTGCCTGGATGAGATTCGCCCGGCCTACGAGTCGGCGTCGGCGGATCCGACCAAGGCGGTCGGCCTCGGGCTGGGCCTCAAGAACTCCGGTCTGGGCAACGGTTTCAAGGAGGTCACCAAGGCGGTCGTACGTTTCCAGCCCGACGGGACGATCGAGGTGCGCCACGGCTGGACGGAGATGGGCCAGGGGGTGCACACCGTCGCCCTGCAGGTGGCGGTCGAGGAGCTGGGCGACCTGGGCGTGGACGCGTCACGGATCCGGGTGCTGGTCGACACCACCCGGGAGCTCGGTTTCGGCCAGACCACGGGAAGCCGGGGCACGTTGATGGGCGCGGGTGCCGTCAAGGACGCGTGCCGGGTGGCGCGAGAGGGCGGGTGCCAGGTCGGGGTCGACTACGTGGGCGAGTACCGCGTGGACTGGACCAACTCGCTCTCCGAGGGCCTGGAGCACCCGATCATCCACTCGGCGTTCGGCTATGCCGCCCAGATGGTGGTGATGGACCGGGAGACCGGTGCCGTCGACCGGGTGGTCGCCGTCCACGACGTGGGTCGGGCCGTGAATCCGCAGCTGTGCGAAGGCCAGATCGAAGGCAGCGTCCATATGGGCCTCGGGTACGCCCTCACCGAGGACTTCCCGGCCGACGAGTTGGGGCGCCCGCAGAACATGACGCTTCGCAGCCTCGACATCCTGCGGCCGAAGGACGTGCCCCCGATCGAGGTGGTCCTGGTCGAGGCGCCCCAGCCGGGGAGTCCCTACGGGATCAAAGGGGTCGGCGAAATCGGGTTGGTTCCCACCGCCGGAGCGGTCGCGTCGGCCCTCCACGACCTCGATGGCGCGTGGCGCGACACCCTGCCGATGCGGCCCCGCCGCGGCGGGGCGCCTGGCGCGGCGGGCGGTGCTGGCGCGGCGGGCGGCGGCTGAGCTCCTCGGTGGACTTGTCGACGACCGGTGGCCTCGTGTGCGGCCACCATCACCTGTACTCGGCACTCGCCCGAGGCATGCCTGCGCCGCCGACTCAGCCGACCGATTTCGTGACCATCCTGGAGCAGATCTGGTGGCGGCTGGACGCGGCGCTCGACCTCGAGATGATCCGCTGGTCGGCCATGCTCGGCGCCCTCGAGGCGCTGGAGTGCGGCACGACCGCCATCATCGACCACCACGAGTCGCCTGCCGCCATCGAGGGCAGCCTTTCGGTCATCGCCGAGGCGTGCGCCGCGGTCGGTGTCCGGACCTGCCTGGCGTATGGCATCACGGACCGCCACGGGGGCGACGGAGCCCGCCGAGGGCTGGAGGAGAACGAGCGGTTTCTCCGAGGTGGGGGCCGGGGAATGGTCGGCGTCCACGCCGCTTTCACCTGTTCCGACGCCACGCTGGCGGCGGCCGCGGAGTTGGCTGCCGATGTCGGAGTCGGTGTGCACATCCATGTGGCCGAAGGGCGGGTGGACGCTTCGGCCGGCAAGCGACTGGCCGGCTTGGCGCGAGACGACTGGCTGCTGGTGCACTGTGTCCATCTCGACCGCGACCTGCCCGGCACCATCGCCCACAACCCCAGGTCCAACATGAACAACGCCGTGGGCTACGCGCGACCGGCCAGCCGGTCCAATCCCGTCGTGCTCGGCACCGACGGGATCGGTGCCGACATGCTCGAGGAGTTCCGGCTGGCCTACGCCCGGTTGCGCGAAGACGACGTGACGGCGTCGCCCGACGTGGCCTGGGGGTGGCTGACGGGCGGGTACCAGCTCATGCCCGAAGCGGCGGATGACGTGGTCGTGTGGGACCGGCCCCAGGTGAGTGACCCGTGGTGGGCCGCCTTCACGCCCGGCGTCCGGGCGCTCGACGTGACCGTCGCCGGGGAGAAGGTGCTGCACGATGGCGTGGCGACCCGGGTGGATGCCGACGAGGTGCGGGCCAAGGCGGCGGAACAGGCGGCCCGACTGTTCGCCCGCCTGTGACGCGTGCCGGTGGCGGGACGTGCCCGGCTGTGACGTGAAGGAGATCTCATGAGCCCCGTCGCCCTGTACCTGCAGGACGCTCACCCGCTGCGCGACGCCATGGAGTACGTGCGTTACGCCGAGCAGCAGGGGTTCGGCGCGGTGTGGCAGGCCGACAGCCGGTTGGTACGGGAGTGCAGCGTGGCCATGGCTGCCTTCGCCGCCACCAGCGAACGCATCAAGGTCGGCTCGGGCGTGGTCGATTGCTGGACCCGCAACCCGGCCCGGCTGGCCGCCACGTTCTCCACCCTCGACGACCTGGCGCCGGGCCGCATCATCCTCGGGATCGGGGCGTGGTGGGAGCCCCTCGCCACCAAGGTCGGCGTCAACCGGGTGCGGCCCTTGCTGGCCATGCGCGAGATCGTGACCGTGGTGCGGCGCCTGCTGGCCAACGAGACCGTCACCTTCGACGGCGAGTTCGTCCACCTCGACGGCGTCGAGCTCGACTACGTGCACCAGGAGCGTCGGCCCAAGGACGTCCCGATCGTCATCGGCGCCACGGGGATGCAGATGATGCGGCTGGCCGGCGAGATCGGCGACGGTGCGCTCCTCAACTACCTCGTGTCGCCCGCGTACAACACGAC
>JAUTXN010000292.1 GCA_030838045.1 Acidimicrobiaceae bacterium
TTGCTGCGCCTTTGACTCCGGGGAGCCGGAGCCGCCGCGGCCGGTCGTCCAGATCGCGAGCTGCATGGGGGTGGTGCCGCTTCTGTTGGTATGTCGGGGGTCAGCGCCGCCGTCAAGCAGTGCCCTCACGGCGGCAGCAGAGCGGGTGCGCACCGCGCGGTGCAGTGGGGTCACCCCGCTCTTGTCGGTGGCGTCGGGGTCGGCGCCCGCTTCGATGAGGCACCTGACGGTCTCAGCTTGTGCCGGCGGGTTCCAGGTCCGCGACCCGGGCATACCGTCGACGGCGTAGTGAAGTGGCTGGGCGCCGCGGCGATTTTCGGCGCCAACGTCAGCGGCCATGGCGGCCAGCAACCGGATGATCTCCGGTCGGTATCCGGCGGCCGCGACGTGCAGGGCGGTGTCGCCCGCGTACAGGTAGTGCTCGATCTCGTCCAGGTAGTACTCCTCAGCCGCCCGACGGGTGGCGCCGACTTTGGCCCGGGCGCTCGCCAGCGTCGGTGACGCGACCAGCAGTCTTGATGCCGTAGCCGTGTCGTCGGCGACGATCGCGTGCACCAATGTCATCAGGACGGCATCGGGGCCAACCATCTCGCGACGAGCGTAACGCGCCGCTGTGACGCGGTGACCCGACGATCTGATTGCGGTGAGCGGACATGGGCGCGCGTTGCTACTTGACCCACACAACCGCGCCGGATGCCCGATCGGCGCCAACAATGGTGGTCGTCCCCGCGCGGGCGACGACCACCTTTGTCGTACCCGAAGCTCCGGTGAGACCCGATGGCAGCGCCAACGGCCGCCAATGATCAGGCGAGTAGGTCCAGAGCCGGGGGTGGCCGGCGACGATGCCTCCAACCAGCACCTCCCATTCGGCGTCGGAAGCGCTGCCGGTGAGTGAAGCGGTACCCGGACCCGATGGCAGCCGGCCCGCCGGGGACCAGTACCGACCGTCCACCGAGCGCCAGGTGGCGGCCGCGCCGGACTCATCAAGCCCGACGGCGACCACGCCGGCCCGGGTGCTGGTCACGCCGTGAAGCACGGCTGCGCCGTCGACCGCCGAGCGAGACCAGTGAAGCCCGTCCCGCGACGACCAGGCCACGCCGTGGTTCGCAGTGGCGCTGAGTGAGTCGCCCACAACCACGAAGGCAGCGGGCGCACCGGTTGCGCCGGTCGCCACAACCACCTCGCCACGCGACGGTGACAGCGCGGCCTCGCCGTCGACGCGGGACCACGCTCTCGCGTCGACGGAGCGCCACACACCGACGTCGGGCTGGTTGTCGGCGTCAGTCCACCCGCCCACCACGATGAATCCCGCGGGCGAGGCCGCGACTCCAACCACACCGCCGGCGCGCTCACCGCCGAACAGCTCCCGCGGCGCGTCGACGTCGTGCCAGGCGCCGGTCGGGTCGCGCCACCATACCGTGGGCCGGAAATTCCCCTCCTTGGCGCTGGCGTACTGCCCGGCCGCGACCGCCAGTCCGCCCAACTGGGCGACGGCGACCAGGCAGTCGGACGGACCGTCCAGGGTGGTCGGCAGCACCGGGTCCGACCTCCATTCACGACCGTCGAGCGAGCTCCAGGCACGGGGCCTCTCACCGGATCCGGTCGCCTGGCTGCCGACCGCCAACCACGGCCGGCCGGCCACCACGGCGGCGAGAGACACCGCTCCCGGGCCCCCGGTCGGGGAGAATGGGCCCCCAAGATCACGCCAGCCCTGGCCGGCCGAGGTGGTGCACGCCACCGTCAAGACGAGGAGCACCATCGACGCCGTGGCGCGACGCCACCGGATCATCCGACCACACCGAAGCGACCGCCAGCGGTTGCCTGACGATGCGCAACCACGATCACACCGAAGCCGCTGAAGCCGGCGTCGGGGCCGTCACCGCGATCTGCCGGCACGCGTGACCGTGCCAGCGACCTCCCCGACCCCTTGCTTCTCGCCGTCAACTCGGTGGTGTTCATCACGCGGCGCGTCGTCCCCCGGTCCGCCGCTGCCTTGCACCGGTCGGTATCGGGCGCTCGCTCGAGGTCGAGGCGACTACTCGTTTCGCAATTCCTGAGCAATGGCGGCGGCCTCGATGCGAGTACCAACCCCGAGCTTGCGAAGGAGATGCGTGACGTGGACGCTTGCGGTCTTTTCGCTGATGTACAGCTCGTGGGCGATCTGCCGGTTTGTTCGTCCAGCGGCGATGAGATCGAGAACTTCGCGCTCGCGGGTCGACACTCCGCGCTGCGACAACACGTCCCGCGGGGCGCCTCGGTCTTCAGCAGGTGCGGTCAGGTCGACGCGGCCGCGCTCGGCGAGGAGGCGCACCCGGGCCGCGAGCGGTGCCGCCCCGAGACGTTCCGCGGTCGCAAGCGCGGCGCGCGCCGCGGCCGCAGCTCGGTCACGACCCCCACGACCTCGCAACACCGCCTCGGCCTCTCGATATCGCGCCGTCGCGACCGGGTACGCGAAGTGCAGTGCATCCCACTGGGCGGCGATCGACGCCCATCGATCGGGATCGAACTCGCCGGAGACTCGAGCGCATTCGGCCTCGAGCACGGCGAGTTGCACGCTCGCGTCGCGACCCAGCGGGACTCCCTGGCGAGCCAGTCGCTCGACGGCGCGCCGTGCCCAGGTGCGCAGACCGTCTGCGACGACCTGCGCCTCGCTTGCCTCGGCCGGGCTGTGGGACCCGTGCAGCCGGATGGACTCGACGCGATCAGCTTCGACTTCCATTGCCGCGGACGAGATCTGAGTGGCCAGGAAGAGGTCGTCCGACGCGTCGACAATCGCCAGCGCATCGGCAAAGTTGCGTCGGGCATCGTCGAAGCGGCCCTCCCGCGCCGCGATCTGGGCGGCGCACGCCAAGGCCTCGGGCGCGCGCTCCGCACCGGCATGGGTGGCCGCCAGCGCGAGATCGCGGTGATGGGCGGACAGCTCATCGTGCCCACGCAAGAACGCGATTCGGGCGACGACCACCGCCCCCGATGTCCCGTAGGGCCGGTCGGCGAGCAGTGGATAGGCGGTCACCAGCGCCATCGCCTCGTCCCACTGCCCCAGCCAGTAAAGGGCGTCGGCCCCGTTGTACGCCAGCAGCACCCCGTCGGACCCGAGCATCCCGACGCGACGAGCGTGCTCGATGCCGGCGATCGCAACTTGCGCGGCCTCCTCACAACGAGTGGCTGCGAGAAAGGTCGCGGTCAGGTTCACATAGGCACGCCCAACGTCATCGGCGGTGCCGTCGCGTAGGGCGGTCGCCAACGCCTCGCGCCCGGCGTCGACGCCTTCCTCGAGGTGGCCGAGTTTGGCCAGCGTGAACCCGAGCCCTGAGAGGGCGCTCGCCCGGGCCGTGGACGATCCGGCGATCGTGGCGATCTCGATGGCCTGGCGCAGCGTCGGCTGGGCCGCGACAAACCGATCGACCAGCATTTGATGGCGGCCAAGCGCGGCCAAGGCGAGCGCCTTGGCGACCGATGGCGGTCGGTCGGCGAGCATCGCCACGGCCTCCTCGCGCGCCTGGCCGCTGCCCACGGTGTCGCACGCAACCCAACGGTGGTTTCCCAGGCGTTCGAGCAGACTCGCCCGTCGTTCCGGTTCTGCGTCCGCTTCGAGCAGCTTGAGCGCAGCCTCGACCAAGCTCACGGCGCCCGCGGGTGATCCCGCGTGCGCCGTCGCCTCAGCCGCCCGCACCAGCAGATCGGAACGGCTCATCCCCGCCGCCGACTCGGGGGCAGGAACGCGCGACCACAGTTCGAGCGCTCGCTGATAATGCGCGACAGCATCGGCTAGCGCCCCGACGTTTTCTGCTGCGAGCGCCGCTCGAACCGACGCCGCGAAGGCGTTGGGCTGGTCTTCCGCCGCGCCCCAATGATGTGCGAGCAAGGCCCAGCGCACATGGTCCGCGACGCTCACCAACTCCGGGTGGGCGTCGATGACCGTGGCCGCGGCCTCGTGCAGGAGCTGGCGCTCGCCCGCCAGGACGTCCATGTACAGCGCCTCGCGAACGAGGGCGTGACGGAATCGGCAGCCGTCGGCTTCGGCCACGAGGACATTTCGGGCGACGCCCTCGCGCAAGGCGTCGGCCACGTCTGCCGTTGATCGACCGGTCATGAGCGCCAGCACCCGACCGTCGATGGCCGCGCCGAGCACCGCGGCGTCTCGCAGCGTCGCCTGCGCCTCGTCGGGCAGCGCCGCCAGGTGGGCCAGCATCACGTCGCGAAGCGTGGCGGGCACCGAGCCTGCCCCGGCAGCAAACAGCTCCTCGGCAAAGAACGGATTGCCGTCGGAGCGAACAAGTACCTCGTCGACCAGCGCGTCCGACGGCACGGCCCCCGCGACACCGGTTAGCAAAACGGTCAGCTCGCTGCGTGTCATACCCCGCAAGGTCAGCTGCTCGACGGCTGGGCTTCGGCTCAGCTCCGCCAGCAACGGTCGCAACGGATGCCGCCGGTGGAGGTCGTCGATCCGATAGGTGAGCACCAGCGCGACCTTCGCGGCGCGCAGGTTCCGAGTGAGGAATGCGATGAGGTCGCGCGTGGACGGATCGGCCCAATGGAGGTCCTCGAACACGACGACGAGGCCGGGAGAATGGTCGCCCACGGCCACGAGCAGTGCGAGCGTGTGGGCGAGCACCGCGTCCTGGCGCACTGCGTGGGCGCCGTACCCTCCGGTCAGCAGGGGAAGCAGCTCCGGTGCGCTGTCGCGCAACAGCTGATCCACCAAGGTGGCGTCGAGCTCGGTCCGCATTGCTCGCAGCACCTCGAGCAGGGGGGCGTAGCCTGCCCCGAGGCCGCTGAGGTCGACGCAGCCGCCGATGACCGCGGCACCGCCACCAGCTCGCCAGCGCGATGCGGCTTCCTCGATGAGCCTGGTCTTGCCTATCCCCGCGTCGCCGGCCACGACGACGAGCTGGCCCGCGACCGTGGCCATCTGCGCCGCGGCGTCGAGCCGCACCAGTTCCTCCTCACGACCGACGAAGGTCGGACACGTGTACCGCCTTGCCACCTCCAAAGTATGCACGGGACCCACCCTGAAGGCCCCGAGGAGTGACCGCATCGGCACCGGACCCTCAAAAACGCGCCCGGAAGCCTTATTCATGTCCCAGAAGTCAGTTTCGGGGAAGTAAGGCGCGGGCGCCCTCCAAATAAGGGATCGCCGGATGCTGAAGAGGTCCTCGGTGCAGAGAATCGGCGATGGACGGAGGTCCAGTCACCATCTCTCGAAAGGACCGATCGTGAAACTCCTCGCCAAGAACAAGTTCTCATCCAAGGGTCGGAGGCTGACCGGCGTCGCCGCGGTCGTGGTTGCGGTGTTGGGCGGCAGCGTCGTGTACGCCCACGCCGCCGTCCCGTCGGCGGACAACACGGTCACGGGTTGCTACAGCGCCTCGACGGCACTGCGGATCATCGACACCGACAAGGGCCAGACGTGTCAAACGAGCGAGACGTTGCTTGCCTGGGGCGGCGGCATGCGCTTTCGCGGCGTGTGGAAGGACGGACCTGGGCCTGGGGTTCCGCCGGCCGGCCTTTACAACTCGACCAAGAAGGGCGACGTGATACGCATCGAAGTCCCCGTCAACAAGTTCGGGTGTACGACGCCAAAAGGCGCGTGGGTGAACGTCGTCGGTGCTTACGCCTACCCCTGTCTCGAGTATCCCCAGAACTGGGCGCCGCTGGCCCTCGACGGCGCACAGGGAAGCAACGCCGACACCCACTGGGTCAGCCTGAACGCCAACAGCACGGTGCGGGCGGCCAGCGACGCCGGAGTCACGACCTACCCGGGAACCGGGTACGCGTACGTGACGATTCCAACCGTGGCGGACCCGTCCAAGTGCGGGCTCAGCGCGACCACGACCGCCTACACCAGCCGGGTCACCACGACCGCGCAGGTGTACGGGAGCTACATCCTCGTCGCCACGAGGGACCTCAGCGCCGGCACCTTCACCGCCGCGCCGATTGATCTCGTCGTCACCTGCGCAAAATACAGCTGAGAGCAGAGCTGGTCACGCCGGGCACGCCAGGAGTGCTCGCCCGGATGATCGTTGAAACGAGACGTAAACGACGAGAGCCGATCCTCGAGGATCGGCTCTCGTCGACTATTTAAATGGTGGCGGGAGCGGGGAACTTGAACCGCGCGGTTCGGTTGGTGGGGACGATCGTCAACGTCGGGTGTGCGGCCGCGGGCACGAGAACACTTCGGCCCCACGCATCGGTGGCCCAGTTGCGGCCGACGTACCCATTTGCCCTGCATCATCGATCCGCGGGCCATCGACCGGGCTGCCGTACGTTGGAACTGCTGCTAAGAGAGGCGGTCGTGGCCAGCCCACTACTCGAGACCAAGTTCCATGTGCCGACGCGGCGTCGAGGTTTGGTGGCGCGTACAAGGCTGAACGAGCGCCTGCGCCGTGCAGGTGAGTCTGCGTTGACGCTCGTGTCCGCCCCGGCGGGGTTCGGCAAGACGACGCTGCTGACCGACTGGTTGACAACCGCTCCGACCAATGGACACGCCACAGCGTGGCTCTCACTCGACCGAAGCGACAACGACCCAGCGCTGTTCTGGGCGTACTTCATCGCCGCGCTGAAGGCGGCGGCACCCGGGGTCGGGAACGGAGCGCTTGCCCTTTTGCCATCGACGCAGTCGCCGACGGAAGCGTTCGTCGTGACGCTTCTCAACGACCTCGCCGCCGTCTCCATCCACGTGGTAGTGGTGCTCGATGACTACCACGTCATTGAGGACCCCGACATCCGCGACGCGATGGCCTACCTGGTGGAGCACCTGCCGCCGCAGATCCGCCTGGTGATCGCCAGTCGTGCCGACCCAGCGTTGCCGCTGGCGCGCCTCCGAGCGCGCGGCGAGCTCGTCGAGATTCGGGCCGCCGATCTGCGCTTCACGCTCGACGAGACCGCGGCGTATCTCAACGACGTCATGGCACTGGAGCTGACGTCAGGCGACGTCGCCGCGTTGGAGGGACGCACCGAAGGATGGATCGCCGCAATCCAGCTGGCGGCCCTTTCGATGCAGGGACGAGACGACGTGGCCGGCTTCATCGCGGGCTTTGCTGGCGACGACCGCTACATCGTCGACTACCTGGTCGGCGAGGTGTTGCAGCGTCAACCGGAGCAGGTCCGGAGCTTTCTGCTGCGGACCTCCATCCTGAGCCGGCTGAACGGCTCGCTCTGCGATGCCGTGACGGGCCAGGACGGCGGACAGGCGATGCTCGAGGCCCTCGATCGCGGGAACCTGTTCCTGGTCCCGCTCGATGACCGTCGCCTCTGGTACCGCTACCACCATCTCTTCGCAGACGTGCTGCGAGCGCGCCTACTCGACGAGCAGCACGGCCGAGTCCACGAACTGCACCGGCGGGCGAGCGACTGGTATGCCCGAAACGGCGACCAGTCGGCGGCGATCGGCCACGCGTTTGACGGCGAAGACTTCGAGCGCGGCGCAGACCTCGTCGAGCTGGCGGCACCAGCCATGCGTCAGACGCGACAGGAGGCGACGCTGCGGCGCTGGCTCGAGGCACTTCCCGAGGAACTGTTCCGGGTCAGGCCAGTGCTCGCCATGGCGCTCGTCGGCGAACACATAGTCCGGGGCGAGATCGAAGGCGTCGAAGCACTGCTGAAAGGCATCGAGCTCTTGCTGGAGGCGCCGGCGACGGCGACGGAGCGACCCGGCGTCCCGTCGACGGCGATGGTCGTCATCGACCACGAGGAGTTCCGCCGCCTTCCGAACCAGATCGCCGTCCACCGCGCAGGACAGGCGCTGCTCCTCGGCGACGTCGCGGGCACCATGACCCATGCCCGTCGAGCGCTCGAGCTCGCCGCTGAGGACAACCATCTCGGGCATGGTGCGGCCGCCGGCCTGCTGGCACTCGCCCATTGGAACCAAGGCGATCTTGATGCCGCACACGGTTGGTACACCAATGCCATAGCGAGTCTCGAGCACGCCGGGCACCTCTCTGACGTTCTCGGTCTCGCCCTCGCCGACGCGGACGTCCTGATCACGCAGGGCCGCCTTGGCGATGCGATGAGCACCTACCGGCGGGGCCTGAAAGTTGCGGCCGGACAAGCGCCGCTGGTGTTGAGGGGGACGGCAGACATGCACGTCGGCATTGGCGAGCTGCTCCGTGAGCGCAACGATCTTGATGCCGCCCTGCAGCACCTCGTGACGAGCACCGACCTCGGCGAACACGCTGGCCTTCCTCAGAACGCGTACCGGTCGCTCGTCGCGCTGGCTCGGATACGGCAGGCCCAAGGAGACCCGGCCAGCGCGGAGGACCTGCTCGACGAAGCCGAACGCGTGTACACCGGCGACTTCTCGCCCGATGTGCGACCGGTCGCGGCCTTGCGGGCCCGGGTCCAACTGGCGCAGGGCAAGGTCGGCGACGCCCTCGCCTGGGCAAACCAACGACAACTCTCAGCCACCGACAGGCTCAGCTACGTCCACGAGTTCGAGCACATCATCCTGGCCAGGGCCCTCCTGGCTCAGAACACCACCGGGCGCGCCGATGGCCCCAGGCAGGAGGCGACCCAACTGTTGGACCGCCTCCTGGCTGCCGCGAAACAAGGGCAGCGCACGGGAAGCGTCATCGACATCATGGTGTTGCAAGCGCTGGCCTACCAGGCACGAGCGGACGTCGCCGCTGCGCTGGCACGACTCGAACAGGCGCTGACGCTGGCGGAACCGGAGGGCTACGTCAGAGTCTTCCTCGATGAGGGCCCAGCCATCACCACCCTGCTTCGCGCCGCCGCACAACAGGGGCCGGCCCGTGACTATGCCCGCCACCTTCTCGCATCGGACCGCTCCACCGCGCCCCGCACGCCGGTCCAACGGGGCTTGGTCGATCCACTGAGCGAGCGCGAGCTCCACGTTCTTCGGCTGCTGCGAAGCGACCTGAGCGGGCCGGACATCGCTCGGGAACTCATGGTGTCCCTAAACACCATGCGCACCCACACCAAGAACATCTACGCCAAGCTCGGCGTGAACAACCGCCGGGCTGCGGTCAGCCGGGCCGAGGAACTCAAGCTCTAGCGCAGCTAGGTCTGCGATCGGCACGATCTTCGCGGTCTTTGCTGTGCACGAACAGGGTCCGAAAGCCGACGGGCCGGCGGTGGAGACCCCGCCGCTGCGACGGACCCCCACCGGCGTCGGCGGAGAAATCATCAGGTCCAATCACCACACGTGGTGATGACTCCTCACCACCTCGATTCTTACCTTTGACTCACCGACGAAGACCACAGCGAGGGCTGATCCATGAAGGCAAACGACAGCACGAAGGGCGCAGATCGCGAAACCTCGGCTGCCGATCGGGACCGCCCCGTGCAGTACGAGATCCGGGTCAAGGGGCACCTTGATGCCCGTTGGGTGGCTTGGTTCGACGCCCTGAGCCTGACCAACGAGAGCGATGGCACGACCACCATCCACGGCCCCGTCGTCGACCAAGCCGCGCTGCACGGCGTGCTGCAGAGGCTGCGCGACGTCGGAGTGCCGCTGGTCTCGGTCACCCAGGTCAACCCAACCCACCTTGATACACCCGTCATCGATCCTCGATGACCTGGAGCCACGAAGGGAACCGACATGAACATTGACCGCCGCACCACAGCAGGCAAGCGAGTCCCAATGGACGCCATGAGGAAGACCGCGCTCATCGCGGGCGGCCTCTACCTGATCACCTTCATCACCTCGATACCGGCACTCGCCCTGAAGGGCCCCGTGCTGCACCACGTCAACTTCATCCTCGGCGCCGGCAGCCAAACCAGCGTCATCTGGGCCTGCCTCCTCGATGTCGCCTGCGCGCTCGCCGGCATCGGCACCGCGCTGGCGCTCTACCCGGTGGCACGGCGACACAGTCAGACGGCCGCCCTGGGCTTCGTCGCCTCGCGCGTCGTCGAAGCCACCATCATCGTCGTCGGCGTCATCAGCCTGTTGTCGATCGTGACCCTGCGACAGCACGTGGCCGGGGCGGCCGGCACCGACGCCGCCACGCTGGTCACGACCGGACGGTCGCTGGTCGCCATCCATAACTGGACGTTCCTGCTCGGCCCCGGCCTCATGGCCGGCGTGAACGGGCTATTCCTCGGTTACGTGATGTTCAAGTCTCGCCTCGTACCGCGAATCATCCCCACCGTGGGACTCATCGGCGCCCCCATCATCCTCGCCTCGGCGACCGCCACAGTGTTCGGCGCCTTCGGCCAGACCTCGACCTGGGGTGTGCTCTTGGGATTTCCCATCGCCCTCTGGGAACTCTCGCTCGGCGTCTGGCTGGTCGTCAAGGGCTTCAAGCCGTCCCCCATCACCGACGAGACGACGGTGATGAGCGACCCGCCCGCCTACCGCGGCGTCGCCGCCTAGACGCTCTCTACACGGCCGGGCCCGTCAAGGGCCCGGCCGTGAGCAGGTCGACCGAGGCTGTGACAGCCAAGACCGATGCCTGTGCAGACGCCGTTGCCCGTTCGCGAACCCGCGCACCACCCACCGTCTTCCTACGAAGCGCTTTCAACCAAAGGAGCCACCATGTCCATGTCCATCCCCTATCCCGTGCAGCTGGACTTCCAGGCCGACCGTCACATCACCCGGTGGCGCCCGCTGGTGCAGTGGCTGCTGGCCATCCCCCACCTGATTGTGGCCTCCGCGCTGCGCTCCCTGCGGCAGGTCCTCACCCTGATCAGCTTGTTCACTGTGCTGTTCACCGAGCAGATACCACGACCGATCTTCGACGCCATCGTCATGACCTACCGCTACGAGTGGCGGGCCATGAGCTACGCCCTGTTCATGCACCAGGACTACCCGCCGTTCGACTTCGAGATCTCCTCCGACGACGACGGCGTGGAGGTTCACACGTCCCTGCGCCTGACCTATCCCGAGCACCTGGCGCGGTGGAAGCCGCTGTACAAGTGGTTCCTCGCGATTCCCCACTACGTCGTGGTCGCCTTCCTGTGCATCGGGGCGGTCCTGGGCATCATCGCCGGCTTCTTCGCCGTGTTGTTGACCGGCGAGTACCCGCAGGGGATCCGCAACTTCCTGGTCAATGCCTACCGCTACACGCTCCGAGTCGAGGCCTACGTCGGGTTTCTCACCGACAGCTACCCGCCCTTCAGCCTGGCCCCTTAGGTCCGCAGGCGTCGGCCCGCTCGCGGGGCCTCCCCCACGATCGGGCTCGATGCCCCGGAGCGGACGTATCCACCGGATTGCGATCCGATCGAGAATTGGTATTTAGCCAGATCTAGATGTACTCCAAAATATGGGTAGGCTTCGGGCGTGTCCCAGGAGTCGTTCCTTGACAGCGATGCCCTTCTCCGCCGGCACGGCCTGCAGGTCACGGCCCAGCGTCTGGCTGTCCTGCGGGCGGCATCGGACCGATCGCACCGTACCGCGGACGACATCTACACGATCGTACGAGCCGAGATCGGTGCCGTCTCACGCCAAGCGGTGTATGACGCCCTTGCGGCGTTCACCGAAAAGGGTCTCCTCCGGCGCATGCAGCCCGCCGGGTCGCCGGCCCGCTACGAGGCCCGGGTAGGCGACAACCACCACCACCTCGTCTGCCGAACCTGCAACCGGATGGTCGATGTCGACTGTGCGGTCGGCGAGACCCCGTGCCTGACGGCCGCCGACGACTTTGGCTACGAGATCGACGAAGCCGAGGTCGTCTACTGGGGACGATGTCCCGAGTGTCTCGTGGCGACTTCTGTCTCGTGCGGCGGCTAAATGGGCCCCGCAGCGTGCGACATCAGCTGAGCGGCACGGCCTTGGATCCAGAGCGACAAGCCATCAGAACGAAACAGCCAGAAAGGAAGGACCGACGTGTCTGACAGTGGCAGCGAAAGCGAGAACCCTGTAATCCCCGCCCCCACTCCCAAGGGGACCCGG
>JAUTXN010000293.1 GCA_030838045.1 Acidimicrobiaceae bacterium
GGGTGCTGAGCTGGCGTGCCTGTCGCGGCGTGTGGCGGGAATCGAGCAGGACCCGGGCCGCCTTGGGATCGAGGGGGGCGCCGCCGGCCACGACCGCCCGAACCGCGCCTATCACCGCGTCGGGCTCCGCGTCCTTCAAGAGGTACCCGGCGGCCCCGGCATCGAGCGCATCCAGGATCCGGCGCTGATCGGCGAAGGTGGTCAAGACCAGCACCTTCACATCCGGATGGTCGTCCGTGAGCCGTCTGGTCGCCGCGACTCCATCCATGCCGGGCATGGAGAGGTCCATCAGCACCACGTCGGGGTTGGACGACGCCACTGCTTCGAGCGCGTCTGCGCCGCCCGCGGCGGTGGCGACCACCTCGATGCCGTCCGCGCTTTCGAGCAGGTAGACGATGCCGTTTCGTACGACGGCGTGGTCATCGACGACCAGGACGCGGGTCACGGGATCGGCACCTCGACGAACACCGTGGTTCCCCGGCCCGGCTCCGACTCCACTCGCAGGAGGCCTCCGGCGTCGCGAACCACCCCTTCCAGACCCCGCAGTCCCAGGTGCCCTTCGACCGCGCGGGCCTGGAGGATCTCGGGGTCGAAGCCGGTGCCGTCGTCGGCCACCGATACCCACGCCGAGGTGCGGTCCGCGCCGGCCCGCACCGTCGCGCGTGACGCCGACGCGTGCCGTTCCACGTTGCGCAACGCCTCGCGAACTGCCCGGTAGAGCAGTGAGGTGACCGGGCGTGGAAGTGTGGACGGAAGACCGCTCGCAGTGACATTGACCTGCAGGCCGTTGGCCGACGCGTCGCCCGCGAGGTCGTCGAGGCCGCCCGCCAATCCGAGTTCGGCCAGGTCACGGGGATAGATATCGACAAGCGTCGACCTGAGAGCGGTGACGCTGGTGCGCAGAGAATCCGAGGCGTCCCTTAGTTTGTCGGCCGCGCCGGTGGGCATCGACTCCTGGCGCGCCGCGGCTGCCAGGGCGAAGCTCATCCCGACCAGATCCTGCACCACGCCATCGTGGAGGTCACTGGCAATCCGGCGTCGCTCGATGTCGGATGCGTCGACGGCGTGCTGCAGGAGCCGCTCCCGCTCCCGCTGGCGTTGGCGCAACCGGGCGGCCAACGACCACGCCAGCGGGATCTGCAACAACTCCAACGCGATCAGCGACCCGACCGAAACCGGCGCGAAACTCCCCCAGATCTGCCGCCCCGCGGCGGAAACCGCGTCATAGCGGTAGTACGCCTCGAACAGCAGCCGCTGCCCGTCGGGGGTGTGGATCGGCAGGTAGACCTCGAGCAGCTTGCCGAAGCCGTGCTCGTAGCGGTTCTCGGGACTCGAGAGATCGCTCACATCGGCCTGGATGAGCCCGTTGTGCAGCGACGCCAGTTCGTCGGCTCCGAGGGGGTAGCGCGTGCCCTGCAGCTGCGAGGCATTGGAGTACACAATCGTGCCGTCTGCGGTCCAGACCTTCACCCGCACGAGTGACGCGTCGACCACGCTCTGCTCGACCAGCTTCGCCACCGCCTCGACCGCCGCTGGGTCGGAGGCCGGCAGGCCGTTGGTGACGACCGGCTCGACCAGTCCCTGGGCTTTGATCAGCGTGGTCGTGCGGACGTCGCTGATCGCCTCGCGTTGGCCCACCCGGCGGCTGGCAGTCGCCGTCGCCAGACCGACGATGACCACCGCCGCCAGGCCGATCACGGCGAACTGAATGACCGGCACCACCACGACCCTTCGACCCGTGGCCGACGACACGCCGGGCCGACGGCGACGGCGCCGCGTGTTGTTCATGGTGCGCCTCTGCTTCTTTCTCGCTTCTTCGGGCTCCACCATCCTTCGGCCAAGCCATCTCCCACTACAACGGGACCATCGTCGTAGGACCAGCGGGGTAGACCTTGGTCATGCCCGCCACTGCCGTCCTCCCCCTGTCGCGCTCGGAGCAGAACAGACGGCGCCAACTCGTCGTGACCAAACGGCGGGCGACCACCCTGTTGGCTGCGGTGAGTGTCGTGTTCCTGATCGTCACCGTCTGGGGTGGCACGTCGACGTGGGCCGGCTACCTCCAGGCGACGGCGGTCGCCTCCATGGTCGGCGGCCTGGCTGATTGGTTCGCGGTGACGGCCCTCTTTCGGCGTCCGCTCGGCCTGCCAATCCCCCACACCGCAATCGTCGTCGAGCGCAAGGACCAGTTCGCGACGACGCTGGGCGAGTTCATCCAGGAGAGCTTCCTCACGCCCGAGGTCATCGTGGACCGGGTACGGGCGGCCAACCCGGTCGACTCGTTGGCCCGTTGGCTGTCCGAACCGGCCAATGCCGCCCGACTGGCCGCCGAGGTGGCCGACGCCGGGGTGGCAATCACCGAACTGGTGCACGCCGAGGACGTCCACCGGGCCATCGACGGCGCCGTCCACCAGCTGGTCGACGCCGTCGCGCTGGCTCCGCTGGCGGGTCACGCACTGCGGCTCGTCACGGCCGACGGCGAGATCGACGACCTCCTTGACCGGGGACTGCTCGGACTCAACGGGTACATCGACGAGCACCGTGAGGAGCTACGACAGCACCTGAGCAAGCGCTCCCGCCGATGGTTGCCGAGCCTCGTCGACCACAAGCTGTTCGATCGTGTCCTCGACGGCGTGTCGTCGGTGCTCGTGCAGATGCAATCAGACCACGACCACGAGCTGCGCAAGGAGCTCCGCACACGGTTGGAACAACTGATCATCGACCTCGAAACGTCACCGGAACTCCGTGCGCGCGGCGAGCGGCTCAAGCAGGACGTCCTGGCCCGACCGGAGGTGCAGCAGTGGATCGCGGCGCTCTGGGTCGACGTCAAGGGCCACCTCAGGGCCCAGGCATCCGACCCCGGATCCACCTTGCAACAGCGACTGACAACCATGGTCATGGGTATCGGGGTGCGGTTGCAGGACGATCGAGGACTCGCGGCCAAGGTCGAGGGGGCCGCCGAATCGGCGGTCAGCTATGTGGCCGAGCACTTCAACCGCGCCATCGCGGGGATGGTGAGCTCGACCATCGCCCGCTGGGACGCGGACGAGACGGCGACCCGCCTAGAGCTGCTCCTCGGCCCCGATCTGCAATATGTACGCATCAACGGGACCGTGATGGGCGCCGGGGCCGGGCTGCTCCTGCACGGCGTGGCCCGGGTGCTCGGATGAACCGACGCCAGAGGGCGTCCCACCACGGTGGCCCGATCCGTGATGGAATCGGCTGGTGGACGTTTCCCCCCTTCTCATCGAGCTCTACGGCCGCATCCCGCCGTTGGCTGCCCGCGCCGTCACCGGTCTCGACCTCGACCAGTTGACCGACCCCCCGGCGCCCGGGGCCAATCCGATTGCCTGGTTGGTGTGGCACCTGGCCCGGATTCAGGACCACCACACGGCGCAACTCCTCGAGATCGAGCAGATCTGGGTCGGCGACGACTGGGCTCGCCAGTTCGGTCTCGACCCGGATCCCTCCAACACCGGGTTCGGCCACTCCCCCGCCGACGTCGCGAGTGTCCGCCCCGAGCGACCCGAGGTGCTGCTGGAGTATCTGGCAGCGGTCGACCGCCGCACACATTCGATGCTCAAAGCCCTGACGCCGCCCGACCTCGACCGGATCGTCGACCGACGGTGGGATCCGCCGGTCACCTTGGGCGTTCGGTTGGTGAGCATCGCCGACGACAGCCTGCAGCATCTCGGCCAGGCCGCCTATGTTCGTGGTCTCCTCGGCGGTTAGAGCAGCCGACAAGCCAGCCGCCGGACCCTCGCGACAGCCTCCCGCGAGCGCCTCCGGCCAGGTCCAGCGGACCGCTGCTCACAACCTCCTCACAACTCGGTGCCAAGCTGACCATCGGTGCAGACTGACCTGGGCACGATCGTGGTCGTCGAGGACGACCCCAACATCGCCGACCTGGTCGACATCTACCTGCGCCGTGAGGGGTTCCGGGTCATCCTGGCCGCCGACGGTGAGGCGGGCCTGGCAGCCATTGATCGGGAACGGCCCCGGCTGGCCATCCTCGACGTTGGCCTGCCCGGGGCGATCGACGGACTGGAGGTCTGCCGTCGGGTCCGGTCCCGGCTGCCGCTTCCGGTGCTGATGCTCACCGCCCGCGATGGGGAGATCGACCGCATCCTGGGCCTGGAGCTCGGGGCCGACGATTACGTGACCAAGCCCTTTTCCCCTCGGGAACTCGTGGCCCGGGTCCGGGCGATCCTCCGCCGCAGCGACGGGCCACGGGAGGCACCGGGGGTCCTGCTCGTCGGCCCCGTCGAGGTCGACACGGGCCGGCGCGAGGCGCGTGTTGCGGGCCAGGTGGTCCCGCTGGCCGCCCGGGAGTTCGAGCTGCTCCAGTTCCTGGCCGGCAACGCCGGGTTGGCTCTGACGCGCCAGCAGCTGCTTGACGGGGTGTGGGGCGCCGGATGGTACGGCGACGAGCGGACCGTCGACGTCCATGTCCGCCAGCTCCGGAAGAAGCTCGGGGCGGCACTGCCCCTGGCGACGGTCTGGGGCGTCGGGTACCGGCTGGGCTGAGAACGGGATCATCGGTGCAGCGCCGGCTCAGAGCCACCATCATCAGCGTCGTCGTCGGTGCCATCGTCCTCACCGGCGTGGTCACGTTCGTCCTGGCGGCTCACGCCGCCCGCACACGCACACGCGACGCCCTGGCGCTCCAGGCGGCCGACGTGGCCCAGGCCATCAAGTCCGAAATCGACGGTGGACGCTCACCGGTCATGATGCTGCGGATCCTGCGAGCGCCGTTCAAGGACGAAAACGGCGTGATTCTCGTCGTCGCACCGGGCGGCCAACTGGTCGACATCGACCAGCCTCGCAAGGCCGCCACGCTGCCGGCCGGCCTGCGGGCCACCGACCTGCGCACCGCTGGGCTGCTTCAGGGCCAGGTCGTCTCGGGCATCAAGCGCTCGATCGTGTTCGCCGCCGCCCCGTACCAAGCAACGTTCAAGCTGCCCAACGGCACCCCGACGCTCACTCAGGTCGTGGTGCTGACCCGCAAGCCGGACACCGGCCTCCGCCAAGCCTTGCCATGGTTCATTCTCTCGGCGGCCATCGTGCTGGTTGTGGCGGCCTTGGTCGGCGACCGCCTGGGGCGGAGGATCAGCCGCCCTCTCCGCGACGCCGAGACCGTCACGAGCCGGATCGCGGCGGGCGACTTGTCGGCCCAGGTGCCGCTTCCCGAGCGGGGCTTCCCGGAGCTGGCGTCACTGGCGCAGTCGATCAACACCATGGCCGGAACGCTGGCGCGCTCGAAGGGTTTGGAACGCCAGTTCCTGCTCTCGGTCTCGCATGACCTACGGACGCCGCTGACCTCGATCCGGGGCTTCGCCGAGGCCATCGCGGACGGGGCGGCGCCCGACAACGCCCGGGCGGCCGAGGTGATCGCGGCCGAGGCTCGGCGCCTCGAACGCCTCGTCAAGGACCTGCTCGACCTGGCCAAGTTCGACGCCAGGCGATTCGGCCTCGACGTCCGCCAGGTCAACCTGGCCGAGTTGGTGGCCGACACGGGCGAGGGCTTTCGGCCCGCGGCCGAGGAGCTGGCCCTGCAACTCGCCGTGGAGCTCGGGCCACCGGGCGCCATCATGGCCAGCGCCGACCCGGAACGGTTGGCCCAAGTGGTAGCGAACCTCATGGAGAATGCCCTCAAGTACGCCCGGAGCCGGGTGGCGGTCGGGGTGGCGTCCTCCGAGCAGGGAGCGGTCATCTGGGTCGACGATGACGGCCCCGGTATCGCAGCCGAGGACCTGCCTCGGGTGTTCGACCGCCTGTTCATGTCGTCGCGGTATCCCGCCCGCCAGGTGGGGACGGGCCTGGGCCTGGCCATCGTGGCCGAACTGGTGTCCGCCATGGGTGGCTCGGTATGGGCCGAGTCGCCGACCGGCCCCAACGGGGGAACCCGGATGGTGGTGAACCTGCCCGGCTGGATGCGGCTTACGGCACCGACGACGGCGGCGGTGTGACCGTCGTCGTGGTCGTGACCGGCGGCGGGATGAAGATCGCGCAGTCGGGGACCATGAGCGAGAAGGTGTTCAGGCTGTTGATACTGGCCGACAGACCGACCGGGCCGGGCGCCGAGCATCCGAGGCTCAGGACCAGGCGGCCGCCCGCGTCGGTCGTCCCCGGGTTGGTCCCGGCCAGGACGACGGTCCCCGCCGCAAAGGCGAACACATTGGCCCCAGGAAGCGGCGCTCCCCGGACCACACCGTCGCTTCCGACCGTTTGCTGAGTGGCCTGGATCACCAGTGCCGTGACCTGCCCCACCAGCGGCGGACTCGGCGAGAGCGACGCGGTGAGGTTCTGACCGTTGAAGGCCATCAGCGTCAGGTTGATGTTCTGATTGTCCTTTGCTCCGAGGAGCAGGATCTGCGGGGTGGTCATCGCCAGGTCGGGGGCGCGCCAGGCTCGGACCCGGTAACGCCCGCCCCGGATCCCGGGCAGCTTCCACGTGCCGTCGGGCGCCACGGGCACGAGCTTGCCTCCGACGGAATCACCGACCAGCCGTTCGACCAGGACGATTGCTCCCGGCGCGGGCCCCGCCGGTCCGATGATGACCCCCGACAGCGATGCCGCCCCGGGAGTCAACACGACCGTGGTCGGGGGCGTGCTCCCGAGCGGGGGGAGGACGACGCCGCTGAGGTCCGTGCTGACCGTCGTGGTGCTGCCGCTGGCGTCGTGCGCCGTGGACGGCGGGGTGGGGATGTGCAGATTGGCGACGCCGGTACAAGCCGACACGAGCACGACGAGCATGACGAGCATGACGAGCACGATGAGCGAAACGGGCGAGACGAGCCCGACCGGCAGGGCAGCAGGGCGGGTCGTCCACCGCCACCCTCCGAATCGGTCACTCATGCGAGAGGCAAGAGGGACTCGACCTGGCCCTTGGTGCTGCCCCCGTCCCAACTGATCGTCACCGGTACCGGGGGGACCACGTCACGGCCGAGGTAGGCCAGCGCCACGGCGCCCCCGTTCGGATGTGCGGCCACACTTGTCAAGGTCCCTGACAGCTTGTCCGTGACCCTCACCGAGGCGCCCGTCGGCGCCAACTGGTCGAGGACCACCCGGCGGAGGTGACGGGGGACGTTGCCGCCGCGTGAGTCGATGCGGGCTACCAGTTCCTGGCCCGTGTAACAACCCTTGGTGAAGCTCACGGTCCGCGCCACCAGCCCGGTCTCGGCCGGAATGGTCTTCTCTGTCAGCTCGGCACCCATCCGGGGGACACCGGCCTCGATGCGCGCCACCTCGAAGGCGGCAGCGCTCACCATCGTTGCGCCGTCGGGGAGTACCGGGTCGGCGCCCAGCACGTCGATTCCGGGGAAGTCAGGCCAGCCGGCATCGACCGCCAACCCGTCCGCGGGATCGAGCGCGAGGCCGCCCACCCCCGGACCCCGCAGCGCCAGGCAACGCCAGGCGACGAGGACGATCTCGGCCTTCGTTCGCAGCTTGAAGCGGTTGAGCCGGGCGACGAGCGCCTCGCCCCAGCCGCCATCGGTGTCGAGGAGCACCTCGTCGCCCGCCACCCTGGTGACCCGGCACAGCGCCTCGACCTTTCCCTGCGGCTGCAGCACCCACGTCCAAGCCGATGCGCCGACGGCGAGGCCGGCGACGTCCTGGCTCGTCTGGCCCTGCAAGAACGCCACGGCAGCCGGGCCGTGCACCGACACCACATCGCGTTCGATCCATGCCGCGCCGACACCCTCGCGCAGCAACTGGTAGTCGGTTCCGAGGTCGGCCATGGCGCCAGTCTGCCCGTTCACGGTCCCACCGGGGCGACACCTGCAGCCTGGGCCTGGCGGGCCTCGCGGGCCTGGCGGGCCTGGCGGGCCTGGCGGGCCCGGCGAGCAGCTGCGATGCGCCGGGCGCCGGGAACCGCAGCCAGCAGCGCCGCCGCCTTGTTGCGGCACTCCAGGTCCTCCTGCGCCGGGTCACTGTCCGCGACCACCCCCGCACCTGCGGTGACGCTGGCCCGGCCGTCGGGGCTGACCAGCATGGTGCGGATGGCGATCGCGGTGTCGAGGTTGCCGGAGAAATCGAGATATCCCACGATCCCGGCGTACGCCCCCCGCTTGGCCGGCTCCAGGTCGTCGATGATCTCCATGGCCCGTACCTTGGGCGCCCCCGACACGGTCCCCGCCGGCAGGGTGGCCCGGAGAACGTCGATGGGGCCGAGACCGGGACGTAGCGCACCCGACACTTGCGACGTCAGGTGCATGACGTGGCTGTAACGCTCGAGACTCAGGAGCTCGTCGACCTGCTCGGTCCCGAAGCTCACCACCCGACCGACGTCGTTGCGGGCCAAGTCGACCAGCATGATGTGCTCCGCGATCTCCTTCGGGTGCTCGCTCAGCTCGGCCGCCATCCGCCGATCCTCCTCCTCGGTCCGCCCACGACGTCGCGTCCCGGCGATGGGCCGGGAGATGACGCGCCCTTCGAGCAGCTGCACCATGGGTTCGGGGGACGAGCCGATCACATCGAGTTCCTCGTGGCGGAGAAAGTACATGTAGGGGCTGGGGTTGACCTGGCGAAGCGCCCGGTACAGATCGAACGATTCAGCCTCCAGGTCGAGGTCGAAGCGCTGCGCCAGGACCACCTGGAACACGTCACCGGCCAGGATGTGCTCCTTTGCCACCTCCACCGAGTCGGCGTACTGCTGCGCCGAGGTGCGCCGGCGAACCTCAGGTAGCTCGTCCTCGCGAACGGGCGGCTCGACCAACAACTCGTCGAGGGCCCGCGTTCCGTCCTCGGCCATCTGCTCCAGCCGGCTGACGGCCTCGTCGTAACGGCGGTCGAGGTCGGTTGCGCCCGGGGGCAGAGGCACACTGTCGATGAGGGTCACCCGCTGACGCCAGTGGTCGTAGGCCGCCAGCTGGCCGATCACCGAGACGATGGCGTCGGGGTGGCCCAACTCGTCGGGGGGAATGTTCGGCAGCCGCTCGATCTCGCGCACCACGTCGTAGCCCAGGTACCCGACCATTCCGCCGTGCAGGGGCGGTAGCCCGGCCAGGGCCGGCAAGGCGCTCGGGGGCGGGGACCGGTAGGCGGACAGCACCGCCGCCACCGCCGCCAGGATCCCCTCGTCGCGAGGCACGCCGTCGGGGAGGACGCCGGTCACCTCGAGGGAGTTGCCCCGAGCGACGATCGTGGCGGTCGGCCGGCGGCCGATGAACGACCACCGGCCCCAACGCTCGCCGTGCTCGACCGACTCAAGCAAGAAGCCCGGCTCATCGCCGACCACCCGGCTGAACGCGGCCACCGGAGTCGTCAGGTCCGCCAGCACCTCCCGCCACACCGGTACCACCGAGTACTTCTCGCCCAAGGCCCGGAACTCCTCCCGGGTCGGCCGGATCACGGGCCAGCGGTGCCCGCACCGAACGGGCGGAAGAAGCACGTCCGGGCGCCGGTGTGGCAGGCCCCGGTGCCCTCCTGTTCGACCACCACCAGGAGAGTGTCGCCGTCGCAGTCGTAATACGCCTCCCGCACCCATTGGCGGTCCCCGGAAGTCTCGCCCTTGCACCAGTACTCCTGGCGGCTCCGGCTCCAGAACCAGGTGCGGCCGGTGGTGAGCGTGCGGCGCAGGGCGTCGAGGTTCATCCACGCCAGCATCAACACGGCGCCCGTGCCCTGCTCCTGCACGATGGCGGGAACCAGCCCCTCGGCGTTGAAGCGGACCTGCGCCAGGTCGTCCTCGTCGACTTCGATGGGTGTGGCGACGGGCACGACCGACATGACCGGCATGCTACGGGCTGGCGCCCACCGGTCGTCCCGAACAAGCGCGGCGGACCACGACGGAACTACAGGTACAGACCGGTGCTGCCGTCCATCCGCTCCGCCGCCACGGCGTGAATGTCACGCTCCCGCAGGATCAGATAGTCGTCGCCTTTGACCTCGACCTCGAAGCGGTCCTCGGGATTGAACAGCACCCGGTCGCCCGGTTTGATCATGCGCACGTTGGGGCCGACGGCCATGACCTCGGCCCACGCCAGGCGCTTGGCCATCTCGGCCGTGGCCGGGATGAGGATGCCGGAGCGGGACCTCCGCTCGCCCTCGCTCGTGGGCAGCTGGACCAGCACCCGGTCGGCCAGCATCTGGATCGCGAGCTTCGCGTCGGCGTCCATCACCTGCACGGTAGCGGCGCCCTCACACAACTGCGGGCGCAAAAGCCCGCCCGACCAGGCAACAGGTCGTCACGACCTACCCCCGGACGGAACCGGTGTGCTTGCTCTGGTCGGCGTTCTGGAGGCCGCAAATCACAGTGTGCGTCCCGTTGTCCCAAGACGACTGCTTGGGCGTCACCCAGACGAAGCGCAGGCCAATGCCGGAGTTCGATCCGAGGTACTGATTGGCGAAGTCCGAGCACTTCGGCTCCGCCTGGCTGCGGAAGCCGTCGGCTCCCGGGAAGCTCCCCGGATCGTTGGCTTCGAAGCGTCCGGTGACTTCGGCGTCGTGCGCCTTCGAGCAATCGACCCGGTCGACCTGGAAACTGAAAATGCTGCTGCTGCTGATCCGGTTGAAACAGTCCCCGGTCGTCAGGCTGGTGTAGCTCGTGTGCTTGCTGGCCCCCACGGCGAGCGCGGCAATGCCGGCGATCGCGAGGGCGCTCAGAACCAGGTTGACGATGCCGAGGACCTCGCCCGCCACCGCCGCACTGCGCCCCGACTTGGCGCCCCCGGATCGGTCGATGGACTTCTTGGCCTTGACGCCGGTGATGATGGCCGCAATGGCCGCGATCACCGGACAGATCACGAACGACAGGATCCCGAGGATCAGCGACCAGGTGGACAGGGGTTCGGTCTGCGGTGCGCCGCCCCCGTAACCGCCGTATGCCGGCGGCCCCGGTTGGGGTTGCCACCCCCCACCACCAGGAGGCGGGGGCGGAGGCGGAGGCGGCTGCCATCCGCCACCACCGGGCGGCGGAAGGGGTGGGGGCGGAGGCGGCTGCCAGCCCGCATCGGCACCCTGGCCGGGCCGGTTGTGAATCGACGGGGGCGTGGCGGGGCGGTCGGGGGGCGCCCAACCTCCTTGGTCACTCATGGCGATGTCCCTCCGTCGTCGGGCGGACGGTCACACCCGCCGCGGCCAAGTATGCCTTTGCCTCACCGACGGTGACCTCCCCGAAATGGAAAATCGAGGCCGCCAGGACCGCGTCGGCTCCGCCAACGGTAGCGCCTGCCACCAGGTGGTCGAGGCTTCCGACCCCTCCGCTGGCCACGACGGGAATGCCGCAACAGTCGACCACTGCTCGCGTCAGCTCCAGGTCAAAGCCCTCCCTGGTCCCGTCGCGGTCCATGGAGTTGAGCACGACCTCGCCCGCACCGAGGCGTTCACACTCCTCCGCCCAGGAGACCGCGTCGAGGCCGGTCGGCTTACGCCCGCCATGCGTGAACACCTCCCACCCGCCCCGCATCTTGCGGATGTCGATCCCGACGACGATGCACTGGGCGCCGAAGGTGTCCGACAGTTCGGTGATCAGCTCCGGCCGGGACACCGCGGCGGTGTTGATCCCGACCTTGTCGGCGCCCACGCGTAGAAGACGCCGGGCGTCCTCCAAGGTACGGACGCCGCCGCCGACCATAAGAGGTATGAACATCTGGTCGGCGGTCCGGGCCACCACTTCCACCATGGTCTGGCGGCCGCCGGAGGATGCGGTGATGTCGTAGAAGACCATCTCATCGGCACCCTCGGCGTCGTAGCGAGCGGCCAGCTCGACCGGGTCGCCCGCGTCGCGGAGGTTCTGGAACTTGACGCCCTTCACGACCCGTCCGCCATCGACGTCCAGGCACGGGAT
>JAUTXN010000108.1 GCA_030838045.1 Acidimicrobiaceae bacterium
GACGAGAGTCCTCGTCATCGACGACGAGATCCCCTTCGCTCGCGCCCTGGCGATCAGCCTCCGGGCCCGGGGCTATCACGTCGATACCGCGGGGAGCGGTGAGGTCGCCCTCGAACTGGCGGCCCGAACCCATCCCGATGTCATCGTGCTCGACATGGGCCTTCCCGGAATCGACGGACTCGACGTCCTGCGCGGCCTCCGGTCGTGGTCGAAGGTCCCGGTGATCGTGCTGTCGGCGCGCCACGACGAAACGACCAAGGTGGCGGCCCTCGACGCCGGCGCCGACGACTACGTGACCAAGCCGTTCGGTATGGACGAAGTGCTGGCCCGCCTGCGCGCCGCCGTCCGCCGGGTCCTGCCGGTCGCCGAAGAGGCGATCGTCACGACCGAGGCGTTCGTGATCGATCTTGCGGCCATGAAGGCCACCCACACCGGCGGGGGCGACATCCGCCTCACCCCCACCGAGTGGCGTGTGGTCGAAGTCCTGGTCCGCAACCAGGGAAAGCTCGTCACCCAACGCCAGCTGCTCCAACAGGTCTGGGGTCCCCAGTACGAAAAGGAGACCGAATATCTCCGGACGTACATGGCGGCCATTCGCCGCAAGCTCGAACGCAACCCCTCCCGACCCCGCCATTTCATCACCGAGCCGGGCATGGGCTATCGCTTCGAGCCATGAGCCGTTACATGGGGCCGCCCGACGTGCGTCGCGCGATGCTCCCTTTTTCCCCAACTATTCATTTTGGAAGATATGCGCTCAGGCGTTTTCCCGTGGGCACGAGCAATAGCCCGGCGCCCGCCGATGGGGCGGCGAAACGGGTCACCGACGGTCCGATATCCCGCTGGTAGGTGACGTGTCCGTTGGCCGGGTTGAACTGCCGCAACTGGCCGCCGAGGGTGATGGCCCACAGGTGACCGTAGGCGACGATGGGTGGCCCGGTCCCGTCCGGCGCCCGCCACAATACCGTCAGTTTGTCGTCGCGGACCCGAAGTGCGACGAGGCTGTCGGTGCAGGCCAGATAGACCGTGTCGCCGACTGCGGCCGCGGCGCCGAAGGCCCCGGAGCAGGCCTGAAGGGACGCCGGCGGCGGCGAGACATGGCCCAGATTCGATTTGTTCAGCAGGCGGGCGATCCCGTCCTTTCCTGCCACCACCACCCGGTCGCCGGGGAGCAGCACCGGGCTCATCGAGCCCAGATCGGTGTCGGTCATATTGAGCTGGGAAAAGTTGTCGGCCGCGAAATAGTCTGTTATCGACAAATCGGGCCCGAGGCGAATGACCGCATCGCCGAAATCGAAGCCAGTCGTGGAACTTCCGTTACCCGTCGCCACGAAGATGTCCCCGGAGGGGTCCACTGTTTCCCCGCCCGGATTCCAGATACCGGCCTCACGTTCCGCGCCGACGACATAGCTAAATAAGGCCCCGGTACCGGAGGCGGGCACCGACACCAACGCTCCTTTGTATTGGCCGCAGTCACCGGCGAGGCCGCCATAGGGGACCAGCACCCGACCGTTGCTGACGCTGAGCGCACCCCGTTGCTGCTCGACGCGGGGGTCGAGGCCGGGGGCGTCGACCGCTCGCCGCCACCGCACCTGGCCTGTCGCCAAGTCGAGGGCGATCAGGTCGTGATGCGGGCCGGCGCGGAAGAATCCGACGACGTAGATCGTGGCGGCCGCGATGTCGACGACCGGGGTGCTGGTGATGCCGGAGGGGTTGATGTTGCCGTACGGCAGCGTGGATCCGTCGACCGGGTCGCCCAGCGGGGTGCGCCACCGGATCGCTCCGGACTGGGCGTCGAGCGAGTAGACCGAGTCGCCTTCGGTGGCGGCAATTATTGCGTCGCCCGCGACCAGGGGTTGGGCGTACAGGTTGCCGTCGAGGTCGCTGGTCCACCGAGGTGTGGCACTGGCGCCCGCACCGAAGGCCCGGCCGTCGTCGGCGGTCCCGGTGCGGGCCGCGTCGTGCTGGAAGGTGACCCAGTTGGTCGTCGCTGGGGCGGCACCGAGCGGTGTCGAGCGGCTGGCCGTCGCAGGCGTGGCGGGGGAACAGGCGGCCCCGGCTGCCAGGCACACGACGAGGGCGACCGCTCTCGGGCTTCGATGCCGCGCGTTCTTCACCTCGATGACCCACCTTTCGCTTTTCGCCGCCAACTCGTTTCAGAGAAGCATGGGGCGAGGTGCGGCCGGGGCGGTAGTGGCCATTCGTCTTAGGACTCACTCGCACCGGTGTTTCACCTTTCACGGTGTTGGCGTGGCTCCCTCTCACCTGGAGGGGCGAGCCCCGCCATTCGAGCTGCCGCGCCCTTACCGCGGGCCCCGGACGTGGGCGCGTGGGCGCGTGAGCGCGTGAGCGCGGCGTCAGTCCTGCTGCAGCCCCTGTCTCAGGGTAGGCGCTCAGAAACTTCGCGAGTCGCAGATGCGCGCTTGCGATCGTGGCCCATGACGTCGTCCAGCCACTCCTGGACTACGTCGCATACCTCGGCGGGACGGGCAAGCCTGACCGTGCGCTCGACTCCAGCGGAGATGTCGGTGCTGATGCGTATCGAGGCTCGAAGAGGCTCCGATGACCCTGGTTCGATCCAGGCCCGAATGATCAGCAGCCCAGTTGGTCCGACGGGCGCGGTCTCGTCACGAGCTTGCAGGTCGAGAGACTTTGTCTGGTCAGACATACGAGCCCCCTCCATGTGGCGCAGAGTACTGGTGATACCCGGATGCAGGTGCGTCTACCCAGGCGCAACCGGAGCACGAGTCCTCTCGGGCATCGTAACCGGGGTGCCGTGACAGAAACGTCACGGCCTGTCGAGGCCGGAAAGCAGATCGACGAGCCGGGGTGTCGGGTCGAGGTCGAGTTCAGCGCGAAGCAGCACCCTGTAGCGTTCGAAGTCCTCGAAAGTCCGGGAAGGGTTCCCCTCGGCCAGATGGACCCGGATGAGCGCGGCCCAGGAGGTCTCACGCAGCGGTTCGGCCCGCACCGCGGCCAGGGCAGCGGCCGCCGCTTCGGCCAGTCGGTTGGCGGCGGTCAGCCGGGCCGCCACCGCTTCGAGGGCGTGGATACGCAGTTGGTGCCAGTCCTCGGC
>JAUTXN010000319.1 GCA_030838045.1 Acidimicrobiaceae bacterium
CCCAGGCCACGCTCGGTTTCCACGGTCTCAACCGGCCTCCGGTCCGGGCGACGTGTTCGCAGTGGAAACCGATGACAACCAGGTCTTGAAGTTGCCGGTCAACGAAGCCACGTTCGTCTATCCGACCCTACCGACGGGCAAGACGCTGTATGCCCGGGTCCTGACCGAAGCCAACAGTGTCCTCAGCCCCGCGCAGGGCATCACCATCACCGCCGCTCTCGGCCAGGCCGTGTTCACGTACCCGCTGAACGGCCAGACGGCGGTCGATGCCACGAGGCCGATCACCTGGTCGACCGTTCCGCACGCCGAGGGGTACATCCTGGCCATCGGGACGACCGTCTACGGAACCGACATCTTGGACTCGCCGGCCATGCCACCGACCCAGTCGTCGTTCAAGGTGCCCACGCTCGTCAGCGGTCGCACGCTGTACGCAACCCTGCTGACCAAGGTCAACGGCGTGTTCTCCCGATCGACATCGGTCGGCTTCACCGTCCGCTGAACCGTCCCCTGAAAGCGGTCAGCGGTCAGGCCCCCGCGGGCGAGGTCAGGGCTCCCGGGCCAGGGCATCCCGGGCCAGGGTCAGGCCGATGATGGTCTTGGCATCGACGATCTCGCGATTTCGGATCATGGCGCCGACGTCGTCCAGAGCCACCCGCTCGATGGTCATGTACTGCTCCTCGATCCCGTGAGCCTCAGACGCCGTGGGTTCCAGTTCGAGTCCGAGGAACACGTAGGAGTGTTCGTCGCAGAAACCCGGCGAGTTGTAGAACTCGGCGAGGAGATCCAAGCGGCCCGCTGTCATCCCGATCTCCTCGGCCAGCTCCCGCCGGGCCGTGAGTTCGGGTGGCTCGCCGGCGACGTCGCGCTTGCCGGCCACCACCTCCAACAGCTCGGCATCGACGGCGGCCCGGTATTGGCGGACCAAGATGGCCTCGTACCCGCCTCCGGTGCCGGCGACGACGGGAACAACCGACACCGCCCCCGGGTGATGCACGACGTCGCGCTCGAACTCCTCGCCGTCGGGCCCGAGGAACGTGGCCGTGCCGACGCTGATCAGCGAGCCCTGGAACTGGAGCTCCTCACCGATCCGGCGAAAGCTCAACGGGCGTGGGCCTGGGCCTCGACCGGCGTCTCGACGGCCGCGGGCACCCCGAGGGCCGCGGGCACCCCGAGGGCCGTGGACACCCCGAGGGCCGAGGGCACCCCGGCGGCCGCTGACGCCTGCCCCGGCGAGGGGGCCGGAGCGCGGGCGACCAGCATGCTCACGTCGAGCAGGCGAGGCGCCCGCCCATCGGCGCGGGCCAAGGCCGCGCCGACCAGCTCCCGGAACAACGGGTGGGGTCGATCGGGCCGGCTCTTGAACTCGGGATGCGCCTGGGTGCCCACCCACATCGGATGTCCCGGCAACTCGATGAACTCGACCAGCCGGTCGTCCGGGGACGTCCCGCACGCCACCAGCCCGGCGTCTTCGAGCCGCCTCCGGTAGGCCGTGTTGACCTCGTAGCGGTGGCGGTGCCGTTCATAGACGACGGTGTCGCCGTAGGCCCGGGCCACCTGGCTGTCGGGGCGCAACCGGGCCACGTAGGCCCCGAGTCGCATGCTGCCGCCCATGTCGACGATGTCGCGCTGCTCGTCCATCAGGTCGATCACCGGGTGCGGCGTCGTGGAATCGAACTCCCTCGAGTTGGCCCGGGTCAGTCCGCACGCGTGGCGGGCGTACTCGATGACCATCACCTGCAGGCCGAGGCACAACCCGAGGCACGGGATCCCATGCTCACGGGCGTACCCGGCGGCCGCGATCTTGCCTTCGATCCCCCGCTCGCCGAACCCCCCCGGGATGACGATCCCGTCGAGGTCCCGCAGCCGCCCGTCGGCCAGCAGGCCCTCGACATCCTCGGCCTGGATCCACTCGAGGTCGATCCTGGCGCCGTGGAAGTACCCGCCGTGGCGGAGCGCCTCGCCCACCGAGAGATAGGCGTCGGGGAGATTGACGTACTTGCCGATCAGCCCGATGCGCACCGGCCGAGTGGCCGCCTCGACCCGCTCGACCAGCCGCTCCCAGTCCCCGAGGTCGAGCGGGTGCTGGGCCTCGTCGAAGCGGAGCAACCGGAAGACGTAGTCGTCGAGCCCTTCCTCGTGCAGCGCCAGCGGGATCTCGTACAGGTTGGGGGCGTCGACGCACGACACGACCGCCTCGATGGGCACGTCGCACAACAACGAGATCTTGCGCTTCAGCCCCGAGGAGATCTCCCGGTCGCTGCGGCAAATGATGACGTCGGGCTGGATGCCGCGGCTGCGCAGCTCGGTCACCGAGTGCTGGGTCGGCTTGGTCTTCTGCTCCCCCGACGGGCCCAGATAGGGAACGAGGGTCACGTGCACGTAGCAGACGTTGTCCCGGCCCACGTCCTTTCGGAACTGGCGGATGGCCTCGAGGAACGGGAGGATCTCGATGTCACCGACGGTGCCGCCCACCTCGGTGATCACCACGTCCACCGCGTCGGTGGCCAGCCGCTTGATGCGGCCCTTGATCTCGTCGGTGATGTGGGGGATCACCTGGACGGTCTTGCCCAGGAAGTCGCCGCGGCGCTCCTTGGCGATCACCGACTGGTAAATCGATCCGGTGGTGGCATTGGAGTCCCGGTGCAGGTTCTCGTCGATGAACCGCTCGTAGTGGCCCAGATCGAGGTCGGTCTCCCCGCCGTCATCGGTGACGAACACCTCGCCGTGCTCGAAAGGGTTCATCGTCCCGGGGTCGAAGTTGATGTACGGGTCGAGTTTCTGCATCGTGACCCGCAACCCCCGGCTCTTGAGCAGCCGACCCAACGAAGACGCGGTAAGACCCTTGCCCAACGAGCTGGCGACGCCGCCGGTGAC
>JAUTXN010000320.1 GCA_030838045.1 Acidimicrobiaceae bacterium
AGTTGGAGGCACGATGACCGTCGAAGATCAACTGCGACAGGCCATGGCCGACCACACGGCGGGCATCGGGCTTCCGGCCGACCGATGGAGCGAGATAGAAGCGGAGGCGGCCGCAGCCCGCAGGGTCCAGGCTCGGCACCGAGCCCGGCGGCGCACCGGTGGGCTGACCATGCTCGCGGTGGCGACCACGGCCGCGGCGGCGCTCATTGCCCTACCGGCATTGACCCACGACACCCCGCGGCGGGTCGCGGTCACGCCTGCCAACCGCCCCGCGACCGTCGAGACGCCCCAACCGGCGGCGCCGACCACGGTCACCTCGGGCGTCACCAGCCCCACCAGCGTCCCTGGTGGCACGGCGAATCCCGGCGGGTCGACGACGACGAAGGTCACACCGACGACCGTGCCCGCCGGGTCGGGCTACCAGCCCCTCTATCCGTTCCGAACCCTGCCGGAGGCCAACGCCTGGCAAGCCAGCCACCAGGCGACCGGCGTCCAACCCTGGCATCTCGATCCGGGAATGACGGCGCTCAGCTTCACCGGCTTCCTCGGCTACGCCGACATCACGACCGTGTACGGGGTGCGCACCGACTCGACCGGGGCCCATGTGACGGTCGGTTTCCCCAACCCCAACGGGGCACCGGTCAACGCCGCGGTGGTGCACCTGCGTCGGTTCGGGACCGCCGCCGATGCCCCTTGGGAGGTGGTTGGCACCGACGACACCGCCGACTTCAGTCTCACCACCCCGCCCACCCCGCGTTACGGGACGGTCGTGAAGTCCCCCCTCACAGTCGGGGGCGCCATCAACGGCGTCGACGAGAGCATCCGGGTCCAGGTGCTGCAGGTGTCATCGACGACACCGCTCGGAGTGTTTTGCTGCCAGCCCGCCGGCAACTCGGGAGCCCCGTGGAGCGCCGCCGTCTCGTTCAAGGGCGCCACCGACAAGGTTCTGATCGTCGCCGCCTCGACCGGCGGCCACCTGGCGACCGTGGAACGGTTCACCGTCACGGGCGTCCGCACCAGCGCCGGGTCGACGCCCGGGCTCTGATCGGGATTGCTGGTTCAGCCGAGCAGGCGGCGCAGATGGACGACCGTCGCCGCCCAGGCGGCCGATGCCGGGTCGATCAGCTCCATGTGACCGATATCGGGCAGTTCGACCAGCGTCGTGTGGTCGCCGGCCGCCACCGCCTGCTCGTGGTAGCGCCGGCTCAGGGCGATCGGGACCGCGCCATCGCGCTCCCCGTGGACCAGCACCTGGGCGACGCCCATCGGGAGGAGCTGCGCCGGATCGGCGACGGCGTAGCGTTCCGGATGGCGCTCGGGCGGGCCGCCCATCAACCGGAGGACCGCTCCCCCGCCGAGGCCCATCCGGGCCGCTTCCACCAGATCGGAGACCGGCGCCAGCCCGACGACCCCGCAGAGCCGCACCGCCGAGGTCGGTCCAGCCGCACCGGGTGCTCCCGGTGGCAGCTTTTCCCGGCCGGCCGCCCACAACGCGAGGTGGCCACCCGCCGAGTGGCCCACCGCCGCCACCCGGGTCAGGTCGAGGCCGTACCGTCCCGCCACCGTCGCCAAATGGTCGATCCCGGCGCTGACATCGGCGAACGTGGCCGGCCAACCGCCACCCGGAACGCCACCCAGGCGCCGGTACTCGAGGTTCCACGCCGCCCATCCCCGGTCCATCACGTCGGCGGCCAGCTGCGTCATCAGGCCCTTGGTGTACATCGCCTTCCAGAACCCGCCGTGGAGAAGGACGACCACCGGTCGGTCGCGTCCCGCCTCCGGTGGCGGCCCGTCGGCGATCCACAGGTCCCCGTGCTGGCCGTGGCGGCGGCCGTACTCCAGGCGATGACGGGCCACCGCCCGGCACGGTACTGCGACCGCCACCGCTGGTAGGCGCCCCTCCGCGGCCGCTCGGTACATTTGGCGGGCTGTGTTCTCCGCCTCCGACCTGTCCCCGCTGGCCCGCAAGCTGGGGGCGGCGGCGATCCATCGGGCGTGGGCGTGGGTCGCCACGGTCGGTTGCATCGGGCCCGACGACGCCCGGGGCCGGCGCTTTCACGCCATGGGCGCCCGCAGCTGCATCTGCTTCCCCCCGGGCTCGGTGTTCGGCGAGAGCGGAATCGCAATCGGGACCGAAACCCTGATCGGGCCGTACGTCAGCCTGTCCGCCGGCATGCCGGGCGCGGCCCGACCCACCGGCCGAGAGACCCCGGCCGTGGTCGTCATCGGGGACCGGTGCAGTATCGGCCGGGGAACCTCGATCGTGGGGTTGCGCCACATCGAAATCGGCGACGACGTGGCCATCGGCCCCAACGTGTACATCACCGACCACAACCACAGCTACGGCGACGTCACGGTCCCCATCGCGGGCCAGTGGCCGGCCGAGGATGCAGTCCGCATCGGCCCAGGCAGCTGGCTCGGTACCGGAGTGATCGTCCTGCCCGGCAGCGACATCGGCTGCCACGTCGCAGTGGCGGCCGGGTCGGTGGTCCGAGGCGTGATTCCCGACCGTTCAGTGGCGGCCGGCGCGCCGGCACGGGTCGTTCGCCAGTACTCGCCCGACGATGGTTGGGTGCCGCCGCTCCCCCCCCGGACCGCCCACCAGCCCGGCTGACCTCACTCCCAGGTGGTCGCATGCTCATCGAACAGTGCACCTGTCTGGACGCGCACGACGCAGAACAACAAGCCGGCTGGGTCCCGCATCACCCACCAGGCATGGACCTGCCGCACCCGCTCGGCGCCCAGCGCTTCGAGGCGGCGCACCTCCGCCTCGATGTCGTCGGTTTCGATGTCGAAGTGAACCCTCGACGTGTCGTCGACCCGCTGCAGCAGGAACTGGAAACCGGGAACCGGCTGACCGAAGTCACGAAACTCCGGATGATCGCCGACATCACCGGGTTCGCGGCCGAGGACCCCTGACCAGAACGTGACCTCCCGGTCGAAGACGGAAGCGGGCACATCGACCAATCCCACGGCGAGCTTGCTGCGGTGCACGCTCCATCATTGCGTAGGTTGGCTCGAATGATCCGGCTCGGCCTTCAGATTCCCAACTTCACCTACCCCGGCGTTTCGAACGCCGAGCTCTTCGCCAAAGTGGCCGAGATCGCCCAGACCGCCGAGCAGTCGGGCTTCGACAGCATCTGGGTGATGGACCACTTCTACCAACTCCCCCTGCTCGGACCGGCCGAGAACGCCATGCTCGAGGCCTACACCCTGCTCGGCGCCCTGGCGGCCAGGACGACGACCGCCCGGTTGGGCACCCTCGTCACGGGTGTGACCTACCGCAACCCGGCCATCCTCGCCAAGCAGGTCACCACCCTGGACGTGATCTCGGGCGGGCGGGCGGTGCTCGGGATCGGGGCGGCATGGTTCGCACCCGAACACGAAGGCCTCGGCGTGGACTTCCCCCCTGTCGGCGAGCGGATGGACCGGTTGGAGGAGGCGCTCTTGATCTGCCGGGCCATGCTGCGATCCGATAGGCCGGTGTTCAACGGCCGCCATTACCGGATCCGCTACCCCATCAACTCGCCCGCCCCACTGCAAGAGGGTGGCCCGCCGGTGCTGATCGGCGGCGCGGGCGAGAAGCGCACCCTGAAACTGGTGGCCCAGTACGCCGACGCCGTCAACCTGATCTGCGGCCGCGACGAGATCCCCCACAAGCTCAAGGTGCTCGAGGAGCACTGCGAGAAGGAGGGTCGCGACCCCGCCACCATCAACAAGACGTGGCTGGCATCGGCGGTCATCGGCCCGTCGCCGGTCGAAGCCATCGAGGTGCGGGACCAGTGGTTCGCCGAGCGGGGCATCCCCTGGGACATGATGGACAACGACGCCCGGGCATCGATCAGCGCCCGCCTCCTCGTCGGCACCCCCGAGATCGTCGGTGGCCGGCTCCGCCAGTTGACCATCGACCAGGGCCTCGACGGTGTGATCTTGAACTTCCCCGCCAACGGCCATGACCTCGAAGTCATCACCAACAGCGGCCCCGAACTGTTGAAGGCCCTGGGCGGCTGACGTCTGTGCCGATTCAGGCGTCTGTGCCGATTCAAAGCGCTCTGCGCACCGCCAATCGGCACATAGCGTCGAATCGGCACAGACACCGCGGCCCCGCCTCCTTGTAGGCGCTCGCCGGATGACCGGAAAGGCAGGAAGCTAGGATCGACGGCGCAACCCGAACGGGCGACCCGGTGAGAGTCCGGGGCCCACGCCCATCCGCCCACTGTGACGGGCCGCCCCTCCGTCGAGAGGCCCCGCAGCCAGAAACCCGTGCGGGATGCGCAACCGAGGCCAACTGCAACCCAAGGTGCGACCCGTGTCGGCAACTCCGCAGCCGCAGCCACGCCCCCCGCCACCACCACGCGCCCCGCCAGCACGACGCCCCCCGCCAGCACCACGCCCCCCGCCACCACCGGGCGTTCTCGTGGGCATCGGCGTCGGCCCCGGGGACCCCGAAACGGTCACGCTCCAAGCGGTTCGAGCCCTCCACCACGCCGATCGGGTGGTCGCGCCGTCTCTCGCCCCTGACGCCGTGGGCCGGGCCGAGTCGATCGTGCGCCAGGTGGCGCCCGACCTCACCGTCGAGCGGCTGGTCTTCGACATGTCCGCCGTGGCGGGCGACCGCCTGGCGTCGCACCGGGCCGCGGCCGCCGCCCTCACACCCCACCTCGATGCGGGCGAAGAAGTGGCGTTCGCGACCCTCGGCGACCCCAACATCTACAGCACCTTCTCCTCCATCGCCGCGGCCGTGACCGCCGCCCGGCCGAACACGCGGATCCGCACCGTGGCGGGCATCATGGCCTTCCAGGACCTGGCTGCGCGCAGTGCCACCGTCCTGCTCGACGGCACCGAGACCCTCCAGCTGGTCACGGCGCTCGACGGCCCCGGCCCCCTCGTCGAGGCGCTGACCAACGAAGACCAGGCCGTCATCGTCTACAAGGGGGGCCGCCACCTCCCGGCCATCCTGAAAGCCCTGGCCAACGCGGGCCGCATCGACGACGCGGTCATCGGCGAGCTCCTGGGCCTCCCCGGCGAGCGGATCGGCCCCGCCCGCGACTGGCCCGACCAGCCCGCCAGCTACCTGGCCACCGTCATCGTGGCCCCATCCAAGAGGCACCCGTGATCTCCTTCGTCGGCGCCGGTCCCGGTGCCGCCGACCTCATCACCCTTCGCGGCGCCCAGCGCCTCGCGACCGCCGACGTCGTGATCTGGGCCTCCTCGCTCGTGCCCGAGGCGCTGCTCACCCACGCCCGCCCGGGCACCGAGATCCACGACTCGGCCGCCATGACCCTCGAAGACGTGCTCGACGCCTACCGCCGCCACCCCGACGCATCGATCGTCCGGTTGCACTCCGGTGACCCGGCCATCTACGGCGCCATCCAGGAGCAGATCGACTGGTGCGCAGCCAACCAGCGGGACTTCGAGATCGTCCCCGGGGTGAGCTCGCTGGCCGCGGCCGCGGCCGCAATAGGCCGTGAGCTCACCATCCCCAAGGTGGCCCAGAGCGTCGTCGTGACCCGGTTGGCGGGGCGCACCAAGGCCTCGATGCCGCCCCGGGAGTCGGTCGCCGCCTTCGCCGCGATAGGCGCTACCACCGCCATCTTCCTGTCCGCCGCCCGACCCAAAGAGCTCCAGGACGAGCTCCTCGGCCCCACCAGCGCCTATACCGGCGACACGCCCGCGGCCATCGTCGTTCGCGCCAGCTGGCCCGACGAACACGTGGTCGTCACCACCGTCGGCCAGCTGGCCCACGACCTGGCGGCAACGGGCGCCACGACCACGGTCATGGTCCTGGTCGGCCCCGCCCTGAGCGGCCTGGCGGAACGCAGCCACCTGTACTC
>JAUTXN010000082.1 GCA_030838045.1 Acidimicrobiaceae bacterium
TCCGGATCCAGGGTGTCGACCCAAACGGTGTGAAACAGCATCTCGTGGTGTTGTCGATCGACGTCGACCAGTTGGTTGTCGACGATGAGCGAGGTGACCAGTCCGACCGCGGCCCACTCACCGTCGGTTTCCATCGCCGAGGGGACGATCACCATGCCCGGCCGCAGTGGTCGGCTCGGTGCCCAGATCCGCCGCGAGAGCGAGAGGTTGGCCCGCACGATTTGACCCAGCGCCCAGAGCGTGGCGCGCAGCGTTGCCAGCAGCCGCCGCGGTGCCAGCAGCACCCAGGGGGCGGCCACCGGACCGAGGGGCGCGCACGCCGTGGCGACTATCGCAGCTGCGACCGCACCGACGATCAGTTGCTCGGCCGTCCTGGTCCAAGACAGCACGATCCACACCGCGAACGCGAGGCACCACAGGGCCAGCCACCGGCGGAGCATGTCCGGATAATTCCCCTGTCAGAACGACGCCAAACCGCCGCGTCGCACCTTTGTGTTCACAGAGCGCTCACATAGGTAGATCGAGTGAACACAACGGTCCCCGGGGGCTCAGGGTGGCCGTCCAGCCAGCGGCGCAAGGCCCCTTTCCGACCCCCTTTCCACGCTTTGGGCCACCGGTTGCGGTGCGCCCCGGTCGATCAACTCGCCCGCTCGTACACCACTCGTCGGGACTCAACTCGGTTCAAACGGCCTGCATTCGCTTGGCGTGCTTGCCGACTGCGGGTATGGCGGTCTCGGCGCTTCCCGCACGGTCGAATCGGAGCCCAATGGCGTCGATGCCTCGGCGCTCGGCTGTCCGCGTGGCCGCCGCAGCACGTCTCTCATCGCCGGTTCGCGACGTCTACCCGCCGGGCTCTCCGGTATGCCCGACCAAGTCCCGTTGCCGTTTGTCTCGCCCCGCCCGGGGTAGATGACACAGGCCTTTCCGAGGATCGGGGGTTTGGAATCGACGTGGTCGTCCAGGAACAGATGCGGCCGGCGGCCGGCGCGTGAATCCGGTCGAGCGCTTCATCCGCGGCATCGACGGCTGGCAACAGCGCACCCGCGGCGTCAACGTGGTGTTCGCCGTGATCAAGAAGTTCGGCGACGACCGCGGCTCGTCATTGGCGGCCATGCTGGCCTTCTACGGGCTGCTCGCGCTCTTCCCGCTGCTCTTGGTGCTGACGACGATCCTCGGATTCATCGGCAATCAACGGCTCGAGAGCGGGGTTGTCGGTTCCACCCTCAGCCAGTTCCCCGTGTACGGCCAGCAGATCGGCCACAACGTCAGCCATCCGCTGCAGGGCAGCACGATCGGCCTCACGGTCGGCCTGCTCGGCCTGCTGTACGGATCGCTCGGTGTCGCCCAGGCAGGCCAGCACGCCATGGCCCAAATCTGGAACGTCCCGGGTGTGGTACGGCCGGGATTCGTCCCTCGCTTGGTCCGAAGCCTCCTGTTGTTCGGGGCGATGGGAGCCGGGATGGCCGCCTCAGCCGTCGTGAGCGGGGTCATCACCGGCAGTGGCCGCGGCATCGCGGAGCGGCTGCTGGCCGTCCTGGCCGCCGCGACCTTGAACGTCGGACTGTATTGCGTCGTCTTCCGCCTCCTCACCCCCCGCCAGATTGCGACGCGGCACCTGGCGGCCGGGGCGGCGGCGGGCGGGATCGGGTACACCATCTTGACCACCGGCGGCACGGCGCTGATCCAGCACCAGCTGCGTCATGCCCAAGCGGTCTACGGCCAGTACGGGTTCATCCTGGGGCTGATCGGGTGGCTGTACCTGGTGTCGACCGTGACGCTGTACGCCGCCGAGGCCAACGTCGTCGTGACTCGGCGGCTCTGGTCCCGCAGCATCGTGCAGCCGCCCCTCACCGACGCCGACCGCCGCGTGCTGAGCGACATCGCCCAGCAGGAGGAACGCCGGCCCGAGGAAAGCGTCGACGTCGGTTTCGAGGCGTCCGGCACCGAATAATCGGGGGCTCTGGGCGCCCGCGACCCCTACCTTCGGCGCGTCCGCGCCATAGCCACTCGCGCGCCCGGAGTCGCGGCCGGCTGACTGGGGATCCCTTTTGTTCAAAACACGATGATATAGATACGTGCAGTGAACACAAAGGTCGATGATCGGCGCATACACCGTCACTTCGGTGACCGACCACGCGTCGCAGTCGTACGACCATGGTGCAATCGACAGTTGGACCCCATTCGGCGCAAGGTTTTCCTGCACACCGAAACCCGCACTGATTGGGAGACAACACGATGAAGATCAAGAAGATGCTCGCCGGCGCACTACTCACACTAACGGTGGTCGCCGGCACCGGCGGCGCCGCGTTCGCCAGCCAAGGCCATGGCGCCGATGATCCCGCGGGCCACGTCCGCCACGGACACGGTGCAGAGCACGGCCCCAACCACCGGTAGCCGCCGGTTGCACCGGCAATGACAAGGCTTCCATCCGGCCTTCGGGCATCGAAGGCCGGATGGTCCCTACCTGGGCGCTGCTAGGCCGGGGATTCGGCGGCCTTCTGGAGCTGGGCGAGCGTCGCTTCCATACCGCCTCGGTTGTGGCCCCGGCGGTCGGAGACGCCCATCATCACCGGCGAGGTCCGGATCATCCAGCCCGGCCGGCGATCCGTCCACGTCTCCACGACCCGGCATCCGTCACCGTCGGGAACGAACTCGTACGACCAATGGCTGACCGGCAGCGGCCCGAATCCCACATCGAACGAGAAGTGGCGAGCGGGCTCCGCCGCCAGGACGGTGCAGGTGGTCCGCCAGCGCCGCCAACCATGCTTGTTGGCGCCCTTGAACCGTGCACCGGGGACCGGGCCGTGGGCGGCGCCAAGCCAGTGCGCCGACGTCGTCTCGGGACTCCACGACCCCATACGGGTGACGTCGCTCACCATCTCGTACAGCGCCGCCGGTGAGGCTGCGATTCGACGCTCGACCCGAACCTGGTCCACGTCGGTCAGCGTAGCGACGCCGTCAGCGGCCAACCGGGGCGTCGGACCACGAACCTCCGTTTTCCCCGACCCCTCAGGGAACCAGGTAACCGATCCGGTTGGCCGCCGTCTCGGTGAACCACAAGGTCTTGGCCGGGCCGCTGGCGATCATCGCCGGTTGACTGGACGGGGCCGAGACTCCGAACTCCGTGACCGCCCCCTGGGGCGTGATGCGGCCGACACGCCCGGCGTTGGTCTCGACGAACCACATGTTGCCATCCGGTCCGGGGGTGATTCCCTGCGGCCGGCGGTCGGCGCCGGGCAGACGGAACTCCGTGAGGGTGCCGGCGGGGGTCAGGCGGCCGACCCTGTTGGCGAAGTGTTCGGTGAACCACAAGTTGCCGTCAGGGCCGGCCGACAGCCCGAGCGGGTCGGCGTTGGCCGTCGGGACGACGAACTCGGTGAGGACCCCTTCGGACGACATCCGCCCGATCCGATTGCCGAGGTGCTCGCTGAACCAGAGTGCTCCGTCCGGGCCCTGCACGATGGAGAACGGGCCGGTGCCGGCCGCGAGCGGGAATTCGGTGATCGTCCCGTCGGTCGCCACCCGGCCGATCCGGCCGGCCGTCGTCTCGGTGAACCAGAGCGACCCGTCACCCCCGTGGGTGATGCCGGTGGGCCCGCTGTTCGGCGTGGGGATCCCGAACTCCGTGATGGTGCCTGACGGCGTGATCCGACCGATGTTGCCCGCCAGGTACTCGGTGAACCACAGGTTGCCGTCGGGGCCCTCGGTGATTCCGTAGGTGCCGCTGCCGGCGGTCGGGACGGCGAACTCGGTCACCGTTCCGCCCGGGCTCACCCGGCCGAGCCCCGCGTTGTACTCCGTGAACCACACCGTGCCGTTCGGGCCTGGGGTTACGCCGAACGGTGCCTGATCGGGCGACGGCAGGGCGAGGTCGGCGGTGATCGGTTGCCTGGGAACGGTGGTCGGCGGAGCCGTGGTCGACGGTGCCTCGGGCGCGAACTTGGGGCCGGTTTGATGGGCCAGCGGCGGTGGGAGGCCGATCGCGGTGGCGGAACGAGACCGGTTGGCCGGTGCCGACCGGGGCGGCGTGGCGGCGTGGGAGATCCCGGGCACGGTGACGCTCGGCGACTGCGTGACCACCTGGGTGAGGCTGCCGCTCAGGGGCACGCTCGGCCTGCGATTCCTGAGTGCCGGCGTGTTGGCGACCAGCGCCAGCACGACCGCCACCATTCCGACCGCGCTGGCGAGGGCGGCCCGGTGCTGGCGCCGTCGCCGGCGACGATGCGCCTCCCCGACGGCCGCGGCCAGGATGTCCTCGGACGGAATGTCGTCCGGGAGTTCGTCGCGCCACGACCTCATGCCCGGTTCACCCATGGGTCACGAAGCGTGGTGTCGATCGGCGATCGGCTGCGTTCGCCGAGAAGGCGGCGGAGTTTCACCGTCGCCTCGTGGGTTGCCGTCCTGACCTGCGATTCGGTCATGCCGAGGAGGAAAGCGGTTTCCGCCACGTCATAGCCGAAGTAGTGGCGTGCCATGGCGACCGTTCGTTGCCTGGTCGTGAGCCTGCCCAGGGCGTTGACGAGGATGGGGCGTTCCACGACGAGGTCCTCGCCCAGGCCGGCCAGCCGGGCAACGCCGGCGGCCGATGGACGGCTCTGGCGGCGCTGGATTTCCAGGCTGACCTTCCAAGCGGCGTTCATGACCCAGGCCTCCCGGTTGGGGTGGCCGGCTACTCGTTCCCAGCGTTCGTAGGCCCGGGTGAGTGTCTCCTGGGCGACTTCTTCGGCGAGATGGTTGTCGCCGCTGAAGAAGCGAAACCCCACGAAATAGGCGTGCTCCAGCAATGACCGGTAGTGGTCCTCGAAAGGGACTGCGCCACGTTCGCGAGACCGGGCCACAGCGACATCGTTACCAGACCATGACTGCGCCGTCCCGATTCGTTGGATGGCGCGCTGTCGGGTCGCTCGCGGGGATGACGCCCTGTGGTGTCGCTCGCGGGGGTGATCGTGTCGCTAGCGCAGGTGGTCGTGTCCTGCATGGTCGTGTCCTGCATGGTCGTGAGCGGGCGCCAACTCGACCGGTTCGTTGCCGGTGAGCCGGCTCAGCGCACTGATGGCGTCGCGCCAGGACTCGGCCGCCTCATCACGGGCGGAGTTCTCCGAGTTCGGGTCGCGGATCGTGTACGACGCCTCGGCCAGGTCAGCCAGGGCGGCGGCGGTCACGACGATCGGGAGCATCATGGCGTCGTCGGACCCCCGCGGCCCGCCGGCGTCGATGAACTCCAGCGCCCGGCTGAGTCCCCGGGCCCGCCAGCTCAAGAGCCGTAGGGCGTCGAGATACTCCTCGCACCCGGCTGCGCCCAGCGATTCGGCGACAAAACCCTCCTGGTCGCTCTCCGAGGCGCCGGCCGCCACTGCGGCGTTCTCCGACCGCATGGCCACGCTCTCCGCCACGCCAAGCGCCTGGAACGCGGCCTGGGCGGCCCGTTTGGCCTGCGGGTCGGGGGTGGTCTGCACGGTGGGCACGTCAGGCAAGTCGGACACCAGGTGAGGCTAACGCCAGGCTCAGCGGGGCCTCTGGCCGGCCATTCGAAGGCTGACTGCGGGGATCTTGCGCGTCGTCTTTCGCTGGTACTCGGCGAAGCCGGGATACAGACGGGCTTGCTCGGCGAACAGCTCGTCACGAAACTCACCCGTCTCGATCGTGGCGGTGGCGGCGAAAATCTTGTGTCGCACCTCGACTCGAGCCATGGGGAGGGCGACGATGTTGTGGTACCAGTCGGGATTGGTGTCCGCGCCGGCCTTGGAAGCGAACACGACGAGCCGGTCGCCGTAGGGCAGGTACATGAGGGGGACGCTGTGTTCGTTGCCCGTCTTGGCGCCTGTCGTGGTGAGGATCAGGAGGGGTGCACCTTCGAATTGTCCCCCGACCTTGCCACTGTTGGCGCGGAACTCCTCGATGATCTTGGTGTTCCAGTCATCGCTGTCGGCCACGGTTCCTCCTCCCGCTCTGCTGCCGCTGCTGCGTTCGCCGCCGGCTCTCGACCCTACCGCCGTGCGGTAACGATCTGGCCCGGGGTCAGCCATCCGCAGCCGTGATCGAATGGACCCCCACCTTTGGGTCAAACTCTGACATCCTTTCGTCCTTGGCAAACTGTCGGGCCGCCCGGCTGACCGGAGTGTTTTCATGCTTGGCCTACTGAGCGCCATCGCGGTCACAGCTGGCTTGTCCGCGTCGCCGCATGGTGCGCCGGCAGCCAACGACGCTGTTGCGGAGGTCCGGTCGGCTGCCCCGATCGACGAGGCGGCGAGTGCGCGCGGCGCCTACCTCGCCCGCTCCCATGACCCGGGCGCGACCCCGGCGTCGAGGCACAGCGCGTCGGGCGCCGCCTCGGGTGCGGGGTCGGGGGCGAGTGCGCCGGGCCCAGGCAGTGCGCCCGCCGCGGCGCCGGCCGCGGGTGCGCCCGCGCCGGCGCCAGCCCCAGCCACCGCGACCACCGGTGATGCGCCGTCTGCGAGCACTGCGAGTGCCGCAAATGCACCTGCGCCGCCCGGGGCTGCGCCGCCCACGGCCGCCAGCGGTCCGGGCGGCCCCGGCGTCGCCGGACCCACTTCGGGGGCGACTGGCGACTGCGTCATCAACGTCACCGATCTGATGAGTGCGCTGACCGTGACGTGCACGACCGGCGACTCGGGCAGCGTCATCGGTATCGGTAGCGGAGGCGACTCCGGAGACGTGACCGTCATCCCGCCGCCCGGCGGGGGTTCCGCGGGCGCCGCGGTGGCGGCCCCGGGCTCCGCCAACTCGGCCCCGGCGGGGGTCGGTACCTCCACTTGGGTTGCCACGCCGGGAACCCAGGGCAGCTGCGCGCTGAGCACTTCCAACTCGGCTGCCGCCCTGTCGGTGAGTTGCACTCCGGGCATTGTCGGCGCGGTCGAGGCGAGCGCGTCCGGTGGTTCCCCCGGCCAGGGAAGCGTGGCTGGTTCCCCATCGGACGGCCCGGCGGGCAGCACCGACGCCGGCGTGGCCGCCAGCGGAGTTGGCGGCAGTGCCACGACACGGGTTACCACCGGTCGCAGCGGCAACTGCATCATCCACCTGGTCAACATCCGGGCCGCCCTCACGGTCGTCTGCATCACGGGCAACTCCGGTGGCGCGTCGGGCGACTCGTTCGGTGGCCAGTCCGGGTCGGCAACCCTCCTGGCGGCAGGCACGGGCGGCGGAGCCCCGTCCGCCGGCGCCGGTGCGAGCGGCGTGGCGGCCAGCGGTTCGGGCGGCAGCGCGATGGCCGTGATCGCCTCGGGTGCCACCGGCAGCTGCCTCATCTACTTGGTGAACGTGGTGGCGACGGTGTCGGTGATCTGCATCACGGGCAACTCCGGTCCGGCCGCGGGCACGGCCACCGGCGGCTCGTCCGGCTCGGCGTTGGTGCTGATGGCGTCGGGTCCCGCCTCCGGTAGTGCGGGCAGCGGTGACTCGGCGAGAGCAACTCCCGGTACGGGTGGCAGTTCCTCGACGATGGTGACCTCAGGCGGTACCGGGACCTGCGCCATCAGCCTCACCAACACCTGGGGCTCAATCTCCCTGCTGTGCCACACCGGCAACTCCGGGTCGTCGTTGGGCCGATCGATCGGCGGCGACTCCGGGTCCACGCTCGTCATGCTCAAGGCGCCCGCCGCCGCGACCCCGCTGGCCCCGATGGCCCCGGTCGCAGCGTCGATGGTCGCCACGTTGACGTCGACCGGCTCGCTGGTTCATGGCGGTTCGGCGAGCGTGCCGAGCCAGGCCTCGGCTGCCGTGAGCGCGAGCACGCAGAGCCGGCCGACCACAGGGTCTGGCGGCGCCCGGGCGATCCGGGCCTCGATGCCGTCGCCACTGGCCGCCGGAAGCATTGCGGTCACCGCCGGACGCACGGCGGTCACCACCGCCGCACGAGCCGCTTCCTCGACTGTCGCATCGCCTGCCCACGCGACCGCAACGGCGACCGCAACCGCTACCGCTTCGTTCCTCCCCATGACCGGGCTCGGAACGTCGGTGCCGTTGTCGCTGGCCGCCGGCCTGATGCTGAGCGGCGGTCTGGGCGTGGCTGCCACCAGCCGCCGGCGCCGCCGACCGGGACAGGTCTGAACCGATGACTCACACACCGCATCACCGGACGGCCCGCCGAGCAGCACCGGCAATCGTGGCCCTCATGGCCGCGCTCGTCCTGGGCGGCTGCCAGAAGTCCTCGGGTACCGCCTCGTCGTCGTCGCCCACCACCGTCGGGTCGGGATCGACCGGCGCCACTGACGCGACAACCGGCGGGAGCGCGCGAGGGGCGGACCCGGTCACGACCACCACCGCGCCGCCGTCGACCACGACGACCAAAGCCTCCACGACGACCACGGTCCCGAGATCGACGACCACGACCGCACCGCCCCCTTCAACCGGAGCGCTGCGCGTTGGAAGTTCGGGTCCCGAGGTCATGCAGATGCAGCAGCATCTCTCGTCGTTGGGCTACTGGCTCGGCACTCCCGACGGCCGGTTCGGATCGACCACCCAGCAGTCCTTGTTTGCACTGCAAAAGGCCGCCGGCATCGCTCGCAGCGGTGTTCGCGACCCCGCCACCCAGGCGGCATTGGACGCAGGCACCAAACCGAGCCCCAAGACGACGTCCGGCCACCAGATCGAGGTCGACCTGGCCCACCAGCTGGTCCTGATCGTCACCGACGGCCACCTCGACGGAGTCCTCAACACTTCGACCGGCGGCGGCTACACGTACTACGACCACGGCGCCCGCCAAACTGCCATCACCCCGAAGGGGCATTTCACGACCAACTGGGAGGTCAATGGCACCCGCGTGTCGTCGCTCGGTGTGCTGTGGCGGCCCAAGTTCTTCGTCGGCGGAATCGCCATCCACGGCGACAGCTCCGTGCCTGCCCGACCCGTCTCCCACGGATGCGTTCGGGTCAGCAACCAGGCCATCGATTGGATCTGGGCCACCGGCTCCGACCC
>JAUTXN010000101.1 GCA_030838045.1 Acidimicrobiaceae bacterium
GTGCCCACAGCACGCGCCGCAGCGCATTGTTCGAGCGGACGACCACCGCGCCGGGACCGTCGCCGGTCCCGGCCGCGCTGCCATCCCAGAAGCGAAACTGCACGGGGATTCCGTCCGGGAACAACGCGGCCAGCAGCGGGCCAAAAGCGTCGGCCGCGGTCGCGCGAGCAGCCCCATTGGCGGACCGGGCTGTGCCGTCCCATGCCGGAATGGTGGCGCCGGGTGCCTCGCTCGCCGCGACATCGGGGCCGGCGCGAGGACGCGGGGGCTGGGGGTCGAGCGCCGTTTCTGCGGCTTCCTCGGCGGATCGGGGCGGATGGTCGGCAAGCATCGGTAGGCCCTCCCCGTCCGGGGACGTACCACCAATCGGCGCCGTCCCCTTTGGGCGATTCGTGTACTAATGCGGGCGTGCCAAGGCGGCGGTTGCTGGACCGCTGGGCGGATTGTTAGCCACAACCAAAAAAGAGTGCGGGAGATTCCCGGTCACCACAGAACCCCCTGCCGCGGGCACAACCCACGAGTTCACGGCCGACGTCATCTTCTGTGCCGATTCAGTGCTTTGTGCCGATTGGAGGTGCATATGGCGCTCCCAAACAGCACAGTCGCTGGAATCGGCACAGACACCGGCTAGTTGGTGATGGTGAGGGTTCCCTGGGCCCGGGTGCCCTGGTTGCCGACCGCGAGCACCTGGTAGACGCCGGGCGCGTCGCCGCTTTGAGGCACGAAGGTCGAGCTCACCGCTCCCTGCTGATCGGCGGTGTGGCTGGGGCCGATGAATCGAGTCTTGCTGGGTGGGGGCGAGTCGATCTCGAAGGTCATGGCCTCCCCCGGCCGGAAGCCCCCTGCGGCCAGCATGAACGACGCCCCGGCCTTGCCCGCGGGCGGCGTGATGCTGAGCGTCCCTTGGCGAGCCTTGACGGTGTGATGCCGGAGCCCGCACGCGGGCACGAGAAGCAGGAACGCGACCAACGTGACCGGAATGAGTGATCGAGGGCGGCGGAGCACGGCTCATGGTAGCGAGTGGGCCTCCTCCCCCGCCGCGGGCGAAACCAGTACGGGGAGGCATTTTCCCCCCGGTAGCCTTAGGCGATGTCGACCTACCTGGAGGCGCTTCGCGAACGGGTGGTCATCTACGACGGTGCCACCGGGACCAACCTGCAGCTGCGCAACCTCGGGCCCGACGACTTCGGCGGCCCCGCGGTCGAGGGATGCAACGAACTGCTGTGCGACACCCGGCCCGATGTGATCGCCGATCTCCACCGGTCGTTCTTCGACGTCGGCGTCGACGTGGTCGAGACCAACAGCTTCGGGTCGCTGCCCTGGGTCCTGGCCGAGTACCAGATCGCCCACCGCACCCGGGAGCTGGCCGCCCGGTCGGCCCGCATCGCCCGGGACGTGGCGGCGGGGTATCCCGGTGTCTGGGTGGCCGGGTCGCTCGGGCCGGGGACCAAGCTGGTGTCGCTCGGACAGATCTCCTTCGCCGACCTGCGCGACGGCTACCAGGAGGCGGCGGCGGGGCTGCTCGAGGGGGGCGTAGACCTGTTCGTCGTCGAGACGTGCCAGGACCTCCTGCAGGTGAAGGCGGCCATGATCGGCTGCCGCCGGGCCATGGCTGGCGCGGGGCGCGAGGTGCCGATCCAGGCCCAGGTCACCATCGAGCTGACGGGGCGGATGCTGCTCGGCACCGAGATCGGCGCCGCGCTCACGACGCTCGACGCCGTCCGGCCCGACGTGATCGGGATCAACTGCGCCACCGGGCCGCAGGAGATGAGCGAGCACCTGCGCTACCTCTCCCAGCACGCCCGAGCGCCGCTGTCGTGCCTGCCCAACGCCGGGTTGCCGTCGGTGGTCGAGGGCCAGATGCACTACGACCTGACGCCGGCGCAGCTGGCCGAGCACCACGCCCGCTTCGTCACCGAGTACGGGTTGTCGGTGGTGGGCGGGTGTTGCGGCACGACCCCGGAGCATCTGGCGGCCGTGGTGGCGGCGTGTCGCGACCTGACCCCGGGGGTGCGGTCGCCGGAGTGGGAGCCGGGGTGCGCGTCGGTCTACACCCACGTGCCGTTCGACCAGGAGCCGTCGGTGCTGGTCGTGGGCGAGCGGACCAACGCCAACGGGTCGAAGCGCTTTCGCGACGCCATGCTCGCCTCGGACTGGGACACCTGCGTGGCCATGGCCCGGGACCAGGAGAAGGAGGGGGCGCACGTCATCGACGTGTGCGTCGACTACACCGGCGAGGACGGCGTCTCGGACATGGTCGAGGTGGTGGGCCGTTTCGCCACCCAGGCCACGGTCCCGCTCATGTTGGACTCGACCGAAGCGCCGGTCATCGAAGCGGGGTTGCAACGCATCGCGGGCAAGCCGCTGCTCAACTCGGTCAACCTGGAGGACGGCAGCGCTCCCGGGACCCGCTTCGACCGCTTCTTGAGCCTGGCCCGGGAGTACGGCGCCGCCGTGGTGTGCACCTGCATCGACGAGGAAGGCCAGGCCCGCACCGCCGAGTGGAAGTTGCGGGCCGCCCGGTCCATCTACGACCTGGCCGTCGGGCGCTACGGGATGGACCCGAGCGACCTGCTCTTCGACCCCCTGGTGCTGCCCGTCTCGACCGGCATGGAGGAGGGTCGCCGGGACGGGATCGAGACGATCGAGGGAATCCGGCTGATCAAGGAGTCGTTGCCCGGCGTGGGCACGATCGTGGGACTGTCCAACGTGTCGTTCGGGCTCTCGCCGCCCGCTCGCCACGCCCTGAACTCGGTGTTCCTGCACGAGTGCCAGCAGGCGGGGTTGGACGCGGCCATCGTGCACGCCGCCCGGATCATGCCGCTCAACAAGATCGACCCCCGGGCGGTCGAGGTGTGCCTGGACCTGATCTACGACCGCCGGGCTGCTGGTTACGACCCGCTGCAGGAGTTGCTGGGGCTGTTCGAGGGCGTTTCCGCCAGCGCCGTCGTCAAAGAGGACCGCACCGGCTGGCCGGTCGAGAAGCGGCTGGCCCAGCGGATCATCGACGGCGACCGCGACGGGTTGGAAGCCGACCTCGACCAGGCGCTGGCGGCGGGCGTCCCTGCCCTGGCCATCGTCAACGACACCCTGCTCGGCGGCATGAAGGTCGTGGGCGAGCTGTTCGGCTCCGGCCAGATGCAGCTGCCGTTCGTCCTCCAGTCGGCGGAGACCATGAAGGCTTCGGTCGCCCACCTCGAACCCCACATGGAGCGCTCCGAGGAGGGCGGCAAGGGCCGCATCGTGCTGGCGACGGTCAAGGGCGACGTCCACGACATCGGCAAGAACCTGGTCGACATCATCTTCACCAACAACGGCTACGAGGTGCACAACCTCGGTACCAAGGTGCCGATCAACGACATGCTGGAGAAGGCGGCCGAGGTGGGTGCCGACGCCATCGGCATGAGCGGGCTGTTGGTGAAGAGCACCCTCATCATGCGCGACAACCTCATGGACATGAACGACCGGGGCTCCTCGGGGGTCCCGGTTCTGCTGGGCGGGGCGGCGCTTACTCGCAACTACGTCGAGCGGGACCTGCGAGGCGTGTACCAGGGCCGGCTGTTCTATGGGAAGGACGCCTTCGAGGGCCTGCACACCATGGACCGGCTGATGGAGTTGAAGCGGGGGCCGGGTGGGCTGGACTCCGACCCCGATTTCGGGGTGGCGCTCGGTGGCCGGGTGCTGCCGCCGCGATCGTCGGCCAGCTCGGGCTCGGGCTCGGGCTCGTCGGATGTGCCCGCCCGCTCCCCCGAGGTGGCGGTCGACAACCCGATCTTCGTACCGCCGTTCCTGGGTTCTCGGGTGGAAAAAGGGCTGCCGCTCGACGACATCGCCGAGTACCTCAACGAGACCGCGCTGTTCCGCAACCAGTGGGGGTACCGGCCCGAGGGTGGGGAAAGCGACGCCGAGTTCAAGCAGCGGATCCGGGCGGTGTTCCGCGCCCAGCTGGCCGAGGCCCGGCGCCTCGACGTGTTGCGGCCCGCGGTGGCCTACGGGTACTACCCGGCCAACTCCGACGGGGACGAGCTGGTCATCTGGAAAGACGAGTCCCGGACCGGGGAGTGGCTGCGGTTCGGTTTCCCCCGCCAGCAGGTGTCGCCGTGGCTTTGCATCAGCGACTTCTTCCGGCCGGTCGATTCGGGCGAATTGGACTACGCCAGTTTCTGCGTGGTGACGATGGGGGGCGCGGTGTCGGAGGCGACGGCGGCGCTGTTCGCCGAGAATCGCTACTCGGAGTACCTGCACCTGCATGGGCTGGGCGTGGAGATGGCCGAGGCGCTGGCGGAGTACTGGCACCGGCGGATCCGGGAAGAGTGGGGGTTCGCGTCCGAGGACGGGCCGAGCGTGGCGGGGTTGTTCCGCCAGCAGTACCGCGGTGGGCGCTACTCGTGGGGATATCCCGCCTGTCCGTCGCTGGAGGACAACGCCAAGTGTGCCGAGCTGGTCGGGGCCGACCGCCTCGGGGTGGAGGTCAACGAGGAATCATCGTGGCAGTTCCATCCCGAGCAGACCACCGCGGCCATCATCTGCCACCACCCCCGGGCCAAGTACTTCGTGACGTCCCGGGCGTAGCCCTCGGTGCCCACCCTGCTGGGCCCCGCCAGGGTGGGGCCGCAGGGTCCCGCCGGGGTGGGCCCCTGCCAGTGTCCCGCCCGGTGAGCCCCGCCAGCGTCCCGCCAGGGGTGGGCCCCGCCAGGGTCCCGCCGGGGTGAGGAGTACAAACCGCTGTGGACGCGTCGGTTGGTACTCCGGCCGGGCGGGCAGGGCTGACTCAGACCTAGAAGTCGGGGTCGTCGAAAAGCCCGCCGTGAGGCTGAGCTGACGGCCCCACCGACCCACTCGGGCTGATGCCCGCGCCGTCGTCCGAGCCGGAATCCGAGCGCAGATCGATGATCCCGGGCCGGTTCAGCCGGACCCGCGACAAGCCCGAACCCGAACCGAACGTTGCCCCGTTCATGTGCAGCTCGGCCAACTCCGACGCGGTCAGGCTTTCACGGTCAGCCAGCGTGGTCGCGATGAGGCGGAGGCTGCGCTCGTTGTCGGCCAGGATGGTCCGCGCCGCCTGTTCGGCTCCCGACACCAGGGTGCGCACTTCGCTCCCCCCGGCACTGCCCTCCAGGTACGGCATCTTCTTGTCACTCTCGCCACCGGCGAGCTCGAAGCGGCCCGTCATGGCCCACTTTTCGACCATCCGCCGGGCCAAGGCGGCGGCGTGCTGGAGGTCGTCCTCGGCCCGGGTGCTCGGTTCGCCGAAGGTGTGGATCTCGGCGGCCCGGCCGCCGAGCAGCACGATCAGCTGGGCCATCAGCTCGCGCTTGGTGAGGGTCTCTCGGTCCTCGGCGGTCGACCACGGTGAGCGGTCGAAGGCGCCCTTCCGGCTCACGATCGAAACTCGCGACGGCGGCCGCATCCCCCGAAGCAGCAAGGTGAGTAAGGCGTGCCCCGCTTCGTGGGTGGCTCGCAGGTGACGTTCGTCGTCGCGGATCAAACGCTCGCTGCCCGTCCCGGCAACCACCCGGGCCACGGCTTCCCACACGTTCTCCGCTTCGATCCACTCCTGGTGGCGGCGAGCCGCGAGAAGTGCGCCCTCGTTGACGATGTTGGCCAGCTCGGCGCCGTTGAGCCCCGACGTGTCGGCGGCAACCTCGGCCCAGTTGACCATCGGAGACACCGGTCGGCGGTCCGCATGCAGGCGCAGGATCTGCTCGCGTCCCTTGCGGTCAGGCCGCTCCACCGAGATGCGACGGTCGAACCGGCCCGGGCGCAGCAGGGCGGAGTCGATCAGCTCGGGCCGGTTGGTGGCGCCGATGAGCAGCACGCCGGTCGTGCCACCGAAGCCGTCCAGCTCCACCAGCAACTGGTTGAGTGTGTGGTCGAACTCCCGCCCGCCGGAGTTGTTGTTGTCCCGGCTGCGCCCGATGGCGTCCAACTCGTCGAGGAACACGATCGACGGCGCGGCCTTGCGGGCTTCGTCGAACAGCTGGCGGACGCGGGCGGAGCCCAGGCCGACCATCTGCTCCACGAAGCTGGCCGCCGACACGCTGTAGAACGGCACCCCGGTTTCGCCCGCCAGGGCCCGCGCCAGGAGCGTCTTGCCACAGCCGGGGGGACCGTACAAGAGGATGCCCCGGGGCAGCTGGGCGCCGACCGCCTCGAATCGGGTGGGATCCGACAGGTACTCCCGGACCTCGCTCAACTCTGTGATGGCCTCGTCCAGGCCCGCCAGGTCGGTGAAGCGGGTGGCTTCGCGCGCCGCGGCGACCGGGACCGGCCCGATGGAGGCCGCTCCGCCCATCGCGTGGCCACCCTGCGACCGGAATGTCTCACGCGCCGGTGACCCGGCGGCGGAGGCAGGCGAGGTTCGCCCAGACGCGTCTCTCCCGTCGCCATCGCGCAGCTGGCGCTTTCGCTCCTTCGTCTTCTCCCGGCCGGGGGCGGTCAGATAGATCGCCAGGATTGCGACACCGATGACAGCGACGACCGAAACGTATAGTTCCGGGCTGCTCCAGATATGCATGATGGGGAAGACCTCAGGCAGTGGCGGCGGGCGCGACCGGCGAAAGACTACAGGATGACACCGACCGCGCTCCAGCGTGGTCAACTGGCTGACGTCGCAGGGGCGAAAGCGGACGCCGCAGCGGCCCGGGTACCATCGACTGGAACGACATAGGGAGATCACTGATGGCCAGCCAACGGCGCGCGCCGACCAAGCGACCACCGCGCCCCGCCGCCAAGAAGCCGCCCCCTCCGGGCGGGTCCGAGGGACTGGACGCGGTCGAAGCCGCCCCGGGTAAAGGAAAGGCGCCGGCCTCACCGACGGCTCGGTCCCCCAAGGCGGCCGCCAAGACCTCGACGCCCAAGTCCCCGACATCGCGCAGCACGACCGCCGCCGCCCCGAAGACGGGCCTTCCGGCAACGGACAAGGGCACCGACAAGGGCACCGACATAGGCACCGACAAGGTCCCAACGAACGCCGCGAAATCCACCGCCTCGGCACCCGCGGCAAAAGCCAAGCCGTCGGGTCCGTCAGGGCCCAACTACCGGCCCCCGACCGGCGCAACCCGCAGTTCGGCCCGGCGCCCACCTCCCCCGCCGAAGCGCAAGAAGAAGTGGTTGACCAAGAAGTCGATCGGCGCGGTCGTCGCCCTCGCCCTCGTGGGCACCTTGGTCATCTTCTTCTCCCTTGCAGTCAATGGCAGTAGCACCGACACCAACGTGAGTACCGCGCTCAGCGGCCCGGAACAGGTCGAGGTCCCGAAGGGCCCCGTTCTGGCTGCGGTCGCCAGTGCCCACTACCCGCAGACCATCGACGGGATCAAATGCGAGGTCAACGAGCAGCTCGTTTACCACATCCACAGCCATCTGACGATCTTCGTCAACGGCCAGGCCCGCCAGATCCCCTACGGCATCGGCATGACGCCGCCGTTGCAGTACAACACCAGCAACGGGACATACGTGAACGGCGGCCAGTGCTTCTACTGGCTCCACACCCACGCCGCCGACGGGATCATCCACATCGAGTCGCCTACCCAGACGCAGTACACGTTGGGCCAGTTCTTCGACATGTGGGGCCAGACCCTCAAGGCGGGCCAGGTCGGCCCGGCCCTCGGCCCCCTCAAGATGTACGTGGACGGGAAGCCCTACACCGGTGACCCCCGGGCCATCGCCCTCGGTGCCCACAGCCAGATCCAGCTGGACATAGGTTCACCCGCCCCCGGGCCGGTCACCATCACCTATCCGTCGAGCATGTAGGTACGTCTCTGGGTCGCCCGGTCCAGAGACTCGACCGAAGGTGCACGTACTGCGTTACCCAGCCAGGATCGCCCGCGCCACCAGGTCGGTCCCGAACGCCGTGAGGATGGCCAGGTACAGCAGGCCCGTTGCGGCCATCACGGCGGAGTAGTAGCGCTCCTTCAGGGCGGCACGGGTGACCAGGCACAACACGATCGTGGTGATCACGCAGGCGATCCAGAACCACCCGAGAAGCCCGCCGTAGCTGTCGCTTATCTGACCGTCGAGCACCTGGATCATTCCTGTCGGCCACAACAGGACGGCCACCTCGAACGGCCAGACCCATGCGACCAGCCGCACCAGTTCGTTGAGCAGACCCCGGCCCAGCCCCGGTTGGACCAGGTACCAGTGCCCGAGGAGCATGGCATCGGTGACGGCGCCGAGGAAGGCCGCCCCGACGAGGGTGCGGGCGATCGCCAGTCCGTGAGGGCCGCCGTCCGCCACTGCCGCCGCGATCAGGCCTACGACGCCGATCGACGGCGCCACCAGATCGAGCCAGGGGGGAAATTCGGCCCGGCTGTGGTCGATCACCTAGGTCGCCCGGTCGATGCCGGTCATAGCCGCAACCCGATCGTTTCGCCGTTCCTCCTTCTCGCGCTCGCCCGACACCCCGGCCTTGCGCCGGATCACCGAGACGACCAACGCCGCCGCCGCTGCCGCCGCCACGCCGGTGGCACAGGCGTCGCGCCACCCGTCGGGCTGGACCGCGCGACCAGCGGCAACCGCGCCGACCGCCATCACGAGGTAGACGCCCCGGAGCAGCCACCCGTACCCGAGCCCGATCTGGCGGCGCCGGGTCGTCACCCACAGGAAAAACAGGCCGCCGACGGACCATTGCAACAGCACCGTGGCGGCGTCAAGGCGAATCATGACGTTCCCACCAAACCAAACGAGCAACCGAAGAGCGAATCAGCAGACTTCTCAAGACCGCCCGCTTCGCCACCGATGGTCGAACGTCCGGCCGATTCCCGATGATTCCCGAATCTCAGACTGATTGCCGACGGAAGGGCAGTGCGCCATGACGGAGTTGTGCAGCGAGTGCAAGCTGGAGGAAATCGCCTGCCGCTGCCCTCCGCCGACCGCCTCGCTCATGGGCCTGCTGCGGGATTTCCGCAACGCCGACGCCGACGCCACCGCCTACGCCCACGGCACCGCCTACGGCGCCAGCAAAGGCGCCGGCACCGCCACCGGTACCGCCATCGGCGAGGCCGCTGCGGCGGACCCCGACCGATAGGCCCGCCCCACGAGCCCCGGCCCTCGAGTCCGCCCCCACGAGCCCGGCCC
>JAUTXN010000136.1 GCA_030838045.1 Acidimicrobiaceae bacterium
ACGACCAGGGCAACTACATCGGTGCCGCGTACGACACCGAGTTTGTTCCCGAGTCCGAGGCGCAGGCCGCGTGGGCGGAGTACCTGGAGGAGACCGGCGGTGCCGCGCTCGTCCCCGAGACCCATGAAGGGCCTGAGGGCGGCCGTGTCGAGGCGGGTGGCGGCCTCGAGGCTGGTGGTAGTGGCGGATCTGCTGCTGGTGGCGGTGTCGAGGCTGGTAGTAGCGGCGGAGACGCCGGCGCTGGGGCCGGTGACACTGCTGGCGCTACCAACACGGCTGCCGAAGGGGGCGATGGCGTCGCCGACGCGGCGCCCGAGGCTTAGGCCACTCGGCCGTCCGTGGGAGCCAGCTCCTCCCAGGGAGCGTGCTCGACCCGATTGACCAGTCGCCGTATGGGTTCGGCCGGGTAGCGCCATTGGCCGCCCGGGGTTCGCATGCACGGCACTCGGCCCCGCCGAGCCCATTCGGACACGGTGCGGGTGGATACCTGGAACAAGGCCGCCACGTCAGACGTGCGCAACAGATCCTGCATGTCGTCGTTCTCCTGGCGGCGGTCGTGGCGGAGTGGCTCGAGGTCAGGCATTCGTGACCAACGGTGCCACGGTCCGGGCTACCTGACAATGCCTCGATCGGGCCATTTCCGTCTAGTCATTGTCCGGAACGTCAACCTTTTGCCGGGATCTGCGAGATCTCGTCGCGGTACCGTGCCGCGGTGCTAGTGGTCGGCCTCACCGGTGGCATCGGGTCAGGGAAGTCCACGGTGGCGTCGCTGCTGGCGGCGCGGGGGGCGGTGGTGATCGACGCCGACCAGGTAGCCCGAGAGGTGGCGTCGCCCGGGGGGGCCAGCTACCAGACCCTGGTAGACCATTTCGGGCCGGGCGTGGTGCGGGCCGACGGGACCCTCGACCGGGCTGCCATCGCGTACGAGGTGTTCTCCGACCCCGAGGAATTGGCCGCCCTGAACGCCATAACCCATCCCGCGATCGCGGCCGCGATCGCGGCCCGGTTGGCTTCCTTGGCCGAGGTGGCAGGCCCGAGATCCATCGTCGTGCTCGACATACCGCTCGTGACCGAGGCGACGCGAGCCCGCTACCGCCTGGCCGGGGTGATCGTCGTCGATGCACCCCACGGAGTGGCGCTGCGCCGGCTGGTGGAGCAGCGGGCCATGTCGGAGTCGGACGCCGAGGCCCGGCTGAAGGCCCAGATGAGCCGGGCGGACCGGCGGACGCTGGCCGATGTGGTCATCGACAACCAGGGCACACGCCGGGAACTCGAGGCGGGCGTGGACCGAGCGTGGGAATGGCTGGAGGGCCTGCTCGCAGCCCAGCGGTGAACTGCGCTTGCCGACCGACGATTCGCTAGCGGGGGAGCTTCCTGCGAGGACTTGACTTGGCCGCGGGTCCGCCGAGGTGGGGATGCTGTCCAAAGAGCGATGTTGGCGTTATGAGCCAGTTATCCATTCTTGCCGGTTACCGCTCAGGTTGGGGGCGAGGTGTCGGACCGCTCGTCTGGGCTCCGCCGCGACACCGGGTTCGCGAGGTACGACACCACCACCAGCACCACCAGCCCGTCGCCGATCACTCGCCAGGGCGCTGAAGCAGTGAGGCTCATTGTCCCGAACCCGCCACACAGGGCGATGACCAACCCGACCGCAAGTGACGCTTGGTTGTGCGACCAGCCCGCCTGGACAAGCCTCTGGTACGCGTGCTCGCGGTGGGCCTCCATCAGCGGTTCCCCCCGGCGCAGGCGCCCAAATAGGGTGGTCAAAGTATCGGCGCAGTACAACGCGAGTGGCGCAAGCACGGCTTCGGGTGGTATGTGCGCCCGCACGCCGATCACCGCGGCCGCCGCCAACCAGGCGCCTAAAAAATAACTACCCACATCGCCGAGGAACATGTGGCTGCGACGCAGGTTGAACGGTGCAAACGCCGCCGCAGCGGCAGCCACGATGATTCCCGCGGCTGAAAACGCGGGGACATGTCGCGCCTCCCCCACGCCAAACCAGACGAGGCCGGCGACAGTCGCCTGGGCCACGGAGATTCCGTTGATGCCGTCCATAAAATTGAAGGCGTTGACGTAGGTGATGATCCACGCGCAAGCCCCCACCCAGAGGAGGCCCTGCCAAAGCGCGGAACCGTGAAGGGACTTGCACAGCCACACCGAGGATGCCGCAGCAATCACGGCCTGCGCGATGAGACGCGGCACAGGGGGCGACGGTCGGATGTCGTCGACGAGACCAACAAGTCCCATACCCCCGGCAACCAGCAACAGCCCCATCCGGGGACTGCTGACGATCTGGGTAGACAACGCCCCGGCCAGCGCACACCCCAGCCCTACCGCTACTCCACCGCCCCTGATGGTTTCCTCGACGTGGGACGACCGATCGTTGGGCACGTCCACGACTCGCGCCCGGGCGAGAAACCCACGCAGTACCGGCGCGAACGCCAGTACCAGTGCCGCCGCAATCGCGGCAGAGGTCAGCGACGACATGTCACGAACGCCAAGTCTACCGACCATTGTCCCGCAACTAGGAAAGGGGTCGGGTGGGGCCCCTGTCCTGCGCCGCTAAGCTACCGGCCGAGGCGGCGCCATCAGACATCAACTCGTTCCGGCGTGCTTGGCTCGCTCCCGACGCGACGGCGCCGTTGTCCGAGATCCCACCGACGCCGCGGCCCTGCGTCGTAGCGGTAGTACTTGTACGGCTCGCCGTACGCCCATTGGGCCGAGGCACCGTTGACAACGGCAGCGAACAGGGGCGCGTCGACCTGCCGAAGGGCTTCGACGGCGTTGATGACTTGGCTGCGGGTAGTCGACCCGGCGGTCACGACCAAGAGCGTGGCATCGGCAAGTTGGGAGAGAATGGCGGCGTCGGCGACGGGCAATACCGGCGGAGAGTCGATCAGTACTATGTCGGCTTCGCTCTGGAGAGCAGCAAATACCTCAGCTGCGCGGGCCGACGCCAGAATATCCGAGGGGTGAAGGGGCAACGGACCTGATGCCAGGAGGCGTAATCCGTCAACCCCGGGCACGGTTCGCAGGGCCGCCTGGATCGGCACATTGCCCATATAGACCGACGTGAATCCGACCGTGTTGTCGAGTCCGAAGAATTCGTGGAGCCGAGGCCGGCGAAGATCGCAGCAGGTAATGATGACCCGGTGTCCACCCTGGGCCAGAGCCACGCCGAGGTTGGCCAAGGTCGTCGTCTTGCCCTCGCCAGCAGAGGGGCTGGTGACCTGCAGCGTCCGCATCGGACGGTCGAGGGCGGCAAACTGGATCGCGGTGCGTAACGTTCGGTAGGACTCAGCAGCAGGAGACTGCGGCTCCGTCAGCGAGACCAGCATCGGCACGTCTTTGGTGCGCCAGTTGGAGACCCGGGGAATCGCCGCAGCGGTCGGAAGGAACCCGATGGCACGTTCCAGTTCCTCGGTTGACTTGAGCGAATCGTCCAGGAAGTCGACGCTGAACGCCGCGCCCACGCCGAGCACGAGCCCAGCAATGATGGCCAGTAGAAGGTATCGAACCGGTCGCGGCTTCACGGGTGTGCTCGGAATCGCTGCCGCGTTGACTACTTGGGCATCCCCAGAAGTCAGAGCGGCCGCGACCTGGAGCTGCCCCAACTGCTGCTTGAAGGTGCCCTCCTGTGTCACGAGGCTGTCGATTTGCGGTGTGATCGTCGCCTGCGACTTCGGGTCAGTTCTTAGCTGGTTATTAAGCTTTTCTACCTGCGTCTGCAGGTCGGCAATCCGGGTCTGTATTTGTGATTCTGCTGCGAGGGCGCCATTCAGATCCTGGTTTCGGCGGAAGTTGATATAGTTGTCCGCATAGGAGTTGGCAATGATCGCGGCGTTCTCCGGAACGGTGCTATCGGCCGATATCGCAATTACATTCGTGGTCCCGACGGAAGCGACAGAGACGTTCGGCGTCAACCCGAGTTGCGCCCGGACTGCCTGCTTGACTGGTCCACTGGTGACGACGGCCACTTCAGTTTGGACGTTGGCCGCGAAGTTGCTGGCGACGTTTGAGCTCGGGTTCAGGAGGGACTCGGCGCTACTGGGCCGCAGGACGACCGACGCCGTTGCCTGATAGGTGGGTGTCTGGAGCAGGGTCGAGGTCAAGACAACGACGACAATCACGAATACGGCGAATAGAATTGTTCCCTTACGGCGACCAAAAACATGCAGGTAATCTCGGAGGTTGACCTCGAATGGTGCGGTTGGCTCCATCGCGCTCGATGCTACTTGGTGCCTCGGACGGGGTCGGCTCACCCGGTTCAACCGATTCTCCCGATTCGTCCGAACCGACGGACCATGCACGCCATGCTTCGTGTCGATGCTCGTGTCCTGCTCGGGCATGTTCGGATCATTGAGCGGGTAGTTCGTACGAAATGTTCGATTCGGGGGGAGTGTGGCCTGACGCGCTGCGCCCCCCGCAGTGTTGTTGGTGCGGATGACCCTCGGCGCTGCGGGAGTTCTACCCCGCCGCCCTCGAGGCGTTCGGCACCGACTTGGCCCACCCCGACGCCACGGTCGTGCTCAGACGGGCCCCCACGCCCGGCGTGGCGGCCAAGCTGTCGATCTCGGCGCTCTCCGCTGCGCTGCGCCAGGGAGGCCGGCAGCGCAACATCGCGGCCCGGGCGGCCGAGATCCAAGCTGCGCTGCGGGCTGCGCAGATGCGGGCCCCCAGCGGCGTCGAGGCCGCCTATGGCGCCCAGGTCGCCTCGCCGGGGGCGGTGATCGCCGAGATGACCCGCCAGATCGCCGCGCTCGAGGCGGAACTCGCACAGGATTTTGAGTTGCACCCAGACGCCGAGATCGTCCGCTCCCTGCCAGGATTGGGGACTATTCTCGGCGCCCGGGTTTTGGGCGAGTTCGGCGACGACGCGAACCGCTACGCCGATGGTAAAGTACGGCGCAACTACGCCGGCACGTCACCGGTCACCCGGGCGTCGGGCAAGAAACGGGCCGTGCTGGCCCGCTACGTCCGCAACCGGCACCTGGCCGACGCCTGCTACCAGTGGGCGTTCTGCGCCCTCACGCGTCGGCGGGCGCCCGGGCGTTCTACGACGAGCACCGGGCCAAGGGCGAAACCCACGACCAGGCCCTGCGGGTCTTGTCGAACCGTCTCGTCGGCATCCTCGACGGCTGCCTCCGCAACCGGGCCGTCTACGACGAACAGAAAGCCTGGGGACATCGCAGCGCCACCACGACCTCTGCGACCAGCACCGCGGCAGGCCTGACATGACCAACACATCCACAACCAACAACTCCCCCTTGACACCTTCCAGCCGTGGGATGTCTAACTGGGCTTGGTTCCTGGTTGGCTCTAGGAACTGAGCCGCACGACCGGAGGTGGGTCACTAGCGTCTCTGGGTGTCGCATGCCCGGTCCGGCGACGTCGCCCTTAGCGGAGGAACCCCGATGCAGCCCCGGAGTTGGATAGCAGGCCTGGCATTTGCCCGCTCAGGCCGCCTGTTGACCCGCCGGCTGCCGCTTCGTGGGCCAAGCCGTCTCATGTTCGAGGCATACCGGCGCGCCATCCCGGAGCAGTTGCCGGCGTCGATTTTGACCACCAGTGTTTTCGGCGACCGCTTTCACGCCGACTTCGCCAGTTCGCTGGAATGGCAGATCTGGCTCTTCGGGACCCATGAAAAGGAGCTGGGCGACTTCTTGAATGCCGAACTCCGTGGTGGCGATACCTGCATCGACGTGGGAGCCAACATCGGTGTTCACACTGTGCGCATGGCCCGCGTCACGGGTACATCGGGAAGGGTGATCGCTATCGAGGCGGACGTCAAACTGGCGGATCGCCTGGCCGCGAATGTCGAACTGAATGGCCTGAAAAACGTCGATATCGTTCGGGCTGCTGCCAGCGACGTCTCCGGCAGGCGACTCGAGCTGTTCACTCCGGCGCCCGGTGATCCGAACAAGGCCCGAGCCAGTCTCCTCCATCATCAGTACCTCACGGGACCGTCCTCGGCGGTGCAAACGGTCACGGTCGACGAGCTGGCCGCCAAGGCCCACGTTGCTCTGATAAAAGTCGACGTCGAAGGTGTGGAGATCGACGTTCTCAGGGGGGCGCGGGCCACGCTCGAGCGCGATTTTCCGGTCCTTGTCTTCGAGTACAACCGGGACTTGGTGAAGGACGACATTTCGCCTCTCGACTACTGCCGATCATTGGGATACCAGCTGATTGAAATGAGGGTGGTGAGAAACCGCGTCACAGGCCGAGCATCGACGGTATTGACCGACGTCACCGATCCGGTGCTGGGCAATGTGAACATCGTCGGCCGCCACCCCTCCCACCCGATCCGCCGGTGACGCCGGGCGCAAAGTGGCGCCAACGGCATCAGGACAGCATGAGGTGGGAGATGACTGGCGCATCGAGTTCCCAGCCGAACAGGACTTGTGCTACCCGGGTTCGGTAGGCATCAGGCGAGAAAGCTTCTCTGGCCCATTGCCTGCCCCTCAAGCCAAGGTGGGAACGCTCGCGTGGGTGCGCAGCCGCCCACTCCAGTAGGCCTTCCAGCGCCTCGGTCGATTCGTCCACCGGCGCCAAGCCGGTCACCCCTTCGACGAACGCGGCGTGTCCGCCACCGAATGCTGGCGTGATCACCGGTACCCCGGCCAGCGCGGCTTCGATCAGGACGATCCCGAATCCCTCCCCGCAGGCAGTGGCGCCTGTCCTCAGGCGTGTCGCCAGCACGAACAGGTCAGCCGCGGCGTAGAGGCGCAATAGCTCGTCGTGCGACGGGCTCTCGATCACGGTCAACCAGGGGTACGCCAGACGGTGAAGCTCGGAGACTTCAAGCGCTGGGTCGGCAACGCCGGCAATCGTCAGCGTGATGTCGTGCCCATCGGCGCGGAGGTGCTCGACCGCTTGCAGCAGCGTGGGGCCACCCTTGGCCCGGTAGTCGGCCAGGCGAAACACCGACAGAACCCGCAGCGCCCCAGTCGGAGACTCCAGTTGCGGGCGCGCGGGCAGGGCCAGCAGCGTCTGGTAGCGGTGTGCGGTCAGGCCCGGTGCCAACATCAACGCGTTCCCCGCTCGGGCCAGGGCGCCCCCACTGAAACCGGAAATTGTGACTGGCTCGAATCGAGCGACCCGCCAAAAGACTCGCTTGACCAGTGAGGCGCCCCAAATGTCGGCACCATAGAAAAAGACCCGGAGCGGTACCGCCCGCCCGGCGACGGCCTTCGTTGTGCGCCCCCTTAGGAACGCCGCGACCATCATCCCCACCGGCGCCAGTCCGGGGTGAAAGCAGAGGACCTGGGTGTCGGCCTCGACGCGCTGGAGACGAAACGCAACGCGGAGCGCCTGCGTCGCAAAGTGAAGCTGCTGGCGCCAGCGAACAGCCCGCCCACCGTACGGCGTCGCCAACGTCACCGTGTGAATCGAACAGCCCATGGAGAGGGCCGCCTCAACCACGCCTGCGACGTAGGCCTCGATCCCGCCGCCGGCCCCTCCTGATGGCAGGAGCACGAGCAAGTCAGGCGCCTTGGGTGCCTCGTCGCCAACCATCAAGCTCAAGACGCCCGGCTCAGGGCTTTCGCCCGACGAGGTAGATGTCGGAACACAACGCCGGCCTGGCCCGCAGTGGGCGGTCGATCATCGGCGCGATGGCGCGAACCCACGCTCTTCGGTTTGTGTACGCCAGCCAGTTGCATCCGAAGACAGTTGTCTCGACCAACCCCATGTCCCGCGCGATGTAGCGGAGATCGGCCACGTCGGGTTCTCGGACATGGCCCCGGAATGTCGGTGTCTCGTACCAATCAGCCATGGTGCTCCACTTGCTGCGCCCAAGCGCAGCGCCAATTCGCTTGCGCAGGTTGACGCAGTTGGGCACGCCGAGGAAGAACCACCCTCCGGGCCGGAGGGCCTTGACAATGTCGGCGAAGAGGTCTTTGGGCGAGGCGTGCCAGTGCTCCATGCTTTCGAAGCAGGTCACCAGGGCCACACTGCCGGGCTCGAGGTCCAACCCGTCGGCGATGACATCTCGCGCGATGACCTTGACACCATGATCCCGGTGAATGTTCATGACGTCGAGGTGGGCCGCGTTGATTGGGTCACCGAAGTCGTCCACCACCGAGGCGTCGAGCCCGAGCGCCGCACATCCCACACTGAACAGGCAGATCCCTCCGCCGATGTCCACGACCGGTCCGCCGTGCGCGAGCTCCGCGGCGGTGCGGACCTGGAACGCCTGTCGTTTCACGTCGGCTAGCTGGTCCGGCTGCAGTGGAGGGGGATAGTCCCGGGCCAGGCCCCGCAGAACCTCGGCGAGATTGGGGTGGCTGTTGCGCCTCGCATGCATCGTCACGCCAGTCAAGCCTAGGTAGCATCCGGGGGTGGTGATCCCAGTCCCGTATGGCCCCGCTTCTTCGCCGCGCCAGGCACCGGACGCAGGTGGGCCATCCCCTAGCACTACGCCGGTTCGCGGCGGAGCCGGCCCGTTGGCGACCGGACTGGCGCTCCGGCGGCGCCATGCCTCGCGCGTCCAGGGCCAGTTGGCCAGTCGCCGGCGCCTGTGGCTCGAGCGGTTCCCGGCGACCATTCTGCTCACGGTCCAGTACGGTGCCTTCGTAGTTCGCCCGGCGGTCCAGCACCACACCGCCCCGGAGCATCTCATTGTCGGGATCTGCTTGGTCGCCGTGCTGGTCGCATTCTCGATCGAAGCAACCCTTGTCTGGATAGGGCCGAGCCGGACTCGGCCCACGACGGTCACGCCGCAGGCTGCCACCATCGTCTTTTTCATCGGCGTGGTCGCCACCTTGGGCACTGCGCTGTCAGGGCGCGGTTCGTACGCTGTGCAGATCGGCACCGCGTCGGCTTCCCGTTTCGCTTCCCTGTTCACGCCATTCGTGTCGTGGTTGCTCTTCGGCGTGTTGCTCGTCCTCTACCTGTACCGGCAACGCCTCGTGAGCCGCCGACGCGCCTCGATGATCGTCTTTCTCGGATTCTCCATCGAGACGCTCGTCTCGCTTCGACAGGCGCTGTTCGCGCCGCTGATCTCATTCGCCCTCCCGGTTCTGGTCGGTCTTCTCCTGGTTCGGATGATCCGCATTCGTTGGATCGTCATCGCTGCGTTTCTACTTCCGATCGCGCTGCCGCCGCTCTACAGCCTCAGGAATGGACTGCGAGTGCAGGCCGGGGGTGTGCAGGGTTTCTCGGGCACCCAGACCATTGCCACCCGCTTGCGGCTGGATCTGGACATGGGGCAGCTGCGCAACTTCGCCGTCGTGCCGGCCAAGATTGGCCAACCGAGCTTCGGCACCTTGGTCCGCTTCGGTCTGCTGCCTCGCATCTTTGACCCGCAACGGCCAAATCTCTCGACCGCCGAACAGCTGAGCGTCGCCATCGGCGGCTCCAGCGTGAGTTCGGCCAGTCTCACCCCGCTCGGCGAGGCGTATGTACTCAGCTCCTGGGCCGGTATCGTCGGACTCGTTGCCCTAACAACATTGGCGATCGCCATTGGGGTACGAATGCAATCGGGATGGTGGTTCGTCTTTCTGGGTGTCGCGTTCTCAGGAGTGTCCGCTCTGGCTAGTTATCCCAGCTTGCTGGCTAGCGCCCTCCAGTCGATCGAGTCGATCTGCGGTGCCATGATCGCTTGCTGGATCGTACGGACAGCCCGTTCGCCGGCGAGCCGTCGTCTGGTGGCCGCCTGACGTCGCCCCGGCACGAGTGACCGATCGGCTCGGTCGTGGAGAGTTGGGACGCCGGCGCGCCCGGGCCCGACTGGCCAAGGTTCTCAGGTTGGAGCGCTCGCTGGAGGCGATGTTCCTGGCCAGCCAGTTCGCGGGCCTGATAGTCAGCGTCGCCTTGGCTCGCAGCATCGGACCTACCGGTCGTGGGACGATCACCATTTTGGCGATGTGGGGAGTCATCCTGGGATGGCTCGGAGCGTTCTCGCTGGACAAGGCGATCATCGTCATGACCAAGGAGGAGCACGGTCAGTTCGACGCCGCGGAGGCGCTCGCCTTCTGCCGATCAGCCGTGCTGACCCTCACGGTGCCAATGGTGATCCTGGCCGCGCTGGTCGGACATGCCGTGTTTCGCGACCAGTGGTACACGGTCCTCCTGGTTATGATTTCGGCGGCCACCGCACAAGGTGAGATCTTTGCCGGGTGGCTGCTTGCTCGCGGCAAGCGGGCCACGTACATCGCCTGGCGATTGCTCCAGCCGAGCTCCTACGTGCTGAGCACAGTTGTCGTCGTTGTCGCCCTGCGGAACATCGCGGCGTCGACCCGTACCCTCGCGGTCGCCGTCGGGCTGACCATGTCGGTGGTCGGGCCGGTGTTGGGCCCGTTGCTGGTGCCGAGATCGGGCCCCGTCGTCCGCTCCGGAATCGCAAAGATGCGCGACCTCCTCCGTTTCGCCATCGCGGCGCAGGCGGCGAACATCCTCCAATACCTAAACGGCCGACTTGATCTCCTTGTTCTTCCTTTCCTGGTCAGCACCGGGCAAGTCGGCTATTACGCGGTGGGCGCCGGTGCCGGGCAGATACCGTTCCTCCTGGGAGCGGCGGCCGCGATTCGCGGAATCACTGGGCAGAGCAGAAAAACCGACGCCGGCGGCCTGTTACTGGTCGCGGCGGCGTGTGCCTCGATCATCGTCACTGCGCCGTTCGTGATACCGCTCGTCTTCGGGAACACCTTCCGGCCATCGGTGGTCATCGCCGAGATCCTGGCCGGGGGCGCTCTCGTCAACTATGCCCTCCAGTCGACATCGGGCCGGCTGCTCGGGATCAATCGGCCCTGGGATGTTGCGATCGCGCAGGGTATCGGCGCCATCGGCTTTGGCTGCGGCATAGCTACCTTTCCCACCTTGCGAGGCGCCGCGTGGTCGAGCGTGGCCTCGTTCGCCGCTTCGGCCGTAGCCGGACAGTTGTTATGGCAATATCGAACGGGTCATCGCTCGACCGACCCGGAGGCAACCCCGGGGTAGGGGCTCACGATCCCTCGTTGGCCGATGTCAGCGTCGTCAGCCAGGCGAAATAGGCGGCCGCTTCAAAGGGCGCCGGATCGGGGTCGACAGACGTGGCGACCGCGACCTCGAGGGCGCGTGCCAGCGAGTCGCGGTCACCAGCGGTGAATCCGACCAGAGCCCGGGAACCGATCTCGCGGTTCTGAGCGGTGTCAACGCCGACGACGGGTACGCCGACGGCGCGGGCCTCGGCCACCGGGTAGCCGTACGATTCGGTGGTGTACGGGCTGAACACGAGGGCGGCGCCGGCCAGAAGTTGGTCCAGCCCATCGAGGCTCTGGGGGCCGATGGCCCGAACCCCGAGCCGACGGGCCACGTTGGCGAGATCCGCGTCAGTGCACGTGACCCGTACCTCAAGGTCAAGCCCAGACTCGGCAATTGCGTCCGCGAGCAGCTGGACGCCGCCGACAAGATCCTTGTGCGGGGCCGGGATGCTTGGATACAAGACGTACCCGGTGCCGTCGCCAGGCCGGCGCGAGTGGGTCACGGTGTACGGCTGGTGGCGCACGACGACGCGGGAGGCGACCCGGGGCAGGCCGGCCGTGACACGTTCGGCCATATCGGTGCAGGGCACCACGATGACGTCAGCCCGCAGCGCGGCCCCGAGCACGACACGAGACTGGCGTCGCAGGTCGGCTGGCACGCCCGGCAGCCGATCGATCTCGCCCGGCCGCAAGAAGTGGAGAGCGTTGTTCAGGAGGACGATTCTTGGCCCGCGCCCGGTGACGAAGCTCACATTGTTGGCTGCAATCCTGCGTCGTTGAGGCTCGATCAGCTCCCGCGCCACCAACCAACCGGGCCCGAGCCGCCGGGCCAGGCCGACCAATCGAACGTCACGGGCCGGAAGTGCGGCCACCCACTGCTCGGCCTCCCGGCGAAAGCGAGCTGCACCCCCGGTAGGGCCGCCGGCCAGATCGAACAAGGTCAACTGCGGCCGGATGCCGATCTTCGGAACATCGCCACGTGCTGTGCGCCGATGTCGTCGTCGATTGTCCCGATGTCCGAGGTAAGCCGCAACTCGATCTCGCTGGCTCCGGCTTCGACCAGCAGCCGCCGTACCTCATCCATGGCATAGAAATTGAACCGAAGGCGGTAGCGGTCGAGCCACCTCGACGGATCGAGCGTCGGTGAAAGTTCTGGTGGCCCAATGGCAAAATGACACAGGCCGACTCCCTCGGGCCGCAGAGTCCGGACCAGCTCTGACAGCCAGTGGCGCGCCTGGTCCCGCTCCAGGTGCTGAAAGACGGCAAACGAGTAGACGAGGTCGAACATCGAATCCCCGAGTAGCCCGAGGTCTGGGTCGCGGTTTGCCAAGTACACGATGTTCGGTCCGTCATTGAGCTCTCGGGCGCACGCGATGACACCGCGCGATATGTCGACCGCGACCACGTCGTGCACGTGGGTACTCACGCACTTGGCCAAGAATCCCGGACCACAGCCAAAGTCGAGAACGCTCATCGTCGGGTGTAGATAGGGGAGGAGCAGTCGATCGCAGATCTGGGCACGAGTCACCCGGTTCCGATCCAGCTCGCCCTCCAGCACGGCCCGACGGCTCAGTCCGGGGTAGTGGGATGTCCACTGGCGGCCGAAGTAGTGCGGGCTGGCAGCCAGCAGGCGAAGCGTGAGTGACCGTCGAAGCGGTTTAGGAACCGCTGCCAACGCCGGGGCGACCCAGGCATAGTCGAGGAACGCTTGCCGCCTCGAGCCACCGAGGAGCGTTCGCCCCAGCTGCCAGGTCACCGACTCAGTCTGTCGCGGGGTGGCCTCACGGCACGAACTAGTATGCGTTCAATGCTGGGTTTCGGTCGGGTCAAGGTGCTCGGGGCCACGCCGGGACAGGGTACGCAGCTTAGGTGTCCGGGCTGCAACGGACCCTCCATTGTCGTCTTCTCCGAGCATGGTGACACGGACCCGCCGGACCTGGCCTTTGGGCTCTGCAAGCAGTGCGGCTTAGTGTTCCTGGCCACGAAAGTATCAGAGGAGCAACTGAAGAGCGCATATGCGGCGGTTGACTCCGACGCCTACTACGCGGCAATCGATTCGACACTTGGAGAAAAGTCGTCGCGCGCGGTCGCCGATCTTTCTGCCATTGTGGATCGCGACGGTTTCTCCCTTCTCGATGTTGGCTGCGGGTACGGGCACTTTCTGCGAGCCACGAGGTCGCACTGGCCGGGAGCTCGCGTGGTCGGCCACGAGTTCGACGATGCGTGCGCCGAAGCGTGCCGGGCGGCCAGTTTCCAGGTGACGACGGGGGACCTGGCCGCGGTGGACGAGTTGTTCGACGTCATCACATTGCTCGATGTCGCCGAGCACGTGGACGACCCGGTCCAGGTGTTCACGACGGTGCGGCGGCTGCTCCGCCCGGGGGGCTTGATGTATGTGCACACCCCGTGCCGATGCGGTTGGGACTCGCTATTCCTTGTGTTGTTGCACTGTCCCGGGATCCGCCGGATCTCGCAGACGTGGCTGCGCAGTCGGCTTTCGATATTTCATCTGAGGCTGTGGTCCGATGTCGCGTTGACCCGGGCCCTCAACGTAAGCGGGTTCGACGTGGAATCCTTCAGTCGGGAGTTTGAGCTCAGTTGGCCGATCGATCTTTATGCCCAGAACTATCTTGGAAGACGGCTTCATTTCCCGGCGTTTGCGGTCCGGGTCTCGGGCGGGCTGGCCCGCTTTGTCTTTGTCGATCTCCGGCTCTTGCGCAACAAGGCAATCGTTGTCGCCCGCCCCCGCCCTAGCCTAAACGGGTCGCGAGAGGTCGCTCGCTAACTCTTGACTCGCAGGACATCGTTCCGTCCGAGATCGGATGGGTCGGAGGCGTGGTGGTTGGGGGCCCTGAGGTGGCCGGCGGCGTCTACCCCTGATGAACACCTGGTTTGCGCCACCCTCGGGTTCGATGCTGCATTGGGGACCCGGGTGGGTCTCATCCCCGCGCCAGATCGCCCCGGTCTACTCCGGCCAGGCCGAAGGTCGAAGAGTCCGGTGATCTCGGCGACCCCGGCGATCCCGGCGCCCTCGCGCCCTCGCGCCCTCGCGCCCTCGCGCCGAAAATTTCCCTCAACCCAATATCTTGGCGAACGGGCGACTCGGGGCACTAGAACGTGGAGTCCTCGAATCGGACCTTCGGCTTCCAGTCGAGGTAAGCTTCCGCTCGAGATGAGTCATACCAGGCCCACTCGGTGAGTCGGGTCAGCGCGTCGACGGGACGCTCGAGTGGCAGCCCGAGGCTGAGACCACGGCGTCCGGCTGACAGCAGAGACGCGATTGACCAGCTCGGTACCGTGACTCGTGACGGGCGGCGCCCTAATGTCGTGCACACAGCCAGGTAGACGCGCTCGGTGGAGTAGGCCTCGCCGTCGGTGATGAGGAAGATGCCCGAGGCGTCCGTTGATGCTGCCCGTACGGCTGCTTCCACTAGGTCGTCAACCGATACCATCGAGCGACGGTTGTAGTCAATACCGATTCGAGGGCACCATCCGCGCTCGACGGCTCTATAGAGCGCTCGGAGATTTCCTTTGACGCCCGGTCCGTAGACCAGCGCAGGCCGAAGTATGACGACCGACGGTGGGCCGACCACGCCGGCGACCAGGAGCAGGTCCTCAGCTTCCCTCTTGGAACGACCGTAGGGGCTCTCAGGCGGGGAACAGTGCGACTCATCGACCTGGTGGAATCCGGGTGGTCCGGCCGCCTTGACGCTGCTTACGAACACAAGCCGTTCGACGCCACACGCAGCCGCGATCTCCAGCAGACGCTGCGTTCCACCAACGTTTACCGCCGAATACTCGTCAATCGATCGGCCCGATCCATGGGCCAGGCCGGCCACGTGGAAGATGGTGCTGCAGCCGGTCAGAAAGGGCTCGAGCCTGGTGGCATCTCTCGACAGGTCGCAACTAACGAACTCCCGCCATGGCCCAGACCCGAGTGGCTCGCGGCGCGCCGTGGCGGTGACGTCCAGGCCAAGTCTGCGAAGGCGCCCACACAAGGCGGCGCCGATGAAGCCAGTCGCTCCGGTTACCATCACCCGCTCGGCCCCCGACGGCGTGCTGGAACGATCGGCTGCTAGCGAGCGCACGATTCCTTGACATCCATAAGCACGGCCCGGAGGCGGGCAACAAGCTTCTGGCGATCGAAGTGCTGCTCGTAGTACCGCCGACCCCGCGACCCGAGCTCGTTTCGTTCTTCTGGAATCATGGCCGCCAGCTTCTGGACAGCCGCGGCAAGCTCGTCCGGGCGGCCGCTGCCCACGGCCACGCCACAGCCGGCCTGCTCGACAATTCGGCGACCCTCCCCCTCGAGGGCGGCCACGACCGGCCGGCCGCACGCCATGTACGACTGGAGCTTTGCCGGGATCGTCCCGTTGAACTCGGGCGAGTCCCGCAGGCATACCAGGAGGCAGTCGGCCAGGGCGAAGAACGTCGGCATCGATGTCGCCGGCCGGCGACCGAGCATGTGGACTGACGGCGTCAGGCCTCGGATCCGGATTTGCTCGCAGATCCAGTCGCGCTGGCGACCGTCGCCCAGGATGACCCAATGGATGTTGGTTCCGCCGGTCTTCTCGGCCGCGGCCAGCACAGTCTCGAAGGCTTGCGCTGACCCCAGATTGCCCGCGAACAGGACGATGAATCCGTCGGGGAGCTCCAGCCTCTCGGGTGCACCGGCTGGCACCGTGGTCGGTTGATAGAAGTCCTCGACCCACTGGGGCAGGTACCCGATGTCCTGCACCGGGACGTCGAGGCTCAGCCGGGTCTTGAACGCCTCCGACGTCACGAGCAAATGGTTGCACTGTCGGTGTATGGCGCGCGACGCCATCCCGATGACCGACAGCAGACGCGGCGATGTCACAGCGCCCGTGCCGGCCAGGATGTCAGGCCACACGTCTTGGATCCACATCACGACAGGGGTTGACTGCAGCCGGCCGAACACCAGTGCTGGGAGGGCGACGGAGACCGGGGATGGTTCGAACACGAAGATGACGTCGAAGCCGCTGCGCAGCCTGACCGTACCGACGATCGCGGCCGCAAGGGCGAACGACGCGTAGTTGGCCGCGAGCCGGGATCCACCCCCCCTTCCTCGCAAGATCATCGGCACCCGCAGCACTTTGATGCCGCCGTACGTCTGGGTCCAAGGACCCCGCCAGCTGAAGCCGGTGGCCAGCACGCCGGATGGATAGTTGGGTCGCCCAGTGAGGACGGTGACGTCATCGCCAGCCTCCCTGAGGGCCGTGGCGAGATCATTGATACGGAAGTCCTCCGGCCAGAAGTACTGGGTGACTATGAGGACGCGCAGCTTCTCTTCCTTTGATCACGTACTGCGCCTCTGAGCAGATTCCTCCGGCCGCGACGATAGTATGCAGAAAGCCGCAGCGTCGATGCGGCTATGGCCTGTGCGACGGCGAGCGAGGGAAAGACCGACATCATGGCCACCGGCATATCGGGGAGCACGGTACTCGTCACCGGCGGGACGGGGTCATTCGGCTCGACCTTGGCCCGCCGGATGCTGGCCAGCGACGCGGCCCAGGTGCGCATCTTCAGCCGGGATGAAACCAAGCAGGACCAGATGCGCCGGGACCTCCCCGATGGTCGGCTCCGCTTCTACCTCGGCGACGTCCGAGACCCGGCGAGTGTACGCAACGCCGTGGTCGGCTCGGACTACGTGTTCCACGCCGCCGCGCTGAAGCAGGTCCCGTCGTGCGACTTCTTCCCCCTCGAGGCCGTGCGGACGAATGTCATCGGCAGCAACAACGTGATCGAGGCTGCCTTTGACGCTGGGGTCAAAACCGTCGTCTGCCTCAGCACCGACAAAGCGGTATACCCGGTGAATGCCATGGGGATGACCAAAGGGATCATGGAGAAGACAGTTCAGGCCTTCGCTCGTAACCACCCCGACGCCGCGACGAAGGTGTGCATCGTGAGGTACGGCAACGTGATGTACTCGCGCGGCTCCGTTATTCCGCTATTCGTTCGCCAGTTATGCGCCGGCGAACCGGTGACGGTCACCGATCCGTCGATGACCCGATTCATGATGACTCTGGCTGATTCGGTTCAACTGGTCGAGTTCGCGTTTGAGCATGGGACCTCCGGCGACCTCTTCATCAAGAAGGCGCCTGCGTGCACGCTTGGCACCCTCGTCGAGGCCTTGGCCGACCTGTTCGGCGTCTCGCCCTCGGTCAAGGTCATCGGAGTCCGCCATGGCGAGAAGCAGAGTGAGTCGCTGGCCACCCGTGAGGAATTGGTCCGCAGCGTGACCATCGAAGACTATCTCCGTATTCCGCTTGATGCTCGCGGGCTTGACTACGGGCTCTATTACGATGAGGGCGACCTGAATGAGCGCTGGGTCGAGGATTACAACTCGAGCAACACCGAGCAGTTGGCCGTCGACGAGGTCAAATCCTTGATGATGACCATTCCTGAATTCGTTCAGGAGTTGGCCCAGGCCGGTCGGGTCGTGGACACCGTGGGCCGCGCGGATCTCCCGTGAAGGTGGTCGTCACTGGGGCAGAAGGATTTCTGGGCCGGCACCTCCGGACGAGGCTTCACGCCGAGGGCACGCATCATGTCGTGAGCGTTCCTCGTTCTGTTCTCGATGGTCATGCCTTCGACGGACCGACGTCGGCTGCCCACCCCTTGGCCGGCACGGACGTCGTTGTGCATCTGGCCGGGAGAAATCGCGGCCCGACGGATGTCGTCGAGATCGAGAACAGGCAACTGGCCGAACGCCTGGTTGGCGCGCTCGATCGCGGAGGCCATGCACCCCCGGTCATCATCTTCGCCAACTCAATCCAAGCCGGTAGCGACACCGGCTACGGCCGAGGCAAGCGACAGGCGGCTGAGACCCTCGCCGAATGGTCGGCCAAGAGCGGTACGGCGTTCATTGATGTCGTCTTCCAGAATCTGTTCGGCGAGAGTGGGCGGCCGGACTACAACTCCTGCGTCGCCACCTTCTGCCACCGGCTGGCCTCGGGGTTGCAACCCGAAATTCAGATCGACCGTACGATCGAGCTGCTGCACGCCCAGGAGGCCGTTCAGGTACTGCTCGAGCAGTTTGGCGAACCGCCGACATCTAGGACGGTCCTGACCCACGGACACCGCACGACGGTCTCTGAGGTCGCACGCCGGCTGGAGGGAATAGCCCAGACATACGCCCGGGGCGTGATGCCCGATCTGAGCGATTCCTTCGCACTGCAATTGTTCAATACCTACCGCTCGTTTCTCTACCCTGGATTTTACCCGTTCGCCTTGTTGGCCCGCAGCGATGCCCGTGGCAGGTTCGTCGAGGTGCTGCGGTCATTCGGCGGCGAGTCGCAGGCCTCATTCTCGATGACGCATCCCGGGGTGACCCGGGGCAATCATTTTCACCTGCGGAAGGTCGAACGGTTTGTGGTGGTGAAGGGGCGAGCCCGGATAGCGGTCCGTCCGGTGTATGGCGGCGGGGTGGAGATCTTTGAGGTGTCGGGTGACCAACCGGCTTTCATCGACATACCCACACTGCACACGCATTGCATCACCAATACCGGCGATCACGAGCTGTGCACGCTCTTCTGGGTTAACGAGATGTACGACCCGGACGATTCCGACACTTTCGCCGAAGCCGTTCAGTGACATCGAGCGAGCCGCTTCGGGTCATGACCGTGCTCGGTACCCGTCCCGAGATCATCCGGTTGTCCCGGGTGATACCCCGCCTTGACGAGTCGTTCGATCACACACTCGTCCACACCGGCCAGAACTACGATGTCGAGTTGAGTCAGGAAATCTTCGATGACCTTGGCTTACGTTCGCCTGATCGATACCTAGGCGTCGGACCCGGCAGCCTCGGTCAGATCTTGGGCCGCACACTGATCGGCGTGGAGGAGGCGATCCTCGAGTCGCGGCCCAACGCCTTACTTGTCCTTGGCGATACCAACTCTTGTATCGCCGCAGTCATCGCCAAGCGTCTCCGGGTTCCCGTTTATCACATGGAGGCCGGAAACCGCTGCTTCGATGACAACGTGCCGGAGGAGACGAATCGCCGGCTCGTTGATCATGTTTCCGACTTCAATCTGGTCTACACCGAGCACGCTCGCAGAAATCTGCTGGCGGAAGGATTGCCGGCCCGGCGCATAAGCCTCACCGGATCGCCCATGGCCGAAGTGCTGACCTATTACGCCGGCCGTATCGGCGATGCGGACGTGCTCGACGAACTCGGACTCGAGGCAGGCGGTTATATCCTGTTGAGCGCGCATCGCGAGGAGACCGTGGACGAGAGGTCGCGGTTGACCGATCTGACCACCACGATGTCCGATGTTCGCCACGAGTTTGGGCGGCCCGTCTTGGTGTCCACCCATCCCCGAACCCGGTCTCGACTGGAGCAGCTAGGGATCACGGACCTCGAGGGCGTGGTGTTTCATGCCCCATTCGGGTTCTGCGACTATGTCCACCTTCAGCGCCACGCGTTCTTCGTACTCTCCGACAGCGGGACGATCAGCGAGGAGTCGGCGATCCTGGATTTCCCCGCCGTGACCTTGCGCGATGCGATCGAGCGCCCAGAGGCATTGGAGGCGGGCGCGATGATCACAACCGGCGTCGAATCCTCGATCGTCCGTGCATCAATGCGACAGGTGCTGGCACAGCGAGCGGCGGGAGATTTCCCATCGGTACCGGTCGACTATCAGGTTGAGAACTGCTCTCAACGGGTCGCCAACTTCATCCGGGCCACGTCACATGTCCATCATGCCTGGGCTGGTGTGCGCCGGAGCACGCCGGACTAACTGTTGCGGAACGGCTTGTCAATCGGAGTGAAATTCCCTGTCACGGGGGTCGTTGGCCGCGTTGAGTCAAATAGTGCTGTCGGGAATAGAGCTTGGATGCAGTGCTGATGGTTCCGGACTCGACCGGGGCGACGGGGTCAAAGTGTCATGACGGACCGCTAACGAAGGAGCAGCGTGAAATATGAGGTCGGACGAACCTTGTCACTGTGATTCGCGCCGCATCATACGTTGCGCTGTTTCCTCTTGCCGGGGTTTATGACAGGGGGAAGAGGAAACCCCGGCCGGCAACCGGGTCCACCCCGGAGGCTACGTCGCCTGCGCGCACGCCGTGATCAACCTTGGGGCGACGGTGTCCCGACCGCCGTGGTAGTGGTGGGCGCGATCCGGAGCGGGGGATCGTAGTGCTGCGATGGTAACCCTGCGATGGCCAAGCCGACGGCCGCTCCGACCACGATCAAGAGCAGGTAGATCCACCGCGGTGCGCCCATCCGGAGGAAGACTAGTTCGAAGACCGTCGGCGTTGCGAAACACTCCGACGGGCGACGGAGACGCGGCATTCCGCGTTCCGAGGAATGCGAGCGTGCTGTGTGGCATGAAATTCGGCGAAACCTCCCCACCATTGGGTCTTTGCTCGACCCAGTCGGTCGTGCACCAAGGCAAGCGCCGACCTGTCGATGAAGCGCCCGGTCGCTCGCAGATCTGGGTTCCTACCGGCCGGCTCGGGCACGTGAGGATCCCATGATGACACGGTCGCGGCGATCGGCAGATCCGCCATTCGTCTGGAGGTGCCGCTAGCTCGAACTTCCGCGATTTTGAGGCAGGTTTTGGGGCGGATCGGTTGCGGGGCGGGCGTTTCGGGGGTGGGTGTTGGCCGGTGAGGTCGGTGCGGGGTGTTCTAAACGGTTCGTTTGGAAGCGGCACGGGGGGTTTTTCGCGTCGCGGTGGGCTTGTTCGGGGTATTACCCGATATCGGAGCGCGCTTGATCGTGGGAGCGGTCAAGCCGTTGGTTGTATCCGGCCCGGTTGAGGGGTTCAGGCGGCCAGTTTGGAGCGTTTCACGAGTTGTTGGATCTCGCGGTCGTAGTCGCGCCAGGCGACCGCCAAGGATGGTGGGATGCCCCGGGAGGCTCGCCGGGCGGGTCTCAGGGCTGCCAGGGCGGGGACGACGACGCGTTTGGCGAGGCGGGTGAAGAACGTGGCGACGGCCCGTCCGTGTTCGGTCACGCGGTAACGGTTGGTGTGGGCCATGCGTTCGATGAGGCCTTTGAGGCGCAGGCGGCGCAGGTTGTAGGTGGCCTGGTTGGCGCGGTAGTCGACTCCCAGCAGGGCGGACATCTGTGCTCGGAGGGTGGCGTTGGTGAGCCCGTCGAAGATATGCGCGACGTTGCACAACGCTTCGAGCAGGGCGACGACGCGGGGTTCCCCGAAGCGCAGTCCGGGGGCGCGCTGTCCGTCATGGACGCTGGGCAGCACCACGTGTTGCAGCCATCGGTCGTCGGGCACAGTGTGGTCGGCGTCGCCCAGGGCTTGGAGGAACCGGGCGTTGACCGCGGCGCCGGTGTGGCGCAACGCCCGCCAGTTGGCCCGGTTCAGCGTCTTTTGGATCCCGAAATCGTTGGGGTTGTTGATCGTGGTCTCGACCCGCAACGCCCGCTGTTCCTTGAAATAGGCTTTCACTTTCGAGAACTTGTAGTGGGTTTGGATGTGGGGATCGACGCCGCGGGTGACGATCTCGGTGGAGAACCAGCCCGGGGTGGGATGCTTGCCGGCGGTCACGACACGGCGGTTGAAGACCAGGCGCACCTTTTCGGGCCGTCCCAGGTCGAGATGGTCTTTGATGGCCGCTTCGAACCAAGCCCGGCCCACTTGGGGGCGGTCGAACACG
>JAUTXN010000140.1 GCA_030838045.1 Acidimicrobiaceae bacterium
CGGCGGCTAGGGCTGGAGGGTCAGTTCGAGCAGATCGCGCAGGATCCACGCCGTGGCGCCCCACACCGTGTCGCCTATCAACTCGAAGAAGCTGATCGAGCGGGACCCTTCACCCGGGAGCTCCCACACCTCCTCGCGGTAGATCCCTTCCGATACCAGCTCCGCCAGTGAAACATCGAAGGCCCGCTCGACCTCCGCCGGGTTGGGCACCAGACGGGGCCGTCCGGGAAACACACCGACGAACGGGGTGATCAGGACTTGGCCCCGTACCGTGACCAGCGGCGACAGCGGACCGAGGACGGCGATCACCGACGGATCGATCCCGACCTCCTCGCGAGCCTCGCGCAAGGCGGCGTCGACCGCCCGTTCGCCCTCCTCCAGGCGCCCGCCCGGGAACGACACCTCGCCGGTGTGCGAACGCATGTTGGACGATCGCCGGGTGAGTATGACGTGCGCCTCGCCGCCCTCCTCGAACAACGGGCACAACACCGCCGCCGGCCGGCTGGCGGGCTCATGGCGGCGGGACAGCCGGGCCGGTGGAACATTCCGCGGCGCGTCACCGCCCCAACCTCGGCGCTCGAACCCCTGCCGCACCTGGTCCAGCGAAATGGCCTGACGGCGGGCCGGCGGAACTGTCGCCCACGCCGGCAGACCCCCGAGCCGGGCGCCCGGAGGACGGGGAATCTGCTGCTTGCCACCGCGGCGCGACGGCACGACGGCGTCCGCCGCGTTGTCACCCATGACGGGGTTCAGACGATGGGCGTCCAGGCCGCGGCGGTCTCGGGGTCGAGCGGGATGGGTTCGTCGACGGTCCGTGCGCTCTGGGCGCTGTTCGCCACCAACGTCTCGAGCAAGTCCCGGAGGCCCCCGGTCTTCATGTTGGCGATGACCCGCCCGGGCGTCTCTTCGCCGCGTTCCCACTCCATCCACTGGGCCAGGAGCTTGGCGGGGTCAGGTGCGGGACGGTCTTCCATGGCGTCAGACTATGGCGGTGGCGGGCTACTCCGGGACTCCGCTGGTCAATAAGCTCGGTATTCGGCCCGGCGACCGGCTGGCGTTGCTCTCGGCTCCCGACGGGTTCGCCCTCGACCTGCCAGACGGCGTGACGGTCATCACCCGGCTGTCCGGGCACTGCGATGAGGTGCTGTTCTTCACCAAGCAACGCCGCGAACTCGACCGCCGCCTGGATCGGATCGGCCAGGTCATCGCCCCCGCCGGTGCGGCCTGGATCGCATGGCCAAAAAGGGCCTCCAAGGTACCGACCGACATGACTGAGGACGTGGTGCGAGACGTGGCGCTGCCCCGCGGCCTGGTCGACGTAAAGGTGTGCGCCATCGACGAGACCTGGAGCGGGCTCAAGCTGGTGTGGCGCAAGGAGCGCCGCTGACCCTCAAACGCGCCAGAACCCCGGGGCCTGGGCAGGTCCCGGGGTTCTGTCGACGACTGTCCACCGCCAGAGCGGGGAAGCTACATCATCCCGCCCATGCCGCCCATGCCGCCCATGCCGTCCATGCCGCCGCCCCCGCCGGCACCGCCGGCGTTTTCCTTCTCGGGCTTGTCGACGATGAGGACCTCAGTGGTCAGCATCAGGCCGGCGATCGACGCCGCGTTCTGCAGCGCCGAGCGGGTGACCTTGGCCGGGTCGATGACGCCGACCTTGAGCAGGTCCTCCATCACGCCGGTTGCGGCGTTGAGGCCGATCGAGCCGGTCTCGCGCTCGACCTGCTGCACCCAGATGCCGCCCTCAAGACCGGCGTTCAGCGCGATCCACTTGAGCGGCTCCTCGAGCGCCTTGGCCACGATGAGCGCACCGGTGGCCTGGTCGCCGCTGAGGTTGCTCGCCAACTTCAGGACCGACGCCTTGCTGCGGATGAGGGCGGTGCCGCCACCGGCGACCACACCCTCCTCGATGGCCGCACGGGTGGCCGAAAGGGCGTCCTCGATGCGGTGCTTCTTCTCCTTGAGCTCGACCTCGGTCGCTGCGCCCACCTTGACGATGGCAACGCCGCCCGAAAGCTTGGCCAGGCGCTCCTGCATCTTTTCCCGGTCCCAGTCGGAGTCGGTCTGCTCCATCTCCCGCTTGATCTGGGAAATGCGGGCCTTGACGTCGGCCTCGGTACCGCCGCCGTCGACGACGGTGGTGGTGTCCTTGGTGATGACGATCTTGCGGGCCCGGCCCATCAGGTCCAAGGTGGCGTTCTCCAACCGGAGCCCGACGTCCTCGGAGATGACCTGGGCGCCGGTGAGGATGGCCATGTCGGCCAGCATCGCCTTGCGGCGGTCACCGAAGGCCGGAGCCTTGACGGCGCAGGAGTTGAAGGTGCCGCGGATCTTGTTGACGACGAGCGTGGCCAGGGCCTCGCCCTCCACATCCTCGGCGATGATCAGCAGCGGCCGGCTGGTCTGCATGACCCGCTCCAGCACCTTGACCAGGTCGTGAACGGCGCTGATCTTTCCGTTGCAGATGAGGATGTAGGCATCCTCGAGCACGCACTCCTGGCGCTCCTGGTCGGTCACGAAGTACGGCGACAGGTAGCCACGGTCGAACTGCATGCCCTCGGTGAACTCGAGTTCCATGCCGAAGGTGTTGGACTCCTCGACGGTGACCACACCGTCCTTGCCCACCCGGTCGATGGCGTCGGCCAGAACGTCGCCGATCTTGCGGTCGGCGGCTGAGTTGGCCGCGACCTGGGCGATCTCCGCCTTGTCGTCGACCTCCTTGGCCTGCTCCTTGATGGCCAGGATCACTTCCTTGACGGCCAGGTCGATGCCCTTCTTCAGGGCGGTCGGGTTGGCACCGGCGGCCACGTTGCGCAGGCCCTCACGGACCAGGGCCTGGGCCAGCACGGTGGCGGTGGTGGTGCCGTCGCCCGCCACGTCGTTGGTCTTGGTCGCGACTTCCTTGACGAGCTGGGCGCCCAGGTTCTCGAAGGGATCGTCGACCTCGACCTCACGGGCGATGGTCACGCCGTCGTTGGTGATGGTCGGCGGCCCGAAGCTCTTGGCCAGAACCACGTTGCGGCCCTTGGGCCCGAGGGTCACCTTGACGGCGTCGGCCAGCTTGTTGACCCCCGCTTCCAGGTGCCGGCGGGCGGATTCGTCGAACTTGAGGATCTTGGGCACTACTTGATCACCTTGGCCAGTACGTCACGGCTGGTGAGGACGAGCAGGTCCTCACCGTCGACGACGATCTCGGTGCCGCCGTACTTGGAGTACAGGACGGTGTCGCCGACTGCGATGTCGAGCGGGATCAGCTCGCCGGTGTCGGAGCGACGGCCCGGGCCGACGGCAAGGACTTCACCCTGCTGGGGCTTCTCCTTGGCGGTGTCGGGGATCACGAGACCAGATGCGGTCTTCTCTTCGGCTTCGTTCTGCTTTACGACGATCCGATCGTCGAGCGGCTGCAGATTCATGGGTGTTGCGCCTCCGTGGGCCATTTAGCACTCTCAATGGACGAGTGCTAACGATAGCGGCGCTGGGAGGGAACTTCAACCGTGGCGAGCAATCAGGGCGCGCAAAACCATGGGCCCGGGCCCAGGCCCGGGCCGCGGCCGTCGCCTGCCCGACGTGCTACTTGACCAGCCGGAGTGTGAGGGGGTAGCGGTACGCGGTGCCGTTGTAGGCCGCGATCGACGCCATGATCGCCAGAACCGCGCCGGCGATGAACACCGCAGCGATGAGGAAGATGCCGACGACCACGAGGATCAAGATGGCCGACACGAACATGGCGATGGCCAAGGTGATGTGGAAGTTCAGCGCCTCGACCGCCTGATCGCGCACGAAGGCGCTCTCCTTGCCTTTGGTCAACATGACGATGAGCGGCCCGAGCAGGCCGAAGACGAAGTAGCTGAGATGGCACAGCATGGCCCACGTCTTGTCGTCGGGCGTCGGCGCGCCGGCGTTGTAGCCGCCTGGCGCCCCCCCATAGCCGGACCCGTAGCCCGACCCGGACCCCGACCCGGGACCGTAGCCCGAACCGGGACCGGAACCCGGCGGCGGACCGTATCCCCCCGGGGGCGGATAACTGGGCGGCGGCGGGGCTTCGTAGCCCGGCGGCGGACCCGATCCTGGTGGCGGCGAATCCTGACCGTACGGTGTGGAGCTGCCCTGATCCATGCCGCGGAAGGGTACTCCCGCAACAGGCGGAACGCCGCGCCAATCCGCTCAGGATCAGGTGAAGGGCAGCGCCAGGTTGGGGAGGGCCGGCAGGTCGAGGGGGCTCGGGCCGTCCGCCCGGAGGCGGTACCAGGCGGTCACGCCGATCATGGCGGCATTGTCGGTGCACATGGCCCGGCTGGGCACGAAGGCGGCGATGCCATCCTCGACGCACGCCTCGATGACCCGCAGGCGCAGGAGTGAGTTGGCCGCCACCCCGCCGCCGATGCAGATGCCCCGGGCGCCGAGCGCACGGGCCGCCCGGCGGGCCTTGGTGACCAGCACGTCCACCACCGCCTCCTGGAACGAGGCCGCCACGTCGGCCACTTCGACGTCGGGATGTTTGCGCACATGGTTGATGACACTGGTCTTCAGGCCGGAGAACGAGAAGTCGTATCCCTCCTCCCGCATCGCCCTCGGAAAGGCGATGGCCCGAGGATCGCCACCGCCCATGGCCGCCAAGGCGTCGATGGCGGGACCGCCCGGGTACCCGAGCCCGAGGAAACGGGCCACCTTGTCGAACGCCTCGCCCGCCGCGTCATCGATCGTCTGGCCGAGCAGCCGGTACCGGAACGGGAACCCCCCGCCGCCAGAAAGGTCGAAGCCGTCCGAGCCGGAACCCGCGGCCTCCATGGCGATCAGCAAGGTGTGACCGCCCGAGACCAGCAACACCACCACTGGCAGCGCCAGATCGGGCTCCTCCAAGAAGGCGGCGTGGAGGTGGGCCTCCATGTGGTTGACCCCGACGAAAGGCACCTGCCACGCCAGGGCGTACGCCTTGGCGGCGCTCAACCCGACGAGCAGCGAACCGATCAGGCCGGGTCCGGCGGTGGCCGCCACGGCGTCGATCTCCTTGCCGTCGACGCCCCCCTCCAGCAGCGCCTCGGCCACGACCGGCGTCAGCAGCTCCACATGGGCCCGGCTGGCCACTTCGGGCACGACCCCGCCGAAGCGCACATGGAGGTCGATCTGGCTGCTCACCACCGAGGAGAGCACACGCCGGCCATCTTCCACCACGGCCGCAGCCGTCTCGTCGCACGAGGTCTCGATGGCGAGGATTTTCACCGCCCGGGTTCACCATCCTCGACGAGGGTCGAACCCCGCAGCGACGCCTCGATCCCCGCCACCCGCTGGGCATAGGCGTCGGTGTCGAGCCCGTAGGCCCACATGATGAGGGCGTCCTCTCGGGACTCGGCGTAGTAGTTCTTGCGCACCCCGGCCGCCTCGAAGCCGAACTTGCGGTACAGGTCCTGGGCGGCCCGGTTGCTCATGCGCACCTCGAGGGTGAGGCGGGTGGCGTCGCGGGCGGCCGCCTGGCGGGCCGCGTTGAGCAGCAGCCTGGTCCCGATCTGATGGCGATGCCAGGCCGGGTCGACGGCGATGTTGGTGATGTGGCCGTCGCCCTCGACGAGCATGAGCCCGCAGTAGCCGACGACGAGGCCGTTGACCCGGGCGACGTAGTAGATGCGGCTCGACCGCAGGTTGAGCTCGCTCATGAACAGCGGCAACGACCACGGGCGGGGGTACACCTGGGCCTCGATGCGCATGACCGAGCGCAGGTGGCGGCGGCGCATGGGGACCAGGTGCACCGCAATGCCCTCGGGTTCGGGGCCCGGGGTGGCGTCGCCTGCCGCGGGGCCGAAGTCGCTGACTCTCGATGCCACCGCCGTTACCCGGCTTCCCGCACCGAGTGACCGCCCCCCAGGCCCGAGCGCTCGACCCAGTTGATCCGCACGTCGGCGTTGCGCAGGTACAGCGGTGCCAGCTCGCCCGGCAACACGAACTCCTCCCGCAGCGCCAGCGGGTGCGCCAGTTCGACCAGCACCGCGGCCGAGGGGTAGGCGCTGCTCCATTCGGCCACCTCGACCCGGTCGACCGCCGCCAGCACCTGGCGGTACCGACAGGCGCCGTCGCCCACCGCCAGGGTGTCCTCGCCCGTCGCCAGCAGCTCCGCGGCCAGATCGGCGGGGGGGCTGGCGGCGTAGTCGGTGATGCGTTGCACGCCCCCGGGCACCGGACGATAGAGCGCCCAGAACACCTCGCCGCGCCGGGCGTCGACAACGCTGGCAATGAGGCCCTGGCCCCGGCGATGCGGGTAGGCCAGCAGGTCGAGACTGGTCTGGCCGATCATCGGGATGCGCAGCGCCATGGCCAGCGCCTTGCCGGTCGCCACGCCGACCCGCAGGCCGGTGAACAACCCCGGCCCGACGTCGACCGCCACCGCGCCCACATCGTCCAGGCTGATACCGGCCTGGTGGCACAGGTTGTCGATGGCGGGCGCCAGGGTCTCGGCGTGGCGGCGCCCCCGGGTCAGCTGGAACGACGCCACCGGTCCCTCGTGGTCGCCCAGGGCGCAGCCGACCTGGGAGGTGGCGGTGTCGAGGCCGAGGATGATCATGACGCCGCGTCCTCGCCCGAGCGCACCAGGAGCAGGTCGCCCAGCCGGCGCAGCCGGTCCGGCGCCGCCCAGCGGACCCCGACCGGCGTCACGCGCAGCACGCGGTCGTCGTCGCCCTCGCCGAAGTCGATCCGGATCTCCAGGTAGTCGCGGGCCAGCACCGGCGCCGCCGCCTCCCCCCACTCGATCGCGCCGACCGCGCCCTCGCCCTCCTCGAGCAGCTCCGGCAACCCCAGGTCGACGATCTCCTGGAGGTGGTCGAGGCGGTAGACGTCGGCGTGGACCAGCCGCACTCCCCCGGGACCGTCATAGCTGCGAACCAGGGTGAACGTCGGGCTGGTCACGGGTCCCTCGACTCCCATCGCCCGGGCCAAGCCCTGGACGAAGGCGGTCTTGCCCGCCCCCAACTCGCCGCCGAGCAGGATCACGTCGCCCGGCTCGAGCAGCGGCTGCAGCCGAGCCGCCACCGCCTGGGTCTCGCCCACCGACCGCGATGCCACCTCGATCCGGCCGCCGTTGTCGCTCACGGCCGCACCCCCGACAGCGCTTCCTTGGCCCGCACGAAATCGGCCCGCATCTCGGCCAGCACCTCGCCACTTCCTCGCAGGGCGAACGCCGGGTGGTACGTCGGCACCAGCACCGCTCCCGTCGACCCCCACGGGTACACCCGCCCCCGGGTTTGGCGGATGCCGTCGGAGGTCTGGAGGAGCAACCTGGTCGAGAAGTTGCCCAGCGTGAGCACCACCTTGGGCTCGATGAGCGCCACCTGCGCCTCAAGCCACGGCCGGCACGCCTCGATCTCATCGGGCAGCGGGTCCCGGTTGCCCGGCGGTCGGCACTTCACCACGTTGGCGATGTACACCGCCTCCCGACCCACGCCGACCTCCTCGAGCAGCAACCGGTCGAGGAGTTTGCCCGAGCGCCCCACGAACGGCCGGCCCTGGAGGTCCTCGTCGCGCCCGGGCCCCTCGCCCACGACCATCAGGTCGGCGTGGGGGTCACCCTCGCCGAACACCACGGTCGTGCGCCCGCGCGCCAGCGGGCAACGCTGGCATTGCAGCGCTTCGTTCCTCACCCCGGCCAGCGTCGGCACGGTTTCGATGGTACTTGCGGGGTCTGGGGAAAATGCCGCCCCGGCCGCCGCTGCGCCCGTCGCGGACGGAAAAAACTCCGGTTCAGCGGGCGCCGACCGCGGCGCGAATGGCATCCTCCACCACTCGGGCCGCCAGGCTGCGCACCTGGTCGAGCGGTGCCTGCGGGGCGCCCACCGCGCCCACCGCGGCCGCCACGATGGCGTCCCCGTCGACGGTGCTGTGGGCCGGTTCGAGCGCCCGGGCGAGCCCGTCGTGGCCCGACTGGGCAACGAGCAGGCAACCGACCTTGTCGAGCGTGGCGTTGGTGGCCACGACACCGATCGTGGTGTTCAGGTGCGGTGGATTTGCGGGGTCGGCCCCCCCGATATCCATCGGGGCTCGGGGTTCTCCCGTTCGCAGGTCGCCGAAGGCGTTGACCGCCATGAGTGCGGCCACAACCAGGTCGCCGTAGCGGACAGAGGCCGAGCCGATGCCACCGGGTTTGACGTGGTCCCGTCCCCGCCACTTGCCGATCGTGGCCCCGGTCCCGGCACCCACTTGACCCATGGCGACGCCGGCACCGGCGCTGGCGCTAGTTGCGGCACCGGCGCTGCCTGCAGGACCGGCGCTGGCGGCCACGCAGGCGGCGTAGCCCGACTCGGCCGTGGGGCGGACCGCCGGGTCACCGACCAAGAGGTCGTACAGGACCGCACCCACCACAATCGGGACGGGACCGGCCGGGGTGGGCACGCCGATCCCCCGCTCCTCGCACCACCGCATCACGCCGTCGCACGCCGCCAGGCCGAACGCCGAGCCACCGGCAAGAACGACGGCGTCGATGCGGGCAACCGTTCGCTCGGGCGCCAGCAACTCCCATTCCCTCGTGCCGGGGGCGCCGCCGCGCACCTCCCCGGAGGCCACGGTTCCCGCCGGGAACAGCACGACGGTGCACCCGGTGCGGGCGACGGGGTCGGTCCAGTGCCCGACGCGGACCCCCGGGACCTCGGTGATCACGAGATGCGGGCCACCGTCGCCTCCTGGGTCACGGGCTTGGTCCGCTCGGCGAAATCGATCAGCAGCTCGGCCAGCTCCGCCCGGCGCTCGAACATGACCATGTGCCCGCAGCCTGGAAGCTCGTGCAGCTCGGCCACGGGGATGTGGCCCGCGATGTACCGGCTGTGCCACACCGGCGTCAACAGGTCGCGCTTGCCCACCACGACCAGCGCCGGCGCCGCGATCGCGGGCAACACCTTGCGGACGTCCAGGTTGAGCAGCGTCTGGACCAGTTCGGCCACGATCGGAGCGGGGACCGCCGAGGACATCGCCCGCAGCAGCTCCACATGGGTCGGCGACGGGTTGACACCGAACGCCAGGCGGCAGTACACCGCGGCCACGTCCCCGGGGGTCTTCCCCCGCTGCACCCGACCGGCCGTGGCCCGGAGGTGGCCCCGCCCGGCGACCGGTGTGAGCACCCGGACCAGTTCGGCCGCCGCCGCGGGCACCCCGTTGCCGAGGATGGGACTCGCCGACGTGGCCACCAGCGCGATCGACGAGACGGCGCCGCCGGACACCAGCTCGGGGTGGTCGGCCAGCAGTTGGAACAGGACCATGGCGCCCATCGAATGGCCGACCGCCACCGCCTCGTGCAGGTGGAGCACCTCGATGACGTCGCAGACGTCGTGGGCCATGGCCTCGAGGGTGTGGCCGTCGCGCCCGGCTCGGGAACGGCCGTGACCCCGGAGGTCCATGGCCACCACCCGGTAGCCCGCCTCGACGAGATCCAGCAGCTGGTAGTGCCAGACGAGGGTGGTCTCGGTCACCCCATGCAGCAAGAGGAACGGCCGCCCCTCGCCTCGCTCGACCACGTGGATCTCACCGCCGTCGTAGGTCGCCACGCTGCGATGCGTCGTACCGGCCGGCTCCCGGAAGTCCTCGGCACTGACCGGGTCGGGACGGCGACGCCACCGGCGCAGCGTGATCGCCCCGGTGGCGGCCGCGCCGGCCAGGCCGACCGCAGCGGTGGCGGCGGCCCCGAGGGCCAGCCGGGACTTCGTGACCTTCACCGGCGGTACACCCGCGGCACCCGCGAGGACACACCGCAGACCACCTCGTAGGCGATGCTCCCGACCCGCTCGGCCCACTCCCACGCCGTGATCTCCTCGTCCCCCTGCCGGCCGAGGAGGATCGCGATGTCGCCGGCCGCCACGTCGGCGTCGGGGCCGCAGTCGACCAGGATCTGGTCCATGGTCACCGTTCCCGCGATGGGGTGGCGCCGGCCGCCGATGAGCACCTGGCCCCCGGTGCTCGACAGGAGGCGGGTCACGCCGTCGGCGTAGCCGAGCGGCACCGTGGCCACGACCGTCCGGGTCGCGACCCGGTATTTGAGGCCGTACGACAGGCGCTCGCCCGCCTCGACCGTTTTCACATGCGAGACCTGGGCGGCCAGCGAGAGTGCCGGTTGCAGCCCGGTGCACGGAGGCCGCTCGATGACTGCCGCGGCGGGGGCCAAGCCGTACAGGGCGATACCGCAGCGGACCAGATCGAGGCGGCTGGCGGGATGGAGGAGCGTGCCCGCCGAGTTGGCGGCGTGCAACAGGTGGGGCCTGATGCCGTCGGCCGCGAGGCGCGCGGCCGTGGCCAGCAACAACGCCAGCTGCTGGCCGGTGGCCGCGTCGGCCGGTTCGTCGGCCACCGCGAAGTGGGTCCACAAGGCATCGAACTCGAGCGACCGATGGGCCGCCACCAGGCGAGCCAGGGCCACGGCGTCGTCGGGTGACGCCCCGACTCGGTGCATCCCGGTGTCGACCTTGACGTGCACCCCGACCGGTCGTCGCCCGCCCGACGCCGCTTCGACCAGGGCGTCGATCCCACTACGGGTGTAAACGGTGGGGGTCAGCTGCGAACGGACGACCTCGGCCATGGCGTCGGCCGGTGGTTCGGACAGGAGCAGGATCGGGGCGGTGATGCCCGCGTCGCGCAGGTGCCGCCCCTCTTCGACCAGGGCCACGGCCAGCCAGGTCGCCCCGCCGTCGACGGCCGCCTCGGCGACCTCGACCGGCCCGTGGCCGTAGCCCCACGCCTTGACGACGGCGCACAGCTCGGCGGGGGCCGCGAGCTTCGCGAGGAGGGCGGCGTTGGCCCGTATCGCGCCGAGGTCGACCTCGGCCCAGGCCTGGCGGTGGGCGCCCACCCGGGACCGGGCAGGCCCCGGATGGACCGTCATCGGTCGCCTCGGGGATGGTTGTGTTCAATGCGCGATGTCATAGCTATACGTTTTGAACACAATGGATCGCGATCGGGTGTCACGAGGCGCCTGCCGCATGATCGGACAGCCAGTCCGACACCAGATCGGGGAGGTCGCCGGCGACCAGACCGACCGCAGGGCCGAGTTGGGCCGCCCGGCCGTGGACGTGGGCCGCCAGCGCCGCCGCCTCGGGTCCCGGGACACCACTGGCCAGAAACGCTCCGATGACCCCGGAAAGGACGTCGCCCGTCCCCGCCGTCGCCAACCGGGGTGACCCGGTGGTCACGAACCAGGCCCGTCCGTCGGGCGCCGCCACCACCGTGGTCGACCCCTTCAGCAGGACCACCGCACCGGAGCGGGCCGCGACGGAACGCACCGCGCCCAGCCGATCGTCGCCCGGCGCGGCGCCCGTGAGGCGGGCGTATTCCCCTTCGTGCGGTGTGATCACGGTGGCGGCGGCGCGCCCGCCGGCCACGTCCTTCAGGCGGTCGACCGATCCCAGGGCGTTGATCCCATCGGCGTCGACGATCGCGGGCGCCTCGACCTGGCGGAGCAGCGCGGCCACCGAAGCCCCGGTCTCCTCAGAGCGGCCCAGGCCGGGGCCGGTGACGAGGGCGCGGCACCGGGTCGCGGCGTCCGCCGCCGCCGCCTCCCAACCAGCAGCGGGGAGGGCGACGCCGACCGCCTCGGCGGTCGGCAGCTCCGCCAGGGCCGCGCCAGGAACGCCCAGGCGCACGTAGCCCGACCCGGCCCGCATGGCCCCCCGGCTGACCAGGGCGGGGGCCCCCATCATTCCCGGGGAACCCGCCACGACCATGGCCGCATGCTGCCATTTGTGGCTCTCCCGGGCCCGGGGCGCCAACCAGCCGGCCTCGAAGTCGGTCATCAGCCAGGCCGTGGCCACCTCGTCGACCTGCGCCCCGAGGCCGATGTCGGCCACGACGACGTGCCCGCACAGGGTGGGCCCGGCACCGAGCACCAAGCCCGGCTTGTAGGCCTGAAAGGTCACGGTCGCCACCGCCGCCAGGGCGTCGCCCACCCCGGTGTCGCCGTCGATCCCCGAGGGGATGTCGACCGCCAGGACCGGGGCATCGCCGGGATCGGGCGGGGCGTACGTGCCCCGAAATCCGGTGCCGTAGGCCGCGTCGATCACCAGGTCGACCGGCGGGAGCCGCTCGCCTCCACCCAGCGACGCCGCGTCCACGATGCTGACCCGAACGCCCCGGGCGCGCAGCACCGCGGCCGCGGCGCGGCCGTCGGCGCCGTTGTTGCCCTTGCCGGCCACCACGATGACCCGCCGCCCGTAGGCCCCGCCCAGGAGATCCAGGGCGATGATGGCCACCGCCCGGCCGGCCCGGCCGATCAGCACCTCGACCGGTTCGGGGGCGGCCTGGTCGACGGCCTTCATCTCTTCGGGCGTCACGACCGGGATCACGCGGGCCGCCCCAGTGCACGCGGGCCGGCCGGAGTACAAACCGTTGTGGACACGACGGTTTGTACTCCGGCCTCCGACGGCGTGGGTGTCGTTTCCGGCTCGAGCCGGACGACGGTCACGCGAGAGCCGCCACCACGGCCTCGGCCTGCGACGACGTGTGGGTCAAGGAGACGAGGAATTTCCCCACCCCTTGTTTGGATGCCAAGGCGGCGGCGGCGCCCCGCATGCGCAGCGCCGGCTGGCCGCTCGCCAGCCGCACCACCTCCACGTCGGTCCAGCGGAAGGCGCCGAGGCCGACGCCGAGGGCCTTCATCGCTGCCTCCTTGGCCGCGAAGCGGGCGGCCAGCGAGGGGGCGGGGTCGGCCTGGCGGGCGGCGTAGGCCCGTTCGCCGGCGGTGAAGAGGCGTTCGGCCATAGCGGGCCGGCGGGCCAGCACGGTGCGGAACCGGCCGATGTCGACCGCGTCGATCCCGAGGCCGATCACTTCCAGCGTTCGGCCAGCACGTACACCGGGTCGGTGAGCAGGGCGAGCAGCGGGACCTGGCCCAGGCGCTGGTCGTCGAAGCCGGGCTCGGTCTCGGTGACCGCGTCTGCGAGCGCGGCGTAGCGGTTGCGGTAGCCGGACAGCACCTGGCGGGCCGCGGTGGGGGCCAGGTGGTCGTGAAAGGCGACGTGGAGAAGGGTCATGCCGGTGACGGCGTTGCCCTTGGTTTCGGGGATGAGGATGAGGCTGCGACCGTCGCGGCCGCCCCGGGCCACGGTGACCTCTCGTTCCTCGGCCACGTGGTGCTTGGTGCCGAGCAGGCGCGGGTCGCGCTCGGTGCGCGACGGCAGACCGAGGGAGATCCCGCCCCGGTCGACCACCTCGATCGTGGCGGTGGTGGCCAGGTCGCCGTCGATGCGGTAGCGGGTGAAACCCTGCACCGCCGCGACCGCCGTGTCCAGCTCGGACAGCGTGCGCAGGGCGCGGTAGGAGAGGCAGTCGAGGCCGAGCCCGGTGGCCAGCGCCTCCGCGACGAGGGGCACCTTGAGCAGGGCGTCCTCGCTGCGGGAGATGCCCACGGTGACGGTCTTGGCCTGGTGCTTGATGGCGTCGACGGGGCGGGTGAGCTCGCCGGTCGCGGTGGTGAGGGCGTCCATCAGGTCGGCCACGATGGCGCTCGGGGTGCCGACCTTGCCATATTCGAGTTCGTACCCTTCGATGGGCAAGACGCCACTGGCATAGCGCAGCAGCGACGCCACCCGGACCGCCGTAGCCGCTTCCAGCGCCCCGTTGTACGCCCCAGCGCGCAGGGCGGAGAAGAAGCGGGTGGAGGTTGACTCCAGGGCGGGACGCAGGGCGGCCAAG
>JAUTXN010000147.1 GCA_030838045.1 Acidimicrobiaceae bacterium
ATCCGGCTGGTGCTGCGGTGGAGCCGGGCCGCCTCGGCCTTGCCCTGCTTGCCGGCCGCCACCAGCTGCGCCGCCTGGGCTTCCTCCTGGGCTTTCACCTGGCCCATCCCGTAGGCGATCTTGACCAGGGCCGACGCCAGGGCGTCGCCATTGCCGGTGCATTCGCAGGACCAATGGTCGGCGCCGTACTCACGGGCCCGTGACAGGGCCAGGAGCATGAAGCTGGAGACGATATATCCGAGATACGCCGCGACCGCGACCGCCCGGGCGCGCGAGTCACGGGCGAAGCGGCTCGTCAGATAGATGAAGTACAACAGCATCGGGATGACCGCGGCCATGGTCATGATCATGAAGTCCCAGTGCTTGACGTGGCCGACCTCGTGGGTGATCACGGCGTCCACCTCGTCGCCATCGAGGCGCTCGAGCAGCCCCCGGGTGACCCACATCCGGGCGTCTTTCGGGGTGTGGCCGAACGTGAAGGCGTTGGGCATGCCGTCGTCGACGATGCCGAGCGTCACCAAGGGGACGCCGGCGTCGCGGCAGCGCCGGGCCACCACCTCGCCGACCGGATGGTCGGTGAGGTAACGGACACCGTCGTTGGCGATGACGTCGGCCGGCACCAGCCACTGGATGATCCGGGGATTGACGGCGAACTGCACGCCCACCAGCGCGATTGCCAGCAACGCCGGGAACCACACCGGGAAGTGGGCGAACACCACGGCCGCCTCACCAAGGGCGAGGACCAACGCCAGCAATCCGACCACGGAAGGCAACGACCGCCGTATCACGAAGCCCATGACTGTTGACCTCCTCCGGCTACCACCGAGGTAGGGCCGGTACAAGATCCATGGTACGGCCCCCCGTGAGGTGGACACCGCAGCCGGCGGGGCTTTTCCCCAGACCGGCTTCTTACGACCCGGTCAGCGGATGGCGGGGGGCGTCGACCAGTTCCAGGTTGTCGGGCAGGCCGTCGATGGCCACCTTGTCGCCGTCGACCGACACCGAGACCCGGGCCCCGGCGAGGGGAATGCGGTCGACCCGGAGGCGGCCGATCTGGTCGGGGAGGGCGGGGTGGAGCCACACCTTGCCGCGCGGGACCCACGGGTCGAGGCGGAGCATGGTGCGCAGCATGAGCAGCGGCGAGGCGGCGGCCCAGGCCTGGGGCGAGCAGGACGTCGGGTAGGCCACCACCGTGGGCATCTCGAGGCGGTCGAGCCCGCTGAACAGCTCGGGGAGGCGCCCGCCTTGGGCCACGGCGGCATCGAGCATGCCCATGATGACCCGCTGGGCCTCCCGGACGAAGCCGTAGCGCATCAGACCGGCGGCGATGATGGCGTTGTCGTGGGGCCAGACCGAGCCGCAGTGGTAGCTGATCGGGTTGTAGCCCTTCATGGAGGCGGCGAGGGTGCGGACGCCCCAGCCGGTGAACATGTCATGGGAGAGCAGCCGCTTGGCCACCATCGACGCCTTGTCGGCGTCGAGGATGCCGGTCCACATGCAATGGCCCATGTTGGAGGTGAGGGCGTCGATGGGACGCTTGTCCTTGTCCAGGCCCATGGCCAGCCAGCCCTTGTCGGGCAGCCAGAAGTCCCGGTTGAAGTCGGCCTTGAGCTTCGACGCCCGCCGCCGCAGGTCGGTGGCCAGCTCGTGGTCGCCGTGCTCGCCCGCGAAGTAGGCCCGGGCGAGGTAGGCGCCGTAGACGTAGCCCTGAACCTCGCACAAGGCGATGGGCGCCTCGGCGATGCGGCCGTCGGCGAAGCGCACGCCGTCGTGTGAGTCCTTCCATCCCTGGTTGGCCAGGCCCCGGTCGGAGGTGCGCAGGTATTCGACGTAGCCGTCGCCGTCGCGGTCGCCGTAGTTCTCGATCCAGCCGATCGCCCGGTCGGCGTGGGGCAGAAGCTGGTCGACCGCTTCCTTGGCCAGGCCCCAGCGGCGCAGCTCACCCAGCAGCATGACGAACAGCGGGGTGGCGTCGGCCGTCCCGTAGTACACCTTGCCCCCCCCGAGTGACAGCGACGGGGCGTCACCGAAGCGCATCTCGTGGAGGATCCGGCCCGGCTCCTCCTCGGTGCGGGGGTCCACCTTTTCGCCCTGGAAACGGGCCAGGGTCTGCAGCACCCCGAGCGCCAGCTCCGGGTCGACGAGCAACGCCATCCACGACGTGATGAGCGAGTCCCGTCCGAACAGGGTCATGAACCACGGCGCCCCGGCAGCCACGACGGTGCGTTCCGGGAAGTCGGGATCGAAGATCCGCAGCGCGCCCAGGTCCTCGGCGCTCTTGGCCACGACCATCCGCAGTCCTTCGTGGTCGGTGTCGAGGTTGGGGACGCTGCGGCGCCACTGGGCCATGCGCTCGGCGGGCTTGGCCCGCTCGATCGGTTGGCCGCACAGCCAGCGGGGCTCGATGGGCTCGTTCTCGATGCTGCAGGTGAACTGCTGGCAGACGGCCCACTCGCCGCGGGGGGCGATGATGACCTCGAAGCTGGCCAAGTTGGCGTCGAGCACGGCGTCGACCGAGAACGACACCCGGATGCCGCGCCCGTGGGATCCCCGACGGTGGCGGAAGACGATGCCGCCGCCGACGTGTTCCCAGCTGTACTCCTCGTCGCTCGACGTCGTCCCCGCCCGGCCCTCCTTCACCTCGAACAGGTTGGCGAAGTCCGAGCCGTAGGCGAGCTCGATCGCGCAGTAGGCCGCTTCGTCCCCGAAGTTGCGGACGACCAGGTCGTCGCGCATCCCCCGGCCGACGTAGCGGGAGCGGGAGATCAAGATCGTCGAGTCGGCCCGCCCGGGCCGGGGCCGGACCCGGCCGACGAAACGGGCCGAGTAGGGCTCGGTGGGCGACATGGCCAGCGGTTCGGGGGTCTGCCCGTTGATCTTCAGCTGCAGGCGCGAGAGGAATCGGGTGTCGCGGAAGAACAGCCCCTCGGCGGTGCCCGGCGTCATGTCGCCGCTGGCCGAGGAGATGGCGAAGGCCGAGCCCTCGACGAGGGTCACGGTCGTTCCGGCGGTGCCGACAGCTACCGACTCGCCGGTGAACGTCCAGGGGTCGGACACGATTGGGAGGCTAGTGGTGCGGGCGCCCGGTACCGGACCAGCCGAATCGTCGTTGTCGTGAGCCCGTTTGCTGGTCAGACCTATTTCCACTACGGGGATAGTGGTAATAGGATGTGGGGCGTGAGCTCCGCCCCTTCTCCCGGCCCGTCCCCCGCCTTGTTCGAGGTCCAGGACCTGTTTGTCACCGTGGGTGGCACCGAGATCCTGAAAGGGGTCAACCTGATCGTGGGGGCGGGCGAGATCCATGCCCTCATGGGACCCAACGGCTCGGGCAAATCCACCTTGGCCAACACCCTGCTCGGGAACTCCGATTACCTGGTCACGGGCGGACGGATCCTGTTCAAGGGTGAGGACATCACCGAATGGCCGACCGACGTGCGGGGCAAGGCGGGAATCTTCCTGGCCTTCCAGTACCCCGAGGAAATCCCGGGCGTGCCGATCATCCAGTTCCTCCGTCAGGCCCTGTCGGCCCGCAAAGGCCTCGACCTGTCGGTCCTCGAGCTGCGGCTGTCGATCATGGAGTGGATGAAGAAGCTGGACATGGACCCCGCCTTCGGGGACCGCTACCTGAACGAGGGGTTCTCGGGGGGCGAGAAGAAGCGCAACGAGATCCTCCAGATGGCGATCCTGGAGCCGGAGCTGGCCATTCTCGACGAGACCGACTCCGGGCTCGACATCGACGCCTTGCACGCCGTCGCCCGGGGCGTGCAGCAGGTCCGCCAGGCCCGGCCGGCGCTCGGGGCCCTGATCATCACCCATTACCAGCGGATACTGGACGAACTGACACCTGACGTGGTCCACCTGCTCATCGACGGGCGGGTGGCGGCCAGCGGGGGACCGGAGCTGGCTCGCCGGCTCGAAGAGGAGGGGTACGAGGCATGGCGCTAGACGTCGAACTGGTCAAGAAGGACTTCGCGATCCTCGATCAGCTGGTCCACGGGCACCGCATCGTCTACCTCGACTCAGCGTCTTCCTCCCAGAAGCCGGCGGCGGTGCTCGACGCCATGCAGCACCTGTACGAGACGACGTACGCCAACGTCCACCGGGGCGTGTACGCCATCGCCGAGGAGTCGACCCGCCTGTACGAGGAGGCCCGCACCAAGGTGGCGGCGTTCCTCGGCGCCGCCTCGACCCGTGAGGTGATCTTCACCAAGAACGTCACCGAGGCCATCAACCTGGTCGCCTATACCTGGGGCCGGACCAACCTGGGGCCGGGCGACGCGGTGCTCCTGACCGAGATGGAGCACCACGCGAACCTGGTGCCGTGGTTGCAGCTGAAGGCGGAGCGGGGCATCGAGCTGCGCTATCTGGGCGTCGACGGTGAAGGCCAGCTGATCCTCGACGACTTGGAGCAGTTGGTCGACGGCGTCAAGCTGGTCGGGCTGACGCTGGTGTCCAACGTCCTCGGCACGCTCAACCCCGTCGCCGAGGTGGCACGGGTGGCCCACGCCGCGGGGGCGCTGGTGCTGGTGGACGGCGCCCAGTACACCCCGCATTTCACGACCCGGGTCGCGGAGCTGGGCTGCGACTTCTACGGTTTCACGGCCCACAAGATGCTCGGGCCCACCGGGATCGGCTGCCTGTGGGCCCGCGAGTCACTGCTTGAGGAGATGCCGATCTTCCTCGGCGGCGGCGAGATGATCCGCGACGTCCGGCTCGACGGCTTCACCGCCAACGAGCTGCCCTGGAAGTTCGAGGCCGGCACCCCGCCCATCGCCGAGGCGGTCGGGCTCGGCGCCGCGGTCGACTACCTGTTGGCGATCGGCATGGCCGATGTACGGGCCCATGAGATCGAGCTCACTCGCTACGCCCTGGAGTCGTTGCACGAGCGCCACGGCGACGACATCCGGATCTTCGGACCGTCGGATCCCGAGAAGCGGGGCGGCGTACTGAGCTTCGCCTACAAGGACATCCACCCCCACGACATCTCCCAGGTGCTCGACGAGGTCGGGGTGTGCGTGCGCGCCGGGCACCATTGTGCCAAGCCGCTCATGCGCCGGCTGGGCGTGGGCGCCACCGCCCGGGCGTCGTTCTACCTGTACAACGACGAGGCGGATGTCGATGCCCTTTCCTCGGCCCTCACCAGTGCCGACCGGCTCTTCTCGTAAGCTGCCTGACTGACATGCCGGGCCTCGAAGACCTGTACCGCGAGATCATCCTCGACCACTACCGCAACCCCCGCAATCGGGGGGAGTTGCCGACCCCGCCCGCAGTGCGGGTGGAAGGGTTCAACCCGCTGTGCGGCGACGAGATCGTGGTGTTCCTCGACGTGGCCGACGACCGGGTCCAGGATCTGCGCATCGGCGGCCAGGGTTGCTCCATCAGCCAGTCGTCGGCGTCGATGATGTCGGCTGCGGTGAAGGGCAAGACCGTGGCCGAGGCCCGGGCGACCATCCGGGCGTTCAAGTCGTTGATGTCGATCCACGAGCAGCGACTCGACGGGGCCGACGACGACGGCGGCGCTTCGGGTGGCGCTTCTGGCGCGGGCGGCGGTGGCGGCGGTCCGGCGGTTCCCGAGGCTGCGGTGAAGCTGGGGGACCTCGAAGCGCTGCAGGGCGTCGTGCGGTTCCCGGTTCGGATCAAGTGCGCCACGCTGTCGTGGAACACGCTGGCCCAGGGCCTCGACGAGGCCCAAGAGGCCAGCGCGACCAGCCCTTCGTAGTAGCCGTCGGTCGCCGACGCTTCTGTGGCCGGGGCATAGCGGTACCTTCGGTCCGCGTCGAGCTCGGACCCGGGGCCTAGCCCTCTTCGGTCCGCGTCGAGCTCGGACGGGGCCTCGCTAGCCCTCTTCGGTCCGCGTCGAGCTCGGACCCTGGGCCCGGACGGTCTCGACCTGCTCGAACGCGGTGCGGAGCTCGGCGATCCAGGCGGCTTCGTTTTGCCCGACGAGGCGAACGCACCACGCCAGGGCATCGCTGCGACTGCGGGCCACACCCGCGTCGATCAAGGTGTCGAGCACCGCTCGTTCCGGCATGCGCAGCCGGGTCATCACCGGGGCACTGGCGGTCGTGAAGTACAGCGTCGTGTCGCCGCACGTCGCGCCCCACGACACCCGGCGGCGGAAGCGGTGCTGAGCCTCGTCGGCGATACGCATGCGCTGTTCCCGGCTGTCCTCACGGAAGCGCTGGATCCGCGCCGCCTCAGCGGCACCCTTGCCGTCGGGACCATCGTCCGCGGCTACGTCGGGGGACTTCAGCTGGCCCACGACGAGAATCTCGTCATTGTCGAAGGTCACGGCCGGAGCGCCCGTGAACCAATCATCGGGAACCTGCCCGGCGAACCATCCGTGAAGCTTCGCTCGCTGTTCTGCGGTCGTCGAAGAAGACTGTGTCGGTTGCATGTGTTACATGATTACACAGCGACAGGGCTACGTCGAGCTAGGTGCGCTAATTTTTCAGACGATGCTCGGGTTCCGAGGGCTGAGCTGGTCCGATGTGAGAGCCCGGATGATGATCGGGTCGTTCGCGGCCAACTTCGCCGGGGCCTGCTTCATTTTCCTGTACCTCGAGTTCATCGCCCCCGTTCCCCCCAAGTGGCGCAGCCAAACGGTGGTGGACGCCGCTTTGGTGGTCGCTCTGCTGGTCGTCACCGCCGCCGTCCAGCACCAGCTCATCCGACGCCGGTTCGGCCAGGCGACCGCCTGGCTGTCCGAGGGCCGGCCGCCGACGGTGGTTGAGCAACAGGCGACCCTGGCACTTCCATGGCGGTCGACCCAGTTCTCGATCATCTCCTGGGTGAGCGCCGCCGCCGCCTTCGCCGGATGGGCGTGGATCCTGCACTCGTCGGCGCTGTTCACCATCCAGGTCCTGATAACGATCCTGCTCGGCGGCCTGGTCAGCGTCGCCCTGGCCTATTTCCTGATCGAGCGGGCTGCGGCGCCTCTGATACCGCTGACCCTGCAATCGGAGGCGCCCCCTCGGACCGCGGCGCTCGGCATCCGGCCTCGCCTCATCCTGGCTTGGGCCCTCGGCTCCGCGATCCCGCTGCTCGGCTTGGCCCTGCTCCCGCTCGACGCCCAGGCGTCGGCCGTGGCGGGCGCCGCCACGCCGAGCATCTCGGGCGCGGTGATCGCCGTCTCGCTGGCGGGCGCCCTGGTGGGCCTCATCATCACCTTCGCCGTCGCCCGCTCGGTGGCCGACCCGCTCGACCACGTCCGCGCCGGCCTGCTGCGGGTCGAGGGCGGGGACCTGGACGTGGTGGTCAACGTCGAGGACGGTGGCGAGATCGGATTGCTGCAGTCGGGGTTCAACCAGATGGTCCAGGGACTGCGGGAGCGGGCGCAGCTGCATGATCTGTTCGGCCGCCACGTCGGGATCGAGGTAGCCCGGCGGGCCCTGGAGGCGGGAAGCGGCCTCGGTGGCGAGCAGCACTCGGTAAGCGCCCTCTTCGTCGATCTGGTCGGCTCGACCGCCTTGGCAGAGGTGCTGCCTCCCGGAGAGGTCGTGGCAACCCTGAACGCGTTCTTCGGCACCGTCGTCCGTGTCGTTGGCGAGGAGGGCGGCTGGGTCAACAAGTTCGAGGGCGATGGCGCGCTGTGCGTGTTCGGAGCGCCCGGTTTCCAGCCCGACCACTGCGCCCGGGCCCTGCGCGCCGCCCGCAGGCTGGACCTGGCGATCCGGGCATTGGCCGCCGATCATCACGGCGTGTCCGCCGGGATCGGGGTGTCATCGGGGATCGTGGTGGCAGGCAATGTCGGGACGGAGCAGCGCTACGAGTACACGGTCATCGGCCGGGCGGTCAACGAGGCGTCGCGCCTGACCGAGATCGCCAAGGGTCGCCCGGGACGGGTACTGGCGGCGGGCAGCGCCTTGGCCCAGGCCGGGAGCGAGGCGGGACAGTGGGCGTCGCTCGGGAATGTCGCCATCCGAGGCAGTTCCGAACCCCTGGCCATCTACGAACCGCTGCCCGTCCGCGTCGCTGGTTAGCGTTGGCAACTCGCCGGGCCACTGGGAAGGTCAGCGACCTGCGCAGTCAGTCGCCGGGGCCGGTAATGGCGTCGATCTCCCGCAGCACCTCCGGTGTGAGAAGCGCGAGCACGTCGGGCGCCGCCAGGTTCTCGTTGACCTGGCGGACATTGCTGGCGCCGGTGATGACCGTCGACACGTGCGCGTTGGCGGCACACCAGGCGATGGCCAGCTGGGCCAGCGAACAACCGAGTCGATCCGCCACGGCCGCCAGTCGGCGAACCTGCTGGTTGCGCTGCGGGTCCGTCAGCGTCTGCTTCAGCCATTCGTAGCCGGGCAACGCGGCCCGACTGCCCTCGGGGATCCCGTCGACGTACTTGCCGGTGAGCAGGCCCGACGCCAGTGGGCTCCACGTGGTGAGGCCGATCCCGACGTCCTCGTACAGCCGGGCATACTCCCGCTCGACCTTGTCGCGGTGGAACAGGTTGTACTGCGGCTGTTCGACCACCGGCTTGCGCAGGTGGTGACGCTCGGCGATCTCCCACGCCGAGCGGATCTCGTCCGCCGACCACTCCGAGGTACCCCAGTAGCGCGCCTTGCCGGAACCGACGATGTCGTGCATGGCCCACACCGTCTCCTCGACCGGCGTGTCCGGATCAGGCCGGTGGCAGAACAGCAGGTCGACGAAGTCGAGCCCGAGGCGCTCCAACGATCCGTCGATGGCATGCAGCAGGTACTTGCGGTTGAGGGTGTTCTGCATGTTGGGACCCTTGGTCAACCCCCAGAAGAACTTGGTGGACAGCACATAACTCTCCCGGCTCCAACCAAGTTCGGCGATGGCCTTGCCCATGATCCGCTCCGACTCGCCGCCGGCGTAGGACTCGGCGTTGTCGAAGAAGTTGACCCCGGCGGCGCGGGCGGCGGCCAGGCACTCGGTGGCCTGGTCGACGCCGAGTTGGCCCCCGAAGGACACCCACGACCCGAAAGACAACACACTCACCTGCAGGCCGGCTCGACCGAGCCGGCGGTAGGACATCTCGGCCATCGAAGAAACCCTCCTCTATCCCAGACCTGATCCCAGGCGCGATCCCCAGAGCCGGGATGGTTTGGATATACCCCGCCCCGTCAGCAGTTATCGCGACCCGAGATCGGGGGGCGCCCGGTGCTACTCCGGCAGCTGCACTTGGTGGCGGTGGTCGCCGTACATCTCGGCCGGCACCTTGCCGTGCCACTCGTCGGTGTAGGTCCAGTCGGGCTGCTTCTGGCGGTGGCGCTCGTCCCACACCGCTTCGTCGCCCTCGATGTCCTCGAGCTCGGCCACCAGCCGGGGCTCGACGGCGCCCGCCGAGCCCGAGAGATGGCCCTCCACGTCAGCACCGAAGCTGGCCAGGATGCTGCCCACGACCGTCTGGTGCTGGGTCGCCAACGAACAGCGGGCACGCTCGCCCACGGTGTCGATCAGGTGCCGAATGCGTTCGAAGTCGGCCCGGCTGGCGTCGGACGCGCAGAGCTTCTCGAACTTGTCGGACAGCTCCATTCCGTCGAGCTTGCAGGGCGTGCACTGCCCGCA
>JAUTXN010000174.1 GCA_030838045.1 Acidimicrobiaceae bacterium
GGCCACGCCGAGGGCAAAGACGGCGGTCGCCAGGTGCAGGAGGTGGTCGGCCAGGTTGAGGCCCAGGATGTTGGCGCTGGTGCCGACGATGAACGGGCCCGCCACCGCCAGCAGCAGGTACACCGAACCGACGACCAGGTTGATCCCCCGGGAGATGACCGGACCGGCGAAGGCGCCGATCATGAGCAGCGCACCGACGGCCAGGTGGGTGACGTTGTGCAGTGGGTTGACGCTGAACCAGTGCAGCTCGCGGCCGCCGACGGTGGCGGTGGTGTTTATCCCCTTGGTGGCGGCATAACCCGCCGCCCCGACTGCGAGGTACACCAAACCGAAGAGGTATCCGAACATCTGGTTGTAGCTCAGCGGGAGATGCTTACTGCCGGGAATGACTTTCGCTTGGGTCACACTGCCTCCGGGGGACGACTGTCGATGGGAACGGCCCTTCTACGGAGCCGTGCCCGGACCGGGATGACGGCGACCTGGGGTCTCGTTACCATCGGCCGGTGAAACGGGTGTTGGCGGACCTGACGCCGCTCCGCCGACACCGGGATTTCCGGCGGATCCTGGCGGGGCAGGCGCTGTCGGCCCTCGGTGCCCAGGCCACGGTGGTGGGAGTGGCGTATCAGGCCTACCGGATGACGGGCTCGACCCTCGTCGTGGGCCTGATCAGCCTGGTGCAGCTGGGACCGCTCCTGGCCGGGACGCTCTGGGGCGGCGCGATCGCCGACGCCATGGACCGGCGACGGTTGCTGCTGATCACGGTGGCGGTGCTCACCGTGTCCAGCGTCGGGTTGGCGGTCAACGCCAGTTTGCACCGACCACACCTGTGGCCGCTGTTCGTGCTCAGCGCCGTGACCGCTGGTTTCCAGGGGGTCCATGCGCCGACCGAGCGGGCCGCCACCCCGATGATCGTTCCCGCCGCCGAGCTGCCCGCGACCCTCGCCCTCCAGCAGATCGTCTTCCAACTGTCGATCGTGGCCGGGCCGGCGCTGGCCGGGGTGCTGATCGGCACGGTCGGGCTCAACCTGGTGTTCTGGCTGGACGCCCTCACCTTGGCCCTCACGTGGGTGATCACCGCATTCCTGCCGCCGTTGGTGCCCGAGGGCCGGACGGGCCGGGCCGGGTTGGCGTCGATCGTCGAGGGCTTGCGGTACCTGAAGGGTCAGCGGATGCTGTCGGCCACCTACCTCGTGGACCTCGACGCCATGATCTTCGGTATGCCCCGGGCGGTCTTTCCCGCGCTGGCGCTGTCGGTGTACGGCGGCGGGGCGGCGACCCTCGGCCTGCTCTATGCCGCCCCGGGTGTCGGCGCCTTGTCGGGGGCGGTCTTCACCGGCTGGGTCAGCGTGGTGCGCCACCAGGGCCGGGCGGTGATCTGCGCGGTGTTGGTCTGGGGCTGCGCCATCGCGGCGTTCGGCCTTGTCGGGGTGCTGTGGGTGGGGCTGATCCTGTTGGGGGTGGCGGGGGCCGCCGATGTGGTCTCGGCGGTGTTCCGGGGGTCGATCCTGCAGACGACGGTGCCCGAGCACCTGCAGGGACGGCTGGCGGGGACCTACATCGCGGTCGTCACCGGCGGTCCCCGCCTGGGCGACGCCGAGGCGGGCGTGGCCGCGTCCATCGGTGGTCCGCAGTTCGCGGTGTGGTCAGGCGGACTGGCCTGTGTCGTGGGGCTCGGTGCCATCGTGTGGCGGGTCCCGCAGCTGTGGCGCCAGACCCGGCCCGGCGAGGGGGCCGGCAGCGGTCGCGGGATCGATCAGGCTCCTGAGGCGGGCTAGAGGGGCTGCGTTCGGGTGGCTTTCCGACAATCCAGGCCTCGTCAGATTCTTTTTGTTCAAAACGCGATGAAATAGATACATGCAGTGAACACAAAGGACTGGCTAGTCGATTTGGATGGCGCGGCAGGTTGCGACCACGGCGTCGTAGAGCACGTCCGCCTCCTCGAGTGAGCTCGCGATGCAGGTGACGCCCATCTTCCCGTACGCCCCCAGCGCCCCGAGCATGTGGAGGGCCGCCCCGCTGCCGGTGACGGGGTTGAAACCCAGGCCCGCCTGGTCGATGGCGTCGATCACCTGCTGCGGCGTGGTCCCGACCAGGCCCGGTTCGTACAGGTTGTCGGTCGCCACGTAGCGCTTGGGGCCGGTCGGCGACACCAACTCGCCCGTCGCCCGGTCGTACACCCCTTCGGTCGCCAACCGGGCCATCCAGAACGGGTGGGTCGTCCCACCCATCCGCAGGTTGATCTCGCTCACATACACCGCGTTGCCGCGGCGGCCGGGCGCCACGAGGAAGTCGATGCCGAAGATCCCGATCACGCCGTGGCCCGCCAGCACCTCGGCCACCTTGATGGCGGCCTCCTGGATGACCAGCCGGTAGGACGGGTCGGCCGGAAAGCGGCACCCGAAGTACACCTGGCTCTCGGGGCCGCTCAGAATCTGGTCGTGGGTCGAGAGGATCTCGACCGGGGCCCCGGGCACGACCCGAAGCTGGACGCTGGGCGAGACCATCCCTTCGTTGCGCACCAGCTCCTCGACGATCGCTCCGTCGGCCTGGATCTTGGCCTCGAACGACGTCCAGTTCTCGTTCGCGGCGCAGAACACGGTGGGCGAATCGACCAACGACCGCATCGGCCGCTCGAGTTCCACGATGGCGTTGCCCTGACCGGCGAAGCCGTAGTTGAGCTTCACCACGACCGCTTCGGCATGGGGCGCGTGGGCTCGGATCGACTCGGTGGCCTGCTCGACCGCCCGCAGGCTCCAGAGGTCCTCTGACCCCTCGAGCACGCGCGTCCCGGCCTGACGGGCGCTGCGCTTGGATCCTGTCTTCGAGCCCAGCCAAGCCAGGCCGGGCGGCGCGCCGTACAGCGGGAGGCCCAGTGACTCCGCCAGCGCCTGCTCGTGGTTGGTGACGTTGAAGCTGATCACGTAGGCGTCGTCGGTGTCGCCGACCAGGGCGCGCAGGCGGGTCAGGGCGTCGCCCCGGCGGAGCAGCTTCTGAGTCAGCGGCATGACTTCCGGATCGTGGATGCTCAGCAGCTGCAGCCGGCGGCGAGCATCGTCGGGATCGGGCAGGAAGCGCAGGTAGTAGTCGATGATTGCCGGGTCGATGGGCAGCGAGGTGACGTAGATCATGCGCAGCTCGGACTGGCGCAGTTGCAGCAGCATGTACAGCAGCCGCTCCTCGTAGCGGACCACCCCGGTGATCTTGGCCAGCTCCGCCATGGAGAAGCTGAGCGATGGGATCACCACCATGGTGCCGCTGTCCAGGCCGAGGGTGCCGCGGCGACCCAGGCGCTCGACGAAGGCCCGCTGGCGCTCCTCCCACACGGTAATGGTGGCCGAACTCATCAACACATGATGCCCCAACGCCCGCGCGACACTTGCCGCTCGATGACCGTATACATAGCCATGCTGCGGGGCATCAATGTCACGGGACACAACAAGGTCGCCATGAAGGACCTCCGGGCCCTTTTCGAGGCATTGCCGGCCGAAGACGTGAAGACCTACGTGCAGAGCGGCAACGTGGTCTTCGAGTCCCACGCCGTCGACGCCACCGGCATCGCACTCGCCGCCGAGGCACGGATACGGACCCGGCTGGGCCTCACGGTGACGGTCGTGGTGCGTACGTCCGACGAGTTCAACGAGGTGCTGTCCGGAAATCCCCTTCTCGCCGACCGGGACCCGGCCTTTATGCACGTCACGTTCCTGGCGGCATCTCCGGACGGGGACCGGGTGGCGGCCCTGGAGGCGGGTGGAGAAGTAGGGGCGCCGGACGAGTTCCGACTGTTGGGTCGTCAGGTCTATCTGTACTGCCCGAATGGGTACGGCCGCACCAAGCTCAACAACGCCTTCTTCGAACGGAAGCTGGCCGTTGCCGCCACCACCCGCAACTGGCGCACCGTCAACAACCTGGCCGAACTCACTCGAGGCTGATCTACAGTGCCGCCCCGTGACCGACGAGGAGCGTGTCGACCCGCCGTACATTGCCGACGAGCGCACCATGCTCACCACCTGGCTCGACTGGCAGCGGGCGACGCTCCTCCAGAAATGCTCCGGGCTGACCCCTGATCAGCTACGGGAACAGGCGGTGCCGCCATCGAACCTGTCGCTGCTGGGCCTGGTCCGCCACATGGCCGAAGTCGAACGGGGCTGGTTCCGCAAGGGAGTTGCCCGGGAGGACATCGGCTACCGGTGGGTCACCGAGGACCATCAGGATGCCGATTTCGACGATGTGGCCGACGTGGACGATGCCGGTGTGGATGCCGCTTTCGAGGCGTTGCGCGACGAGATCGGGCGGGCTCGCCATGCCGTGGCCGCGGCCGCGACGCTGGATGTGACCTTTACCCGGCCCAACCGCCCCGAGATCTCGCTGCGCTGGGTGCTGGTCCACATGGTGGAGGAGTACGCCCGCCACAACGGCCACGCCGACTTCCTGCGAGAACGCATCGACGGTGTAACCGGCGACTAACCAGCAATCCGGGTCCCGATCCACTGACCTCGGTACAATGACG
>JAUTXN010000179.1 GCA_030838045.1 Acidimicrobiaceae bacterium
GCTACCGTTCGGCACTGTGGCGCTGGTACTGATCGTTGTCGACGAACCAGAGACACTGCTCCTGCTGTGCCGCGACGTGGAATCCGGCGGACATACCGCGGTGCTGGCCGCCGATGCCGACACGGCCCTGGAGCGCTTGGCGGCGATGCCGGTCGACCTGGTCATGGTCGACGTCATGATGCCGGTGCACGACGGCTGGACCGTGCTCCGGGCGCTCCGCGAGGGCTCGCCGCCGCTTCCTTCGATCGTGATGTCGGGCCGGGCCGGGCCCGCCGACTTGGAGCGGGCGACGCTGATGGGAGCCGTCGCCACGCTGGCCGCGCCGTTCACCCCGGCGCAACTCCTCCGAGCAGTGGATCTGGCCCTGGCGTCGATTGCTTCGAGCTGACGGCCCGCATTCGACGGCGAGCCGTCCCGTCGAAGCACCGGACGCCGCCGCCACCGCCTGACTCCTCCTTGGCGATGCGCTCCTGGGCCATGTCCTCCGCCACCTCGTTGGTCGTGACGCCCCGCTGCCGGCTGGCGTCGATGACCCGCAGCGTCGTGTCGAAGATCCCCCGCACGTTGGCGTAGGCCCGCTTCTTGTCGTAGCCCCGGTCTCCCCCGGCGAGCTCCTCGGCGATGTTGATCACCCCACCGGAGTTGACGACGAAGTCCGGGGCGTAGACGATCCCCCGGTCGGCCAGGCGGCGGCCGTCCTCGGGGGTGGCCAGCTGGTTGTTGGCGGAACCGACGACGCCCCGGCAGTTCAGCTGGGCGATGGTCGTGTCGTTCAGGGTGCCGCCGAGGGCACACGGGGAGAAGATGTCGCAGCCGACCTGATGGGCCTCCTGCACGGAGACCGGCGTCACGCCGTGTTCGGCGTGCTGGGTCACCATCCGAGCGACGGCCGTGTCGTTGACATCGGCCACGGTGACCTTGGCCCCCTCCTCGACGAGATGCGCCACGAGATGGGACCCCACTTTGCCGACGCCACACACCACGATCCGGCACCCGGCCAGGTCCTCGGTCGAGTCGAGGTCGCGGCGCACCGCCTTCATGGCCCACCACAGCCCGTAGGCGGTGGCCGCCGAGGGGTCCCCGGAGCCGCCGAAGGCGCCCGAGATGCCGCTCACGTTGGGCGTCTCCTGGAAGATCACGTCCATGTCGGGCTGCGTCGTCCCGACGTCCTCGGCCGTGATGTAGCGCCCGCTGAGGGTTTCGATGAACCGCCCGTAGGCCCGCAGCAGGGCCTCGGACTTGTCGCGGGTGGCGTCGCCGAGGATGACCGCCTTGCCGCCGCCGAGGTCGAGGCCCGCCACCGCCGACTTGTACGTCATGCCCCGGGCCAGGCGAAGAACGTCCTCCATGGCCTGGTCCTCGGACCGGTACGGATAGAAGCGGGTGCCCCCCAGGGCGGGTCCGAGGACCGTGGAGTGGACCGCGATGATCGCCCGCAAGCCGACTTCCGGGGCGTGGCAAACGACGATTTGCTCATATTCGTCGCCGATTCGGTCGAATAGATGCACGGGAGGAGCAGCCTATGTCTCCACCCCAGCGTTCAGGCTCTGCGTCGCGGAACGTCCCGAGACAGGTAACTAGTCACAATTGGTACCCAAATATGACTCGATCGGGCCATGTACGTAGAGGCGTTCCTGTTTTACCTTTTGAACCAATCGATACATCCGAAGGAGTCGTCCGACATGGCAGACCAGCTGCAAGCAGATGCCTTGCTTACCCCCGCCGAAGTGGCAGCCCTCTTCCGCGTCAACCCCAAGACCGTGACCCGGTGGGCCCGCGCAGGAAAGATCACCGCGATTCGCACCCTTGGTGGCCATCGTCGCTTCCGGGCGTCGGAGATCCGCCGCTGCCTCGAGCAGATGGAGCACAGCGAGGCGTAGGTCTCGCGGCGGCTCGCGCTTCGAGCCGCCCGCAGGTGGCGTCCGGCGACGATCGTCGTGGCCGGGCGCCGGCATCGATCGTGAGAAATTCCTGGAAGAGTGTCGATTCTGGACCGGCTGAACGTCGGTAAGGCGACCCCCAACCAGGAGGACCGCAATGAAGTACATGCTGCTCATCTACGCCGACCCCACGGCGTACGCCGATCCTGAAGCCGCCCAGAAGATGATGGGCGAGTACATGGCGTTCACCCAGGCGATCGTCGACTCGGGGGAGTTCGTCTCCGGCGATCCGCTGCAGGGCCCCGACACGGCCACGACCGTGCGGGTCCGTGACGGTCAGGTGTCGCCCACCGACGGACCCTACGTCGAGACCAAAGAGGTCCTGGCCGGCTACTACGTCGTGGACGTGAAAGACCTCGATCGGGCGATCGAAGTGGCCGCCCAGATCCCCGATTCCCGCACCGCCGGAATCGACGTGCGCCCGCTCATGGACATCCCCGGATAGGAGTTTCCCCGCGTCCGGGCGTGCCCGCCCCACCTGGCCGGCTCCCATGACCGGGCCGCCGTCCGGGCCGCCGTCCGGGCCGCCGTCCGCCGAACCGTCCGCCGAACCGCTCGACGAGCTTTTCCGGCGGGAAACGGGCCAGGTTCTCGCCACGTTGATCCGCGTCCTCGGCGACTTCGACCTCGCCGAGGACGCACTTCAAGAGGCGATGATGGCTGCCCTCCAGGCCTGGCCCGCAAGCGGCCTACCAAGCCGGCCCGGGGCGTGGCTGCTGACCACGGCGCGGCGAAAGGCGATCGACCGGCTGCGCCATGAGGCCCACCGGGACCAGAAGCACCGCGCTGCCCAGGCGTTGCTCGACACCAGCCCGGCTTTCGAACCTTCCCAGGCTCCCGAGGAGGTGGAGATGAGCGCGATCACCGACGACCGTTTGAAGCTGATCTTCACCTGCTGCCATCCGGCGCTGTCCACCGAAGCTCAGATCGCACTGACCTTGCGGACGTTGGGCGGACTCACGACCACCGAGATCGCCCGGGCATTTCTGGTACCCGAGGCGACCATGGCGCAGCGGTTGGTGCGGGCCAAGAAGAAGATCAGGGGCGCCCGGATCCCGTACCGGATACCGCCCGACCATGCCCTCCCCGAGCGTCTGCCGCCGGTGTTGGCGGTGCTGTACCTGATCTTCAACGAGGGTTACGCCGCCACCGCGGGCGACGTGTTCATTCGCCGGGAGCTGTGCGCCGAGGCCATCCGTTTGGCCCGCCTGCTGGCCGACCTGATGCCCGACGAACCCGAGGTGGCGGGACTCCTGGCCCTGATGCTCCTGCACGACGCCCGGCGCCAGACGCGGGTGGACAGCAATGACGACCTGGTCATCCTGGCCGACCAGGACCGCGATCGCTGGGACCGACACGAGATAGCCGAGGGGGTGACGCTCGTCGAGAGCGCCCTGCGGCGCAGCGCGACCATGAGCGGACCGGGCCGGTATCAGTTGCAGGCCGCGATCGCGGCAGTGCACGACGAGGCCCCGTCGGCCGACGCCACCGACTGGCGGGAGATCGAAGCCCTCTACCGGCACCTGGCAACCGTCGCCCCGTCGCCCGTGGTCGAGCTCAACCGGGCGGTGGCGGTGGCGATGGCGTACGGTCCACAGTTCGGGCTGGCTCGGATCGACACCCTGGCGGCCAGCGGGTCGCTCGACACCAACCATCTGCTCCACGCCGCCCGAGCCGATCTGTTGAGCCGGCTGGGTCGCCTCGACGAGGCCCGAGCCGCCTATCTGCGGGCGGCTGCGTTGGCGACGACCGCCCCGGAGCAGCGGTTCCTCCAACGACGTCTCGACGAACTGGAGTCCGGTGGTCGCTGAACCGCTACGTTGCGCAGGTGCCTGACGAACCAAACCAGCCGGTGGTCGATCTGGTGCTGTCGGTGCTGGTCAAGGCGGTCAACAAGGGCGAGACGAGCAACCTCGGCATCTCACTTCTCGTCGGCGGGTCGTGGCTCACCGGTTCGATGATCGGCGGCCGGATGTGGTTCGACCAGCTGGCGCAACTCGTCAATGCTCAGACCGGGAGCGATGCCGGCGACCTCTTTCACATGATCGGCCTGACCGCCTACCCATCGGAGTCCGAACGCCTGGCGGTGGGCAGGGAGCCGCTCGACGCCGATCCCGGCTTCGCCCATCTCCGCGACGCCCGGCTCTTGACAGGATCGGCGGTGCGCGTCCCCGAACCGGGGGGCCTCGTACGCATCAAGCTCTCGAGCGTCGACGGCTGGCTGGTCGGCATCCTCGACCCGAGGGCGCATCGTCCCGCGCCATCCACGGCGACCGACACCGCCGCGGGCGCCGAGCCCACGTCCGACGCCGCCCCCGAACCGGGCTGACCGGGCTGACCCGCCACGCGCCGCAGTGGTCGGAGCCGGCGTGTTTCGGGTGTCGGACGATGAGGGCTGGTTCGTAAAACCGCAGCTCAACGGCACAATCCGGCAGAAGGCGTCAGAGGCCGTCAGGATCCGTCCGCGGGATGCTCGCGGGATCGTCGATGGCAGCCAACTGTCGCCCCGTGGTATCGCGACCCCATAGATGACCTGCATTGGCGCTGCCTGTCGGTCAAATCCAGTGCAACGACTGCCCGATGACGAATAGGAGCGCAAGAACGCTTGCCGTTCCTGCCACGAAGGCCCCCATCCGTCGGGTTCTTGTCCAGAACGGCGATCCGGGCTGCTCGACTGGAGCAATGGAGGTTGTGCCTCCGGCGCTGGCCTGGGCTGTGGTGATCGTGAGCCGGGACTTCTTGCCGTGAACAGCAATATTGACAGCCTGGTCGGCCAGCGCCCTTGAAGGAACTGCGGTGTCGTCTGGGATGCCAGCGCGTATCTCGGCGACCAGCTCGATCACCGACGTTCGAACCTGATCCACGATCCCGCGCAGTGTGATCGAGCTCACCGACCAGTACAGGGCGTTGATGTGCTGCCAGGGGTTGGGGGAATCGTGGTCCATCAACCGCCCCAGTTCCGCTGCTCCGGCAGCGAAAGCTTGACCCCCTCCCCGTTTTCGCCGGCCTGGGAGATCATCGCTTCGATCTCACCGATACCCTCTCGGAACGTGAAGGTTTCGTGGAGCACGTCCCGGGCGACGTCTGGCAGCTGGCTGGTACTCAGGCGTTGATCCCTCACGATGGCGTTGCCTGTTGTGGCATCGGCGAGAATCGGCGCAGCGACCGTTCGGTACGCGGGCACCTCGTCTTCGCCAAAATATCCTTTGAGTTCGCGGAGGGCCCACTCTCTCAGGTCCGTCGATCCAGCTTGGCCCCCGAGAATGACGCACTTCCGGAGTGCGTCGGCCAAAGGTCGGTTTGAGAGGACGTCTCCTTCGATCTGACCAAGCAGGCTTGCGTTGGGCCTCTTCGTCACGACGCCGCCCTGTCCTTCAGCGAGCCGAGTTTTGCCCCAAGTGCCCGCTTCACGGCGACGTCGATGTGGTACCTCGGCATCACGGCCGCGGTCAGCGCCTCCTCTGAAAGTGAGCGACCGATGTCCTCGACTGACCACTCCCGGCTGTCCTTCAATGCCTGGACCCCAAGCACGGTCTCAATCAAAGCCTGCTCAAACCACTCGCGGCATACATCGGTGATTTCGCCCCGAGCGCCGGGCACCTCGGAGTAGAACTCACACCACCGGTCCACCATGTCGGTGAAGGTACGGAAGTCGCCGTTGATCTGGAGAAGGTTCTGCTCCGCCAGGAATTTGCCTGCACGATCCTCCAGCTCGCCTGGCGTGCGTGTGCTGTCCTCGACGGAGATCCAGCGCACCTCGGGCTCGTTGTCCGTAAAGACGGCCTCGCCGGGTTGCCCATCGTCCGCCAGGAAGAGGGCGTAGATCGATCCGGCTCGACCGCCGCCTTTGGCACCCCCGGAGGAGCGGGTCTCTCGCTCGGCGCCTGCCCCGTCATTCGCTCGCCCTCCGGGCGAGCCGCCGTCAGCAATCAACTTGTCACCGCTGGGAGTGGGGCGGTAACGGCTGAACCGGAAAAGTTCTCGAATTTGCTTCAGGCGCTCCCTGATTGCTTGCTTGTGGTCTGACTGGGATGAGCCCGCCGTGATCTCCTCCATTAACGTGGAGATCTCGCTGGGCAACGCGTTACGGAACTCGGCTGCCCAATCAGCCCAAGGCAACGGCTCGTGGTCAAGGAGAAGCTGGGTCCTGGCCGTGTTAGCGCTGACGCGGTGCTCCTGGTTGCTGTGCGGTTCGACATAAATCACGACCCGCTGATGCCCGAAGATCACGCCGAACTGCTGGAGGCGACTCGTCGCGGCACGCCCGGTCAGCATCTCGTACAACTCATCGCGGTAGAGGGCTGCGGTGTGACCGGCTGAGGCCACGAAGCCAGAGTTCTGAGTGAGAGCGAGCTCTTGCTTCAAGATCCACCAGTGGGCGGTCGCTCCGGTCAACTCGACGCTGTCCGCCGACTGCGCGTGGGTGGCGAGGTACTTTTCTTGACCTCCGAGCGTCCTGAGCACATTTCGGTCTTTATCGGCTCTGGGATTCTCCCAGCCTTCCCGGGCCTTGACCGTGATGCTCTCAGGGAACCGGAAGTAGCGGGTATTGAGGTAACGGCCGACCCAGC
>JAUTXN010000193.1 GCA_030838045.1 Acidimicrobiaceae bacterium
GCGTGATCCTGGGCGAAGACGTTGTAGCCCTGGAGCGGCGGTGGTTGATTGCGGACTTCGTGCGTCGCCACGGCGGGGCCGCTAGTTGAGGCTGGGCTCGTTGGGGTAGGCGGCCACCAGGGCCAGGCGACCGCCCTGGCGGCGCAGCACCCGCTTCCACAGCTGGTCGGGATCACCGGACAGGGCGTCGCCCGACTCGGCCACCACGACGAACCAGGCCCCGGCATCGATCTCGCCCTCGAGCTGGCCCGGGCCCCATCCGGCGTAGCCGGCAAAAACCCGGATGGCGTCGACCCGGATGACCAAGTCGTCAGGATCGCGCTCCAGGTCCAGTGTGCCCAGCTCGCCAACCAGCGGCACCCAGCCGCCCAACCCCTCGCGGTCCATGCCGCTCGGGTGATGCGCCGCCGCGTCAGGCACCTCCGGTGGCGGGTCGGGCACCCGGGCCAGGCAGATCGCGGCCCCCGGAGCCACCGGGCCGCCGACGAACACCACCGGGGGGTCGGCGACCAGCCGCTCCCAACGCGGGAGGGGCGAGTCCACGTCCAACTCGCTCGGGCGGTTGAGCACGACACCGAGTGCCCCATCGTCTTGATGGGCCAGCAACAGCACGACGGTGCGGTGGAAGTTGGGGTCCGGCATGGCCGGATTGGCGACCAGCAGCCGCCCCTTCAGGGTCGTCACGACCCTTCATGATCGCGCTCGGCCGACCAGCCCCGTACGCAGCAAGGACGCAGCCAGGACGCAGGGACGGTCCCTCGCCACACATCCCGGGGCCCTCGCAGCGCCGGAACGGTTGGTCGTACCCAGTCCTTATACTCCGGTGATGGCTCCCGCAGCGCCCGCAGCGCCCGCAGCGCCCGGGGCGCTCGTCCCTCCTTCGGCTGAGGACGTGGCGCTGGCGGAGCCGCCGCCGCCCACCAGGGTGGACGTGCCGGAAACACCGCTGTACCGGCTGAAGACCCGTCTCCTCGGGTCGCCCCTGCACACCGGCGAGCTGGCGCATGAGCGCCTCGGCAAGCCGACCGCGTTGGCGGTGTTCGCCTCGGACAACCTTTCGTCGTCGGCCTACGCCACCGAGGAGATCCTGCGGATCCTCGTGCCCGCCATCGGCGTGGCGGCCTTCTCGCTCGTCGTGCCGGTCACCGTCGCCCTGCTCGTGGTTCTCGGCTTCCTGATCCTGTCGTACCGCCAGACCATCAAGGAATACCCGAGCGCCGGTGGCGCCTACATCGTCACCAAGGACAACTTCGGCAAGGTCCCGGCTCTGGTCGCCGGCGTCTCCCTGCTGACGGACTACATCTTGACCGTCGCGGTCTCGGTGGCCGCGGGCACCGCGGCCATGGCCTCGGCCATCCCCGGCCTCCAGCCCTACGTCGTGCCCATCTCGATCGCCTTCATCGCCATCATCGCCTTCGGCAACCTCCGGGGCGTGAAGGAGTCGGGCAAGGTCTTCGCCGTACCCACCTACTTCTTCCTGCTCAACATGTTGGTCCTGCTGGTGTGGGGTGGCATCCAGTTGGTGCGAGGCGGCTTGCCCCAGCAAAGCCTCAATCACCCGGGCCTGGTGCACGTCGGAGGGGCGGGCAACGGGCTGTTCATGGGGGCGGCGCTGTTCGTGGTGCTGCGCGCCTTCGCATCCGGCGGCGCCGCGGTCACGGGCGTGGAAGCCATCTCCAACGGCGTGCCTGCCTTCCGTGAGCCCTCATGGCGCAACGCCCGCACGACGCTCGTCTGGATGGGATCGCTGCTCGGGGTCATGTTCATCGGGCTGTCAATACTGGCCGCGAAGATCCATTCCGCCCCCTTCGAAAAGGGCACACCCACGGTGATCTCCCAGGTCGGAAAGGCGGTGTACGGCCGGGGCCCGAGCGGCCATGTGCTGTTCTACCTGCTGCAGATCGGGACGACCCTGATCCTGGTGCTGGCGGCCAACACCAGCTTCGCCGACTTCCCGAGGCTGGCCAGCTTCGCGGCCGCCGACGGGTTCATGCCCCGCCAGCTCACGAAGCGTGGCCACCGCCTGGTGTTCTCCAACGGCGTCCTGACCCTGGCCCTCGGGGCCAGCGTGCTGGTGGTCGCCACCGACGCCAAGGTCAGCCGCCTGATACCGCTCTACGCCATCGGGGTATTCACCAGCTTCACGTTGTCCCAGGCGGGAATGGCGAAGCACCATCTGACCCGCCGGGAGCCCGGGTGGCGCCGGGGTATGGCCATCAACGGCTTCGGCGCGGTGCTGTCGCTCGTGGTCGACGTGATCATCGCCCTGACCAAGTTCAACGAGGGCGGCTGGGTCGTGATCGTGGCGGTACCGGTCCTCGTGGTGATCCTGTTGCGACTCAACCGGCAGTACGTCGCCGAAGCGGCGGAACTTCGGGAAAATGCCCCCCGGGCCGCGGTGGCCCCGATTCGGAGGGGTCACATCGTCCTGATCTTCGTCGATCAGCTGGACCTGGCGGCAGCCCAGGCAATTCGCTACGCCCGGAGTATCTCGCCCGACGAACTGCGGGCCGTCCACTTCGCCATCGACATGGACCGCGCCGCCGAACTCCGCCAGGCCTGGTGCGACCTCGGCCTCTCCGGCATCCCCCTCGACATCGTCGAATGCCCCGACCGCCGGCTGGCCCGGGCGGCCGTCAATCTGGTGGCCGAGGTCCTCGACGAGAAGGAGACGGAGCTCACGGTGCTGCTCCCCCGCGTCGAATACGGAGGCACCTGGCACCGGCTGCTGCACGACCGCACCGCCCATCAGATCGCAGAGGCCCTCTCCGATGTCCCCCACGTGGGCGTCACGCTCATGCCCTACCACCTCGGGCGCAACAGCGCGCCCCGAGCCGACACCACCACCCCCACCAAGGCGTCCAAGCGGGCCACCAAGGCCAAGTCCGAGGCGCTGCAGGCGACGCTGCTGCCGAGCACCCTGGCCGTGCCGTCCGGCACCGTCCCCATCGGCAGCCTGTCGCACCGCGACCGGGCCACGGTCGCGGGCCGGGTCCGCCAGGTGCGCGTGCAGCCCCGCGACGGCGTGGCGACCGTCGAGGTCACCCTGGTGGACGGGACCGGCGATGTACGGGTGGTGTTCCTCGGGCGTCGCCACATACCGGGCATCGCCCCCGGGACGTATCTGTCGGCCCACGCCGTGGTGGGCCAGCGCGGGGGCCATCTCGAGATGTTGAATCCCGAGTACACCCTGCTGGCGGCCGACTGATTCTGCCCCCCGGCGCCACCGCGGGCCGGTGCGGCCCGCGCCCACCGGCGCGGTACGGTAAGCAGATGGCTTCCGGGCGTCGGGCGCTGATCACCGCGGTTATCAGCGTCTCGATCCTCGCCGGGATCATCGTCGCCGGCAGGACGGAAATCGCCTCGGCGCGACACTCGGTGACCCCGGCGATCGCCCCGGCGGGGATCGAGGCGGCCACCCCCCCGGCCGCGCTGACGTCCACCGATATCCAGGGCCGGCGAAGCGGCACCAGCATCCGGCTGTCGATCTTCGTACTCAGCGCCCTGGTCGGCCTGGCGGCCCTCCCCCGCCGCCGGGGCATTCCGCCGACGGCCACCCGGACCGCGCGGGCTTGGAAAGCGGGCGCGGCATCCGTGCGCGGACCGCCAGTCACCGTCTGACACCGATCGTCTAGCCCGTCTCACTGCGGGACCCGGCGCGCCGGAGACGCCGCCAAATCGCCGCGCCTTCACGCGTCGCTCGGCAGTCCTCAACCCATCGCCCGCTTGACGCGCCCTTTTCGACGCGCGGCCCCTTCGTTCCAAGCCCTCTTCCCAAGGAGAACCTCCATGAACAACACGCGCTACACCGTCGCCATCAGCGGACCGGACTCGTGGCTGCGGCCCATGCTCATCGCCCGCCTCAGTGCCGCCGACGTGAATGTGCACGACCTCGGACCGGGGACCTCGCTGGTCCGAAGCGTCGATGCGGTCATCCACCTCCCGATGCTGATGCCGGGATCGGCTTCGCCCGCCAACGACGTGGGAGCCAGCGCCGGGCGTATGACCTTCGTCGCCGCCTCCACCGCCAAGGTCCCGAGAGTCGTCGTGGTCAGCCGGCTCGGACCCGAGGGTCCCAACCCCTACCTCGACGCGCTGCGAGCCCTCGAGCACAGCGCCGCCAACGTGTGCCGTCACGTCACGATCGTGCGCACCGGCCACCCCGTGGGCAGCCCCGCCAACCCCGGTCCGTTCGTGGAGGCCCTGCGCCGCTACCACCAGGACCTCGACTCCGGCACCGACCCGGCGGTGCATCCGGTACACGTGGAGGACCTGCTCGACGTGGTCCAGGCGGCCGCCGAAGGACAGATCGGTGCGGGCCTGGTCGAACTGGCCGGACCGAAACCGTGGACCCTCTCCGAGTTCGCCGAGTTGGTCTCGGCCGGGCCCTCAGAATCGTCCGACTCGTTGCTCGCGCAGTGGAAACGACGGGCCGGGGGCGCCACGGGGAAGGCCGTCACCTCGTTCCTGGCCGAGGCATCCGTGGCCTCCCGCCGGGCGGCGTCCCCGCTTGGGCTACCGCAACGGGATCTGTCGGCGACGTGGAGCGCCGTCGAGGCTGAGAGTCCATGACAGCCGCAGGCGTCGCGCCGCTGCCCTGATCCGCTACCCCACCGCGTGGAGCACGGCCCGTTCGATCTCCCGCAGGCAGTCGTGGCCCGTGACCTTCTGGCCCTGGTCGTCGCGCACGTAGAACGAGTCGACGACTTCGGGCCCGAGGGTCTGGACCCGCGCCGAGCGGATGTCCAGGTCCAGCTCGGCCATCGCCCGCGTCACCCGGTACAACACGCCGACGCGATCCACCGTATGGACGTCCATGACCGTCGCCGAGGTCGACGCGGCATTGTCGAACGTGACCGCGGCCACGGTCGGCCGGCGGGAAAAGGGGCCGGGCCGGTCGTAGGTCCGGACCCGCTCCGCCATTCGGGCGCTGAGCGCCAGCCGGCCGTCGAGGGCCCGATCGAGATCGGCCAGGACCCGCGGCCACGGCACGGCGTCGCGGACATGATCGACGACCCGGAACTCAGCCAACGCCCGCCCCGCATCGGTCGATTGGGCCGAGGCCGCAATGACATCGAGGCCATGCAGGGCCAGCACCCCGGCGACCCGGCTGAACACCCCGGGCCGGTCGCCGGTCACGACGGTGAGAACGTCTCCGGTGGCGTCGATGTGCCGGCCAGGCTGCTCCAGCCACGCCAGCTGCTGGGGCGACGGGAACGCCGAGCCGCCGCTGACCCGGCCCCGCCCCGGCGGGCGGGGTTGGTCGCTGCCCGCCAACACCTCTTCGACCCGCTCGGCCAGCGTCGCCACCAGGCCCGCCTTCCATGGACTCCACGCCGACGGCCCGGTGGCCAGTGAGTCGGCTTCGGTCAGGGCGGCCAGCAGGCGCACCCGCTCCACGGTGAGCACCGCCTCGGCGACCCGTTCGATGGTGACGGGATCGTCGAGGTCCCGCCGGCTGGCCACGTCGGGGAGCAGCAGGTGGTGGCGCACCAGGCTCTCGAGGGTTTCGACGTCCTCGTCGGAAAAACCCATGCGGGTGCCGACGACCCGGGCAAAGCCCACGCCGACCTCGCTGTGGTCACCGGGGTGGCCTTTCCCCAGATCATGCAGGAGCGCCCCGAGCACCAGCAGATCGGGCCGCTCCACCTGGTCGGTCAACCCGGCGGCGTTGGCCGCCGTTTCGAGCAGGTGCCGGTCGACGGTGAAGCGGTGGTAGGCGTTGTGCTGGGGGCGGCACCGCACCGCCCGCCACTCGGGCATGATCCGGTCCCAGACCCCCGTGTGGTCGAGCGCCTCGATGACGGGGATGGCGGCGTGGCCGGCGGAGAGCAGGGCGATGAAGAGTGTCGTGGCCTCGGCCGGCCATCGCTCGGGCAGGCCGGGCCATTCGGCCGCCAGGTGCTCCAGGGTGTGGCGTTCGATCACGCTGGCGTGCTGGGCCGCGGCCACCGCGACCCGCAGGGCCAGCGTCGGGTCCTCGGCCGCGACGGCGTCGGGGGTCAGCGTCACCTCGCCGTCGCGGAGCACCACGCCCGGCGCCAGCAGCCGGGGCTGCAGACCGGTTCGGGTCAGCGGGCCCCGCAGAGTCGAGGTCACCCGCCGCCACGTGTCGTCGCTGGTCCAGGCGATGCGCCGGGCCGCCTCGGCGATACGGCCCATCAGTTGGTCGGCGTTGTCGAAGCCCAGTGCCCGGGCGACACCTTCCTGCTCCTGGAGGACGAGGACGTTGGCCGCCCGACCGGTGCGGCGCTGGAGTTCGACCCGCGCGTCGAGCAGGACCGAGTAGGCGGAGGCGAGCGGTTCCTCGTCGTAGTCCAGCAGGATGGCCCGGGCCGCCTGGGCCCAGGTCAAGGCGTGGACATCGCGCAGGCCGCCCCGTGCCTCCTTCAGGTCGGGCTCCAGCCGGAAGGCGGCCTCGCCGGTGCGCTCGTGTCGCTCGGCCACGCCGGCCGCCAGGGCCGTCAGCCACCGGCTGTCCCGCTTTTCCCAGTTCTGGCGGCCCCCGGTGATCAGCTGGTCGCTCAGGCCGGCGTCACCGGCAAGGTGGCGGGCGCTGAGCAGGGCGGTGGCGGTTTCGAGGGTGTCGGAGGCCAGCGAGAGAGCCTGGCGGACGGTGCACACGCTGTGGCCGAGGTGGTACCCCTCGTCCCAGATGGGGTACCAGATGCGGTCGGCGACGGCCGCCACCTGGGCCTGGTTGGCCTTGCGCTCGTGGAGCAGCATCAGGTCGATGTCGCTCTCGGGGCACAGTTCCTGGCGCCCGTATCCGCCCACTGCCACCAGGGCCACGCCGGTGGCGCCCGTCGCGCCCGTCGCGCCGGGCGCCGCGTCGGCCAGCAGCCGCGTCAGCCAGGTGTCGACGAGGTCGCTGTGGGCCCGGCACCACGCGGCGCCAGTGAGCGTGGTATCGGCTCGCAACCGGGCCCTGGCCTCGGTCACCTCGGTCGGTGGCGCGGAGCGCGAGGAGGCAGCCAAGCCAACATGCTGGCATACCGAGGGCCCATAAAGATTTCGTAAAGACGATTGACCCTCAGCGCTAACGCGGTGGACACCAAGGCGAAAGACGTCCTTCGTACCGTCCTCAGCCATGATCAGATCCCGCCTGCAGCGCTTCAAGCAGAAAGACACCCGCAAACTGATCGCCACGATCATGGCCGGAAAAATGATCGGCTTGATGTCGATTTTCGGCATCATGAAGGGCGTCTCGTGGTACTTCGAGAGCTCCGCTCACGCGGCGCCATTGGTCCGCCAAGCCGCAGTCAATACCGACCAACTGGTCAGTTCGGCTAACACCGTATGGGTCTTGGTGACAGCCTTCTTGGTGTTCTTTATGCAGGCCGGATTCATGGGTCTCGAAGCCGGATTTGCCCGCTCACGGGAGACGGTCAACGTTCTCTTGGAGTGCGTGTTCGACACTTGTCTGTGCGGGCTCCTGTACTGGGCGATCGGGTTCGCGTTCCAGTTCGGATCCGGCAACGGGCTCATCGGCCACGAGTATTTCTTCCTGCACGGGATGACACCGGCATATAAGACATCGTCGGTGGCATTCCTCGCCTTCTTTCTCTTCCAGTTCGCCTTCGCCGACACAGCATCGACCGTCACCTCGGGGGCCATGGTCGGACGGACAGGATTCAAAGGCGACATCATCTACAGCACGCTCGTATCGGGATTCTTCTATCCGATCTTCGGCCATTGGGTCTGGGGGCCGGGCGGATGGCTCGGGAATACCATGGGTTGGTTCCACGGCTTGGCCGGCGGCACCGTCTTCCGTGACTTCGCTGGCTCTACCGTTGTGCACACGGTCGGCGGCTTCATTGCACTGGCGGGCTGCATCGTCCTCGGACCTCGCTTGGGCCGGGTGTTCAAGCGTGACGGCGGCGGCCCCCTGGCTCCTCATGACCTGACGTGGGGCGCCATCGGTGGGGTCATCCTGTGGTTCGGTTGGTATGGCTTCAACCCTGGCTCGACGCTGTCGGCGATGGACTGGGTCGGGATCGGGCGGGTCGCCGCCAACACCACGCTGGCGGCTTGTGGCGGCGGCATGATGGCGGTGCTCTTCGTCTACCGCAAGACGAAGATATGGGACTTGAGCATCTCGGTGAACGGTTTCCTCGGTGGGCTGGTCGCCATCACCTGTCCGTGTTACTGGGTCTCACCCTTCGGTGCCATCGTGATTGGGGCGGTGGCGGGCATCGTGGTACCGCTCGGGATGGACTTCATGGAATGGCGGCGCTGGGACGACCCCATCGGGGCAGTGGCGGTGCACGGCTTTGCCGGCATCTGGGGCACCTTGAGCTTGGGGCTGTTGGCGACCGGGCAGTACGGCATACCGACGCCCACCGGGACGGACACCTCGACGGTTGTCACGGGACTGTTCTACGGCGGCGGCACCGCCCAGTTGCGGTCCCAGTTCATCGGCAGCATGACGTGCGTAGTAGTCGTGGGCGGCTTGGCGTTGCTGGTCATGAAGCTCATAAAGATGATTCCTGGGAGTTGGACCCTTCGGGTGTCCAGGGACGGCGAGCTGGAAGGGCTCGACCTGCATGAGCACGGAACAGCGGCGTATCACGTCGAGTTCGGACAGGGAATGACATACAGCGCTCCCCCCAACCTGTCCCCGAGGAACGGCGCCAAGGAGCCGGTCGTCACCCAAGTGGAGACAATCGACCCCGAGAGCTCACCCGTAGGCCCCGAGAGCTCACCCGTATAGGTCGCTTGCGGCCACCCGCCAACCCCAGCGAGGAGAAAAAGCGTCGTGCCTTATCTGATCACTGCCATCATCAAGCCGTTCAAGTTGGAGGAGGTGAAAGAGGCATTGCGGGCCTCCGGGGTCGGCGGGCTCACGGTGAGTGAGGTCCAGGGATTCGGGCGCCAAGGCGGCAAAACCGAGGTGTTCCGGGGTGCCGAATACAAGACCGAGTTCGTCCCCAAGGTCAAGATCGAGGTCATCGTGGACTCGAGCCAGGCCTACAAGATCGTCGATCTGATCGCCGAGGCGGCCCGCACCGGCAAGATCGGCGACGGCAAGATCTGGGCGGTCGACCTGGATCGACTGATGCGAGTCAGAACGGGGGAACTCGGGGACGAAGCCGTCTGATGCACCTGCCGGGTCGTCTGTGTCACGTCAACCGATCGGGCCCGGCCGCCGAGGCTCGAGGTGGCTGACGTCGTCGTCGTCCACTGGCCCGAGCAGCGCGACGAAATCACTCGTTTGGCGGAGCAACGTGTCCCCCGCCTCTTGCTGGTCGCCCCAGCGGCCGATCCCCCTGAGGCGGGGGACGTTCTCCAGGATTGGGTCCGCCTGCCGGGCGACGAACGCGATGTTCGCGCCCGGCTGAGCGGCCTGCGCCGGCGGGCGGACGAGGAGACGGCCCCGGTTGTCGACAATCACGGCCGGCTGCTGTTTCGCGGGTCGTGGGTCCAGTTGTCCCCGATCCACGAGCGGTTGGCCCGGCGGCTGTTGGCCACCAGCGAAGGCGTGGTCGCGGAACGGGACCTGCTGAGCGAGGGTTGGCCCGGGGGTAATCCCAGTAGCAATGCCCTCCGGGTCCATCTTCACCGCCTACGTCGCTACATCGCGCCGTTGGGCCTGGAGATCCGAGGGGTGCGGGGCGAAGGCTGGGTGTTGCAGCGCAGCCGGGGGGCGCCCGAACCCAAGTAGCCGCCCGTTCTGCCCGGGCGCGGCCACCGCGGTTGATGGGTGTTGCTAGGTACGGATGGCGAAGTCGGCGGCCACCGCGGGCTTTCGCAGCTTCCAGATGAAACCGTCGTAGAGGAAATGCAACGCGCCGACGGTGAACAGCACCACGTTGCCGGCGTCGCCGTGCAACCGGCTGGCGACGGCCAGCGCACCGAAGGCCGCCACCGCCATGGCCGCAACCCGGCCCCACGCCGACCACGCGACCTGGCCCAGCAGCGTCGAGCGGTCACGTTGGCCCCCGTAACGGGACTCGGTGGTCTTGTACACCACCACCCCGTACTCGATGGCATGGGCTCCGACATAGGCGATGAAGCCCGCGATGGGATCGATGGCGATGCTGGCAATCAGTGCGAGCGACGCCGCCTGGTACAGCCATTTCGCCGGGTTGGCCCCGACGCCGGCCGCCAGCTCCTGGCGCACGATGGCACCCGCCAGGATCAACGCCGCCCCCCCGACCGGGATCAAGAGCAGCATGGCCACCGGGCGGGCGTCGGTGAGCAACCGCACCCCGGCCCCGTTGACCCCCGCCAGGCCGACCCGCTGCACCAACGCCAGCGTCTCGCGGCGCGACGCCACGACCAGGGCCGCCGCCGTCATCCAGACATAGAGAACCCAGCGGTCCAGCCGGGCCGATCCGTACTTGGACCGGCGGGCGTAGATGCGTGACAGGCCGTAGCGCTGCTGGAGGGTGTGGATGGTGTTCCACAACGCCGCGATCGGTATGACGACCCACAGGTGGAGCGCCACGGCGGCTGCGATCACCGCGATGGTGATCGGCGGGGCCAGGAGGAAGAGTCTTCTGCGTTGCGCGAACTGATGCCGGTCGCCGTAGACCAGGGCAAAGGTCAAGGGCTGGTGGAGGAAGCTGACGAACAGCGCCGCGGCCACCGCCCAGCGAACCCGGGAGTCGGCGTGGACGCCAGTGCCGATTGCAAGCTGGTGGCCGATGACGAAGAGCGGGACCCAACACAGTGAGATCAAGAGGTCGGTCCGGGCCCGGTAGATCCATACCAGGCCGGGCCTCCGCGCGGTGGCGACGTCGCTCACAGCCGGCGCCCCCATGGGTGTTCAGACTAGGCCCACAGCCCGCTCAGAAACTGATCCACCAGTTCCATCCCGGCCGCCTCGCTCACCCCCGAAGCCGGGGCGCACGAGGCGCCCTCGTCAGTGGGGACCGGTGGTCCAGCGTGCTCGACGTCCATCAGGGCCAGCACCTCATCGGTGAGGAACCGGCTTACCTGGGCGTACAGATGGCGGTCCGACAGCCGCCGGAACTGCTCCCGCGCCACGTGGTAGCGCCGGGGCAGGTTGATCTCGAGCACGTCGCGGGCCCGGGTCACGGCGACGTACATGAGCCGCCGTTCCTCTTCGATGCTCTCGGCATCGCCACACGCCATGTCCGAGGGGAACATGCCGTCGGCGGCGTGGATCACATGGACCACATCCCATTCACCGCCCTTGGCCGAGTGGACCGTCGACAACACCAGCCAGTCCTCGTCGAGCAGGGGCGGGCCGGCCAGATCACCGGTCGCCACGGGCGGGTCGAGCGTGAGCTCGGCCACGAACTGGCCCCGGTCTCGATACGCGGCTGCGACACCGGCCAGCTGGTCGAGGTCCGACATTCGGGCGGCGGGGGACGAGTACTTGCGTGCGATGACGGGGGCCAGCCAGCGACTGAGCCGTTCGACCTGGACACCAGGCGCGGGGGTCGCCCCGCCGGGAAGGCAACTGTCGGCGCACTCGCCCAGGGCCAATCGGAGGCCAGCCACGGCGTCGGCCGCCGCCTCCGGCACACGGGGCGCCACCGCGAGGAGGCGGGCCAGCGGGGACGTGGCAGGGTCGCTGGGCGCCCACGCAATTGTCGAGCCAGCGCCTGCGGCCGGGGCCAAGCCAGCGCCTGCGGCCGAGCCAGGCGCCGCTGGCCCCGTGGGGGCCGCCGGGGCCGCCGGGGCCGCCGGGGCCGCGGACGGCAGCCCGAGATCGGCCATGACCCGCCTGGCGGTCGCCGGACCCACGCCCTCGAGGAGGGGCAGGATCCGGAACCACGCCACCTCGTCCCACGGGTTGTCCAGCAGGCGCAGCAGCGCCACCAGGTCCTTGACATGGGCCGCTTCGAGGATCCGCAGGCCGCCGTACTTGACGTAGGGGATGTTCCGCCGGGCGAGGGCGAGCTCGACGAGGTCGGCGTGATGCGAGGCCCGGAACAGGACCGCTTGGCGGCGCAGCATAACCCCATCGTCGCGGTGGGCCAGGACGGAATCGCACACCGCTTCGGCCTGGAACGCCTCGTCTTCACAGATCCGCAGCCGCGGTCGGCCCGATCCGGCCCGCTGCGACCAGAGCACCTTGGCATCGCCCCCGCCGGTCGCAACCGCCATGATGGCGTTGGCGACCGCCAGGATCGGGGGGATCGAGCGGTAGTTCTCCTCGAGCCGCACGACCGTCGTGCCCGGGAACCGGGCGACGAAGACGTCCATGTTGCGGGCCGTCGCGGCACGGAAGCCGTAGATCGCCTGGGCGTCGTCGCCGACGACGGTCAACCCGGTGCCGTCGGGACGCAACAACGCCAGGATGTCGGCCTGCAGCGCGTTGGTGTCCTGGTACTCGTCGACCAGCACCTGGTCCCAGAGTCCCGCCAGCAACTCCGCTCCGGCCGTGGCGGACCCGATGCCCCGCCACGCCAGCAGGAGATCCTCGAAGTCCAGCATCTGCCGGGCCCGCTTGCGGGCCGTGTACCCCTCGAATATCGCCCGGATGCCCGCCACCTCCTGGCGGCACCACGGGAAATCCCGCTCGACGACCGACGACAGCGGTTCGGCGGTGGACACGACCCGGCTGTAGATCGACGCCAGGGTGTCCGGTCGGGGAAACCGCCGGCCACCCGCGCCACCCCCGGGTGCACCCCCCTGCCGTGGCCCCGGTGGCGGGGTGGTACGCGGTGCGCTGGTCCGACGGGCCGCTTCCGCGGCCAGGACATCGTGGCGCACCAGTCCGAGCACCTCCGCGGCGTCGCCTTGGTCGAGAACGCTGAACCCCGGGCTCAATCCGAGCCGCCGGCCGTGCAGCCGCAACACCCGGTGGGCCACCGAGTGGAAGGTGCCACCCCACACCTGGGCGGCGGCGCCCGGAGTAGTCAGATGCCCAGCCCGGGTCAGCATTTCCTGTGCCGCCCGACGGGTGAAGGTCAGGAGGCAGATCCGCCCGGGGGGCACCCCGCCCTCGATCAGGTCGGCCACCCGGCTGGCCAGGGTGCCGGTCTTGCCGGTCCCCGCACCCGCCTGGACCAGCAACGGTCCGCCCCGGTGGGCCACGGCCTGGCGTTGTTGCCGGTTCAGTTCGAACATACGTTCGAGCTTACTTGGCGTACGCTCTGGGATTGTGCGCGCCGTGACGGTCATCCCCTTGCAAAAGGACTCGGTCGATCTGACCGAGCTTCCCGAACCCCCCGCCTCCGACGGACCGGTCCTGGTCGAGACCTTGGCGGTGGGGGTGTGCGGTACCGACCTGGAGATCATCAACGGCGACTACGGCTGGGCACCCCCGGGCGAGACCCGCCTGGCGATCGGTCACGAGTCGCTCGGGCGGGTCATGGAGGCGCCCGAGGACTCGGGATTGCACCCCGGAGACCTGGTGGTGGGAATCGTCCGTCGGCCCGACCCGGTGCCCTGCGCCAATTGCGCCGTCGGCGAGTGGGACATGTGCCGCAACGGCCAGTACACCGAGCGCGGCATCAAGGAGCGCCACGGCTACGCCTCCGAGCGCTACCGGATCCATCCCGAGTACGCCGTCAAGGTCGACCCGAGCCTCGGGCGCCTCGGGGTACTGCTCGAGCCGACCACAGTGGTCGCCAAAGCCTGGGATCACATCGAGCGCATCGGCCGGCGCGCCCAGTGGCAACCGTCGACGGTCCTCATCACCGGGGCGGGACCGATCGGCCTGCTGGCGGCGCTGCTGTCGCGGCAACGGGGTCTCGAAACCCACGTCCTCGACCGGGTGACCGAAGGCCTCAAGCCCCAACTGGTTGCCGACATCGGGGCGACCTACCACCACGGGACCATCGCCGAGGTCGGTATCGCACCCGACGTCGTCATCGAGTGCACGGGCGTGGCCCAGTTGGTCCTCGATGCCATGACCCACAGCACGGCCGACGGCATCGTGTGCCTCACCGGGGTGTCGAGTGGGGGACGCACATTCGACGTCGATGCCGGGTTGCTCAACCGGTCGATGGTGCTGCAGAACGACGTGGTGTTCGGATCGGTCAACGCCAACCGGCGCCACTACGAAGCGGGAGCGGCGGCGCTGGCCCAAGCGGATGAAAGTTGGCTGTCCCGACTGATCACGCGCTCGGCTTCCCTCGACAACTGGCGCGACGCCTATGTCCGCCAAGCCGACGACGTCAAGACCATCCTCGCCTTTTCCCAGTGATGGATTAGATCGAGCGAGTCAAGTGGCGTCGAGGGCGGCGCGCAGGTCGGCCACGCGGTCCCCGACGCGTTCGGGGGTGGCGCCGTCGAGGAGGAGTCGCATGAGCGCCGATGCCACGATCACGCCGTCGGCATACGACGCCGCCTCCGCCGCCTGCTCGGGCGTGGACACGCCGAAGCCCATCAGCACCGGCTTGTCGGTCGCCGCCTTCAGCCGCTCGGCCAGTCGCCGGGCCGACGATGCGACGGCGCTGCGCTCACCGGTGACCCCCATCAGGTTCACCCCGTACACGAAGCCCCGGGAACGCCGGCACAGCTCGGCCATTCGGTCGTCGGGCGTGATCGGGGCGGCAAGCAGCACGGTTTCCACCCCTGCCTCGTCCGCCGCTCGCGACCAGTCACCCAGCTCCTCGAGCGGGACGTCGGGAAGGATGATCCCCGCCACCCCCGCCTCGATCAGGTTGTGGGCGAAGCGCCGGTGGCCGCCTCGGAAGACGAGGTTGTAATACGTCATGGCGATGAGCGGCACCTCGACGCGCACCCGGCGCAACTCCGAGAGGATGCCCGGCGGCGTGGCGCCCAACTGCAGCGCCCGCAGCGATGCCTCCTGAATGGTCGGCCCGTCCATGACCGGGTCGGAGAAGGGGATCCCGATCTCGACCGCGTCGGCGCCGTTGGCCACCATGGCCTGCAGCACCTCGACCCAGTGGGAACCCAGCCCTCCGGTCACGTACGGCACCAACAACTTGCGACCGCCATCGCGGGCGGCCCGCAGGCTCGCCTCGAGCGGCACCAGGCCCACACCCACAGTCGCTGGGGCGACCGCCGCCACCTGAGTCTCGCTCATCCGAGCAGCCCCATGACCTGTTCGGCGTCTTTGTCGCCCCGACCCGACATGGTGACGAGGACCGTCGAGCCGGTCGGGATCTCCCCGCTGGCCGACGCCCGCAGGACCCATGCGATGGCGTGGGCCGGCTCGAGGGCGGGAATGATCCCCTCCGTTTCGGCCAGCACCTGCAGCGCCACCAGCACCTCGCCATCGTCCGCCGGGACATAGCTCGCCCGCCCCGCAGCAGCCAGGTACGAATGCTCCGGGCCCACCCCCGGGTAGTCGAGGCCGGCCGAGATCGAACGGGCCTCGCTGACCTGCCCGTACTCGTCCTGCAGCAGGTACGACTTCATCCCGTGCACCACCCCGGGAACACCGCGCCCG
>JAUTXN010000194.1 GCA_030838045.1 Acidimicrobiaceae bacterium
TCCTTGAGGGTGCGGCTGCCCGAGCGCACCGGTCGCACCTCGGCGCCGAGCAGCTTCATACGGAAGACGTTGAGCGCCTGACGTTCGGTGTCCACCTCGCCCATGTACACGACACAGTCGAGGCCGAACAGCGCGGCGGCGGTGGCGGTGGCCACGCCGTGCTGGCCGGCGCCCGTCTCGGCGATGATCCGACCCTTGCCCATGCCGACGGTCAGGAGCCCCTGGCCGAGCACGTTGTTGATCTTGTGCGATCCGGTGTGGGTGAGGTCCTCGCGCTTGAGCAGCACCCGGACGCCGAGGCGTTCCGACAGCCGCAGGCATTCGGTGACCGGCGTGGGCCGCCCGGCGTAGTCCCGCAGCAACGCGTCCAACCGGGCGTGGAAGGCGGGATCGGCCCAGGCGGCCCGAAACGCCGCCTCCAGTTGGGTGCACGCGGGCATCAGCGACTCGGGGAGATACCGGCCACCGAACTCGCCGAAGCGCCCGTCCGCCGACGGCTCGCCCATCCCGATGCCGCGCCCGGCCGCACCAGCGGCACCGGGCGCACCAGCGGCACCGGCGGCACCAGCGGCACCAGGCGCACCGGCGGCGTCGTGCGCACCGGGCGCACCGGGCGCACCAGCGGCACCGGCTAGTGCCGTCACGATCCCTCCTCCTGCCAGTCGTAGGGCCGGTCGTCCTCGTCGCCTTCGTAGGGCCCTACCGACGCCGCCCGGGCGGCGGCCACGAACGCTCGCAGCTTGATTGGATCCTTGTGACCCGGTTCCTTCTCCACGCCGCTCACGGCGTCGACACCCCATGGCTGGACGGCCGCCACCGCCGCGCCCACGTTCTCCGGTGTGAGCCCGCCGGCAACGATCAGCCGGGTTCCGGTCGGCGCCTCCCCCGCCAGCTTCCAGTCGAATACCTCGCCCGAGCCCGGTGTCGGGTTGTCGAGCAGCACCGCGTCGACGCCGTATTCCGCGGCGCGGGTGACCGCAGGATCGCCGGCCGCGAACGCCTGGATCACCCAGCGCAGCCGGCCCCGAACCCAGCGGGCCTGTTCGGGCTGCTCGCGGCCGTGCAGCTGGGCCGCCTTCAGGCCCGCGAACGTGCAGATGTCGACGACCCGTTCGGGCAGTTCGTTGCGGAACACCCCAACGGTCAGGATCTCCGGCGGAAGCCGCTTCACGATGTCCTGGGCCAGACCGGGGGCGATCTGCCGGGTTGACGGGGCGAAGATGAACCCGACCGCGTCGGCGCCCATGGCCACGGCCAAGAGCGCGTCCTCCTCGCTCGTCGTCCCGCAGATCTTGACGAACATCACGCCCCCCGCAGCGCGGCCACGGCTCGCGCCGGGTCACCCGAGCGCACCAGGGCCTCACCCACCAGCACGGCGTGATACCCGGCATCGGCCAGCCGCCGGGCATCGTCAGGCCCGCCGATCCCCGACTCCGCCACCCGGACGACACCACCGGGGATGGAGGCGGCGACGCGCACCGCCCGCCCCGTGTCCACCTCGAAGGTGACGAGGTCCCGTTGGTTCACGCCGATGAGCGTCGCCCCGGCGGCCAGTGCGATATCCACCTCGGCCTCGTCGTGCACCTCGACCAGGGCGTCGAGCCCCAGGTGGGAGGCCAGAGCCGCCAGTTCCTTGAGCAGAGGTGGGGAAAGGGCAGCCGCAATGAGAAGGACCGCGTCGGCGCCCATCAAGCGAGCGTCGCAGATATCAGCCGGGCCGACCGTGAAATCCTTCCGCAACGCCGGCAAGTCGGTGGCTGCCCGAGCCGAAATCAGGTCCTCCGGCGAACCTCCGAAGAACTCCCGGTCGGTCAGAACCGAAAGGCACGCAGCCCCTCCCTCCTGGTACGCCTTGGCTTGAACGTCGGGAACCAATTCGATGGCCAGGTCCCCCTTTGAGGGCGACCGGCGTTTGATCTCTGCAATGACCGCAACCCGCCCCTCGGAGCCGCCCAGGGCGGCCAGGTCGGCTTCGATGGAACGCTTGAAACCCCTGGGCCCATGTCCCGGCGCAGCTTCGGCCTGACGCACGAGGGCGTCGATGGGTCGGGGGTCAGCCGCGGCCGTGGCCCGATGCGCGGCCAGGATACGGTCGAGGTAGGTGGCCACGGTGGGATGGCAGCCTAGTGAGCCCGACAGCCGGGGCCGCTGACCGATACGCCCGTAGGGCAAAGTAGGGGGATGAGTGGTTCCGACGATCCGACGTCTGGTTCGACCGTTTCCCCCTCGCCCGCCGATGCCGAATCCGCGGCGACGCAGCCAGTGGTGCCGGCACCGGCACAGCCAGTGGTACAGGCAGTGGTGCAGCCACCCCTGCAGGCACCGGCGGACGTGGAACCGCCGATTGAGGGTTCGGTCTCGCGGGCGCTGGGCGAGGTGCGCGGTCGGCTGGGCGACCTCGAACGGCTGGGCGGGGCGGAAGTGGAGCAAGCCGAGGACCGCCTGAGACCCATCTGGCAACAGGCGACCAAAGGTGAGCACCGCCGGCCCGTCGCCGCCGCGGTCGCGGTCGCGATTGCCCT
>JAUTXN010000225.1 GCA_030838045.1 Acidimicrobiaceae bacterium
GGGGACGCGGTCATCGGAGCACCTCCGGGTCGTCGGGCAACAGAACACGAAGCTGGGCCAGGCCCCGCGAGACGTGGGACTTGGCGGTGCCCTCGGGGCACCTGAGGACTTGGGCGACCTCGCCGTAGGGGAGGCCGAGGATGTGGCGCAGGACCACAGCGCTGCGCTGCCGGCCGGGAAGCTGCTGCAGCATGCTGGCGAGGCGGTCCGCTTGATCGTGGCGCTCCGCCCCATCCTCGGGTGACTCACCGGAGGCCACCGGTTCCGGGACGTCCAAGCGAGCGTCCGGGGCCGGGCGCCGTGCTGCCGAGCGGACCTGGTTACGCCAGGCGTTGAGGCAGATGGTGATCAACCACGGCCGGAGTTGGAGTTCGTCGATCCGTGCCGGGTCATACTTCCGGAGCGCCGCGTAGGCGCGGAGGAAGGTCTCCGCCGCCAGGTCCTCGGCGTCGGCGGCCCTGCCGGACATCCGCAACGCGGTAGTGAACACCGCCCCCTCGAAGCACGCGACCACCTCGGCGAACACTCCGTCGAGGTCGCGGCTGAGCCGCCACGCAAGCGACTCGTCAGATCCTGCGATGGTGGCAACCACACCTGCTAGAACACCGCTCGCCGTCAGCGGTTGCATTCAGCGGCCTAGTGCAGCTCTCGAAGACCTCGGCCGTTCGCCTGGCGCCACACCTTCGTTGGTACCCGCCCCTCCATAGCCGGTCTCGATCAGGTAGCCGTGGCGCTGAACGAGCACAGACCGGCGTGTCGTGGTTCGTCGGGCAGGGCCGCTAACGCGACGATGCGGCGCCAGCATGAGCTGACGCCGCATCCGGTCCGCGAAACGATCGGATCAATAGACCTCGGAGTCGCGCTCGACGACGGTACGGCGATACAGCGGATCGCGCCGCCGGGCACCACCGAAGCCGCCCCAAGATCCCCAGAACACCAGGGACAAGAGGATGCCGATGACGCCGATGACCATCAAGATGTCGCCGACGGTGTGCAGGTTGACCCCCTGCGTGGTGACAGTCACGGCGTAGCGCAGAATTGCGCCTACTGCGAGAAGGAAAATGCTGGTGCCAATACCCATTGTCTGCTGACCTCCATGGGTCACATGATGCGCTCTGTTGAGCCAAGATGTACCCGCTGACTACCTGAGGCAAACTGCTTAGCCGGGCCGCAGCGCCATCCAAACCGCCTTGGCATCCTTCGTGCCCGGATTGCGCCATTGATGCCGGCGATCTGTCCGAAAATGGATGGCGTCGCCCTTCTGCAAGCGGAACGGCTGTTCCTCGACCGTGAATTCCAACGAGCCGTCGAGGACGAACACCAGCTCTTCGCCCGGGTGCTCCATGGGGTTGGGCCCGCTGTCGGCACCCGCATCCACCGTCGCGATCGCACCCGCCACGAAGAACCGGCCGTAGGGTCCGGAAATACCGCTCAGGTCGATGCCCTTGTGCGACGTGTAGACGCTGCCGCGGTCGGTCGCCGGGGTGAACACCACGGGCCCTGATTCCTCGGCATCCTCCTCGACGAAGTACGAGACGGGACGATCGAGGGCGCCCGCCAGCTTGAGCAACGTCGTGATCGTCGGCACCATCCCGCTGCGCTCGATCTTGTGGATCGCCGCCGCCGAGACATCGGCCCGGTCAGCCAGCTGCTGCATCGACAGCCGTTGCTGGAGCCGCAACTCCCGCAGCTTGGGTCCGATCGAACTGACGATGTGGTGGAGATCGTCCGAGGCACTGCCCCCGTCCTCCTTGGGCCGGCTGCCATTGGACGCCCGACCACCGTCGGTACCGGCAGCTGCCTTGGACCGGCCGACAGCGACCCCTGCCGGGTCACCGTCGCCAAGCGCCGCGGTCGGTGTCGGACGGGCCGAACGTACCGGCATAAGACGTTCTCCTTGGGGAAGCTTCCCGTTGACAACCGATCGGTGACGTCCAGTATAGTCAACAGCGGTTGCGTATGGTGAATATGGAGCGCTAATGGCCCGACGGACTGTAGTGGTGGGTGGCGGGGCGGGCGGTATCGGCGCGGCCGGTGCCGTCAAGGCGGTCGACAAGGCCAACGAGGTCCTGGCATTCACCGAGTACGAGGACGCGGCCTACAGCCCCTGCGGCATTCCCTACGTCCACGGCAAGGAGATTCCCGACTTCGAGTCGCTCTTCCTCGCCACCAAGCAGGCCTACGTCGACGCGGGAATCGACATCCACTATCAGACGAAGGTCATTTCGATCGACACGGCCGCCCACACCGTCACCATCGAGGGTCAGGCACCGGTCCACTGGGACACCCTGGTCGTCGCCACCGGCTTCAACTATGCCGATCCCGGGATACCTGGCAGCGAGCTCGGTGGGCTGTACTACGTGAAGAACATCCGCCAGGCAATGGAATGGGACAAGATCCTCGACGATGTGAAGACTGCTGTCGTCTACGAGGCGTCGCCGCTGGGACTGGAGATGGTGACGGCGCTCGCCCACCGTGGGATCGAGACCCATCTGGTCGACCCTCAGCCATGGGCGCTGGCGGAGGTGGCCGACCCTGACATCGCAGCACCGGTCGAGGATTCCTGGATCGAGATGGGCGTCAAGATGCATTTCAACACCGATATCGACGCCTTTCTCGGTGACGAGCAAGGCCAGGTCCGGGCGGTGCGCATGACCGGCATGTCCGCCGGTGAGTTGGCCGCCGACCTTGTCGTGGTGTGCACCAAGAAAGAGCCCAACACAGCACTCGCGCAAGCGGCGGGGCTGAGCATCGGGTCCACTGGTGGCATCGTCGTCAACGAGCGAATGGAGACTTCCGTTGCCGGCGTGTACGCCGCCGGCGATTGCGCCGAGGTGCCCCACGGGGTGACCAATATCCCGATCCAGGGTTTGTCCGGAAGCCACGCCTACGCCCAGGGCAAGGTGGCGGGGGCCAATGCCGGCGGCGGCTCGCGCAAATATCAGCCGGTTTATGTCCCATGGGGAATGGTGGCGGGCAAGTGGATGATCGGCGGTGTCTCCTTCGGCGAAACCCTTGCCGACGCTCTGGGGATGCCCTATATCGTCGGCAAGGCCACCGGTATCTCCCGGGCCCGCTATTACCCTGGCGTCAAGAAGGTGATCGTCAAGCTGCTGGCCGAACCCGCGACGCACCGGCTCATCGGCGCCCAAATGGTCGGCGGCGAAGGCATAAAGGAACGCGCGGACTTCCTCGCCATGGCGGTCAAGACGGGAGTGACCTTGGAGGACCTGGCTTGGATGGAGAATGTCTATTCTCCGCCGATCGGCGCGTTGAACGAGCCGATCGCAGTCGCAGCCCAGAACGCGTTGAACTCGCTCAAGACCTGATCATGTCGTTCCCGCGGTGGCTCCGGTCGAACTCTGAGCGTTACCTCTTGCTCGACGCCCAGGCCCGCGCGGCCGCCAAGCACGGTTTGCCCGAGCCGCCCCCGCCCCGCCGGACCCGCGAACTCTTCTGGCGAAAGGTATTCGTACCCGTCTACCGCCGGTTGCCGTGGTCCGTTCGCCGGATCACCATCGGCGCCATGCCGGGCAGCCACCGCCAGGAGTGGGCTACTCCGCCGACCCGCCACAATCCCGCCGTCTAACCCCCAACCGACAATATCAAGGAGGCTGCATGCCCAAGACAGTGAACAATCCCATTCCGGCTGAAGGCGAAACCCTTTTCGACGCCGAGGAAAAAGTATTCCCCGACATCAAGGCCAACCCGGGCGAGAAGGCATTCGTCTTCATCCACAGCGTTCCCTACGAGGGTTCGGTCGCCCTCGTCAACTTGCTCACCTCGACCCGGCTGGTCCGCAAGGGTTTCGACGTCAATATCGTCCTGTACGGACCCGGCGTGCTCCTCGCTTCGGGGACGCGGGGTTATCCGTCGGTCGGCAAGGAAGCCTTTCCCGGCCACATGGCCATCAACAATCAGATCAAGACCCTCTTGAAAGAGGGAGCCACCATCTACGCCTGCCGTTTCGCGATGGGCGCATTGTACGGCTTCCGGGAGGACGACCTTATTCCGGGCGTGAAGGCCTTCAACCCGCTCGACGTGCTCGACGCGGCGTTGACGGCGTGGCGTGAGGGCGCCTTCCAGATCAACACCTGGACCGTCTAGAACATCAGGTTGGGAAAATGCCTCCCCAGGGCGCGTCGTGGCGCCGCGCCCGGGAGGGCATGATCTTGTCGGTGAACGAATGATGGGAGAGGGCTAGTTGGACGGTATCCATGACATGGGCGGGATGCAGGACTGGGGATCGGTCACGGCTCCGGCCCCAGACGAGCGACCGTTCGAGGAGGACTGGGAAAAGCGGGCGTTCGCCCTGGCCCTCTTGTCGATGCGGGTCTCGGGTACCAACCTGGACGCATTCCGGCATTCAATGAACCGGCTGCAGCCAATGGACTATCTGGCCGACGGCTACTACGGGCGCTGGCTGCGGGGGGCGGAAAATCTCCTGACGGACAGCGGCATCATCGCCGATGGGGCGGTCGACGCCCGGACCCGCCGGCAACTGGGCGAGGACGTCGTTGAGCCGCCTGAACCGGAGCCACACCGGCCCGACTACAAACCGACCGCAGGCGGTTCACTGCGGCCCCTCGCCGCCGAGCCCCGTTTTTCCCCGGGTGATGCTGTTCGGGCCAAGGACATTCACCCGTCGGGTCACACGAGGTTGCCGCAGTATGTCCGCGGCCGGACAGGCACCGTGAGACGGGTGCAGCCGGCGGCGGTCTTCCCCGACACCCACGCCCATTTCGAGGGAGAAAACATTCAGCACGTCTACTCCGTCGAGTTCCGCTCCCGTGATCTCTGGGGGAGCGACGCAGAGAACTTTGTATTGAATATCGACCTGTACGACAGCTATTTGGAGCCGGTGGCATGAGCATTTCAGAACGGTTGCCTATTTCGATGCGGACCGAGGCGTTGGAATCGATTCTCGTCGAACGCAGCTTGGTCGACCCCAAGGTCATGGACGCCTACATCAAGATGTACGAGTCCGACGTCGGCCCGCTCAACGGCGCCAAGGTGGTGGCCAAGGCGTGGGTCGACCCGGAGTTCCGGGAACGGCTGCTGGCCGACGGCACGGCCGCGGTGGGCGAGTTGGGGTTCAAGGGACCCCAGACCGAGCACCTGGAAGTGCTGGAAAATACCGGCGAGGTCCACAACGTCGTCGTCTGCACGTTGTGCTCGTGCTACCCCTGGGCCGTCCTCGGCCTGCCACCCAGCTGGTACAAGGACCCGGCGTACCGTTCCCGGATCGTGCGCGAGCCCCGGGCCGTGTTGCACGAGTTCGGGCTCGACCTGGGCGCCGACGTGGAGATCCGGGTGGCCGACAGCGTGTCCGAGTGCCGCTACATGATCCTGCCGGAGCGACCGGCCGGTACCGATGACCTGAGCGAAGAGGAGCTGGCCGCCCTGGTCACCCGCGACGCCATGGTGGGCATCGCCAAGGTGGCCGGGCCGCAGTGACGACGCCTCAGTTGGACGTCGAGGGCCCGGCGGCACCACCCCGGCGCAACGGCGAACTGGCGTTCTCCGAGCCCTGGGAGAGCCGGGCGTTCGGCTTGGCGGTGGCGTTGGACGCGGCGGGCGTCATCGAATGGGAGACGTTTCGCCAGCAGCTGATCGCCACCATCGGGGTCTGGGAGGCGGCGCATGCCCCCGACGACGAATCGTGGAGTTACTGGCGCTGCTGGCAGGACGCCCTGGAGCAGCTCCTGCTCGACCAGGGCGTGATCGGCGGCGACGACGTGGACCTGCGCTCCGAGCAGCTGGCCGCCCGGGCCCCGGGCCACGACCACGATCACGGCGACCACAGCCACCATCGCCACGACCACTGACTTGGCCAAGACGCTGTCGGTCGAGGCCACCTGGGAGGGCGACTACCGCTGCCGGGTACAGACCGGGACCACCGAGCTGATCATCGACGAGCCGGTAAGTGCGGGCGGCGGCGGGGCCGGGCCCCAGCCGACCGAGGTGTTCCTGGCGTCGCTGGCGTCGTGTTTCGCCCTGGCGGTGCACCACGTCGCCCGAAAGCGGGACCTGACGTTGCCCGATCTGTCCGTGCGGGCGGTGGGTGAGTACGACGGTCCCAAGTTCGTGACGCTGCGCCTCGAGGTGTCCTCGAGCCTCCCGGCCGAACAACTCCAGCCGCTGCTCGCTCGAGCCGCCGCGGTCTGTTACGTGTCCAATACCCTCCGGGCGGTCAACGAGGTCGAGGTGGTCGTCGCACCTCGCGTGTAGGCCACGCCCCGCAGGCGTGGCAGGATGTTCGACCATTCCAGCCGCGCCAGGGAAGGACGGGGCCGATGCGATGGTTCGCAGGGTTGGCGGTAGTCACGGTCCTCGCCGCCGGTTGTGCCAGCAGCGGTACCAAGTCGGCGTCGTCGACGGTCGCGACGGCGAAGAAGGATGCCGCGGCCGTGGCTTTGGTGCCCGCGGCCGTCCGCAGCAAGGGTGCCATCGCGGTGGCGCTCGATGCGACCTATGCGCCCGATGAGTTCCTGGCGGCCGACGGCCACACCGTCACCGGAATGGATGCCGATCTCGCCCAGGCCATCGGCCACGTGCTCGGGCTGACCGTGAACCTGCAGAATGCCACCTTCGACACCATCATCCCCGGCCTTCTGTCGGGCAAGTTCGATCTGGGCGCCTCGTCGTTCACCGACACCAAGGAGCGGGAGAAGCAGGTCGACTTCGTGACCTATTTCAGCTCCGGCGAGGGCTTCTACGTTGCGTCGGGAAACAAGACGACCTTCGATGGCCTCGACTCGCTGTGCGGCCACAACGTGGCCGTGGAGAGCGGTACGACGGAGCAGAGCGATGCCGAGGCCCAGGTGAAGGCCTGTCAGTCGGCGGGCAAACCGGCTGACAATGTGCTGGTCTTCCAGGATCAGAACGCCGCCAATCTGGCGGTCTCGACCGGCCGGGCCGAAGTCGGGTTCGTGGACTCCCAGGTGGCGGCGTACATCGTCCAGCAGTCCAAGGGCCAGTTCAAGGTGAGCGGCCAGCCGTTCGCCACCGCGCCGTACGGATTGGCGCTCCCGAAAAACGGGATGGCCGCCGCCGTACTGGCGGCGCTCAAAGACCTGATGGCGAGCGGCGTGTACACCAAGGTCGTCCAGAACTGGAACGTCCAGTCGGGTGCCATCACCAATCCGGTGATCAACGGAGCGACCAGCTAGCGCCAGCCGGCACCGCGGAATCGTGGCTGCGCCCACCCGGCCTCCTGAGAGTTCACCGAGCGAGTCCATCCAGGCGGTACCGGTGCGCCACCCGGGGCGCTGGGTCGCCACCGCCGCCGTGGTGGTGCTCGGTGTCATGTTCGTCCACACCCTCGTTGCCACCCAAGTGGTACGCGGCACGCAGCGCCAGCCTCGTTTCCAGTGGGACGTGGTCCGCCGCTACTTGTGGTCGCGGCCCGTCCTCGACGGGGTGACCATCACCATCGAGCTGACCGTGGTGGCCATGGCGATCGGCATCGCCCTCGGCGTCGTGTTGGCGGTCATGCGCCTGTCGCCCAATCCCATCGTGTCCAGCGCCAGCTGGCTGTACATCTGGTTCTTCCGGGGCACGCCGGTGCTGGTGCAGCTCCTGTTCTGGTACGACCTCAGCTACCTGTACCCGACGCTGTCGCTCGGGATCCCCTTCGGCCCGGCGTTCGTCCACCTGAACGCCAACACCGCGGTGACTCCGTTCGCCGCCGCCCTGTTCGGGTTGGGACTCAACGAGGGGGCCTACATGGCCGAGATCGTGCGGGCCGGCATCCTCTCGGTCGAGGAGGGTCAGACCGACGCCGCCAAGGCGCTCGGGTTGACCCGGCTGGGCACCATGCGGCGCATCGTGCTGCCCCAGGCGATGCGCGTGATCATCCCGCCGATGGGCAACGAGACCATCTCGATGCTCAAGACGTCGTCGCTCGCCAGCACGATCACCGTCGTCGAGCTGCTGCGGTCGGCCCAGAACATCTACAGCCGCACCTTTGAGACCGTGCCCCTGCTCATGGTGGCCAGCTTCTGGTACCTGGCGATGACCTCGGTGCTCACCGTCGGGCAGTACTACCTCGAACGTCGCTTCGCCCGAGGAGCGCTGCGCGAGCCGCCCCCGACCCCGGTCGAACGGGTCCGGCGCTGGTTTCGCCGGGCCTACCTTGCCCGGTCCGAACCGCCCGTCCTTGCCCGGTCCGGACCGCCCGGTCTTCCCGGTCCTCCCGGTCCTCCCGGTCTTCCCGGTCGTCTCGGGCCGGGTCGGTGAGCGCCGTGGAAGCATTGATGGTCAGGTCCGAAGGCGTGCGCAAGCGCTACGGACAACTCGAAGCGCTCCGGGGGGTAGACCTGGAGGTGGCCGCGGGCGAGGTGTGCTGTCTCATCGGCCCCTCCGGGTCGGGGAAGAGCACGTTCCTGCGCTGCATCAACCATCTGGAGAAGGTCGACGCCGGGCGGCTGTCGGTCGACGGGCAGCTGGTCGGCTACCGCGAGCACGGTGGCCGGTTGTACGAACTGCAGGACAAGGAGGTGTGCGCCAAGCGGGCCGAGATCGGGATGGTGTTCCAGCGGTTCAACCTGTTCCCCCACATGACCGCGTTGGACAATGTGGCCATGGCCCCGGTTGTGGTCAAGGGCGAGGCGAAAGGGGTGGTCGAGTCGCGGGCTCGGTCGCTCCTCGACCGGGTCGGCTTGGGGACGAAGTTGGAGGCCTATCCCAATCAGCTCTCGGGCGGCCAGCAACAGCGGGTGGCGATCGCTCGGGCGCTCGCCATGCAGCCCAAACTCATGCTGTTCGACGAACCCACCTCGGCACTCGACCCCGAACTGGTGGGCGAGGTGTTGGACGTCATGCGGGGGCTGGCAGAGGATGGGATGACGATGGTGGTGGTCACCCACGAGATGGGCTTCGCCCGGGAGGTCGGCGACACCCTGGCGTTCATGGACGACGGTGTCGTGGTCGAACGGGGCCGCCCCCGTGACGTGCTCGGCAATCCCCAGCAGGAGCGGACCCGGGCGTTTCTCGCCAAGGTCCTCTAGGGTCGGCCGTGAGCCAGCTGGCTGACACGATCTTGCACCTGCGGGGCTGGGCGGCGTTGGCGGTGATCTTCGCCGTGCCTGCCTTGGAGTCGTCGGCCTTCCTCGGGTTCTTGTTCCCGGGCGAGGTGGCCGTCTTGCTGGGCGGTGTCCTGGCGTTCCAGCACCGCGTGAGCCTTCCCGCAGCCATCGTGGCCGCCGTAGCCGGGGCCATCATCGGCGACACCGTCGGCTATGAGGTCGGCAAGCACTTCGGGCGTCGCCTGCTGCACGGCACCATCGGGCGGGTCGTGAAGCACGAACATCTGGATCGGGCGGAGCGTTACCTGGCCGACAAGGGCGGCAAGGCGGTCTTCCTGGGCCGTTTCACCGCCGCCCTGCGGGTGATGATCCCGGGCATGGCGGGCATGGCGGGGATGGAATACCGGACGTTTGCGATCTACAACGTGGCGGGCGGGGCCATCTGGGCCACTGGGTTCGTCCTGCTCGGCTACGTGGGCGGGTCGAGCTACCGCCACGTCGAGTCGGTGGCCAAGAAGGCCAGCCTGTTGCTGCTTTTGCTCATCGTGGTGGTCGCCGCCATCGCGTGGGGCGCCCGGCGCATCGCCCGAAACCAACAACGCATCCGGGCCTTCGCCGACCGCCAAGCCAACCGGCCGCGGGTGACGCGGCTGCGGGCCCGCTACCGCCGTCAGATCGACTTCCTCAGCCGTCGCCTGCATCCCGAAGGCGCCTTGGGCCTGGAGTTGACCGCGTCGTTGTTGCTGATCGGCTTGGCCGGATGGGCGCTCGGAGTGGTGACCCACAATGTGTTGGCGGCCAAGACGCTCGACGCCGTCGACCGGCCCGTGTTGCTGTTCTTCGTGCGCCACCGCGAAAGCTGGCTGACCAGCATCAACAAAGGCGTCACCACTCTCGGCAGCTCGGGGGTGCTCATCGCTGTGGTGGCATTGGTCGGGCTGGCCTGGTGGCTCCGCCGGCGGTCGTGGCGCCCGGCCGCGATGCTGGGCGGCGCGTATCTGGGCGCCGAGGGACTCTTCCGGCTCATCGCGGTTCTGGTCGGACGACCCCGGCCGCCCCTCGCGCTGGCGGTCGGACATTTCTCCGGCTCGGCATTCCCGTCCGGCCATGCCACGCTCGGCGCCGCCGTCTTCGGGATGCTGGCGGCGCTGGTCGCGGCGGCGACCGCCACCTGGGCTCGCAAGGTCGCGGCTTGGGCCGCCGCGGTCCTTCTGGCGGTCCTGGTCGGGGCGACCCGGCTGTACCTGGGCGCGCACTGGCTGACCGACGTGTTGGCGGGCTGGGCCCTCGGTGCGCTGTGGCTGTCCGCCCTCCTGACCCTTGCCAGGACCGTGCCCGCGCTCCGCGGCGCAAACCGCGGCGCAAACCGCGGCGCCGACGGGCGCGACCCAGACGACGGTCAGCGAGCGCGCGGCCGCTCAGGCAGTAGCTGACGTCCGGATGCTCTGCGCCAGGGTCGAGTAGTACCAGATCTCGGCAATCTTGCCGTCCCGGACGCGATACATCGCCAGCGCGCCAGCATCGACGGATCCGTCCGTGGGCTCGACCTCTTCGCCGCCATGGCGGAACGATCCCTCGTGGGTACCGGTAGGGGCGGCGACCGACCAGCGGTTCTATGAGAGCGAGTTGTACCGATTCCGTGGGGAACTGCTCGCCACGTGCTACCCACACCGGGTGGCAGAGGCGAAGGAGTCGCTCCGGCGAGCACTGGCAGTCGCCCGGGGCCAGGGCGCACTGGCATTGGTCGCCCGGGCCGAGGCGACGCTGGCGGCCCTGTGCCAGTCGACTGAGCCGGTCGCGGGGCACCAGATCTCAGGCGCGGCCGGGGGACGTGAGTCCATGCCAGAGCCCGAGGGCCAGGTCCGCGCCTGAGGTGTGACCGAAGGCGAGCAGGTCGGCGGCGGCGGTGGTGTCGCCGGCCAGCAGGCGGTGAACGGGCGCGATGCTCTGTCCGCGCGCCGCCCAGACGAGAAATGCCCGGGCGATCTCGTGGGTGTCCACATGATCGGCCAGTGCCACCAAGCGCTCCTCGGTGTCGGGCCGGCGGATGCGAGCCGCGAGCAATATCCCCGCCAGGGCGTCGTCGCCGCTGGGGGTGAATCCCGGTCCGAGACCACCGAGCAGCCGGCACACGGCCGCCAGGTCCGTCTCTCGCGCGGCCGCCTCCCAGCGGTGGAAGAGAGGTTCGGACAGGAGGGCCGACCGCCGCGCGACCGTGGTCCAGAGTTGGGGCTCGACGGCGTTTGCGTCGGGGAGCTCGCCCCGCCAAATTTCGGGGTCGTGGCGCCAGTGGTCGGGGACGACGAAGCGGTCGCCCGCGGTCAGCTGGGCGAAATCGAAGGTCGAACTGACATGGAGTGGCCCAAGTGGGACCGACGGGCGGGTCAGGGCCACGATGCCGCCAGGGAAATGCACATACGCCGCCTTGCCGAAGCAGGCGATGACGGTGCCCGCCGCGGAAGCACTCGTCGCAGCCGCCGCTCCCGCTCCCATCGTGACTCGCATCCGCGCTGGCGTTCTACCCAGCCGGTGGTCGGTTGGACAGCGCCAGTAGGGCTTCGCGGAAGCAGGCGACCGGCGCTTCGGCCACCCCGGCCCCGATCTGGCCGGTCCCGGCCGAGGCGTGGAGGATGCCGGTGTTGATCCGGGGCGTGATGCCGGTCTCGACCACCTTGCGCACGTCGACGCCGACCGGCGTACCGCGGAAGCCCAGAATGGGCAGCTTGAAACGGGTGCTTCGACCAGCGCAGATGCGCTCCATGTCCTCGGTGGCGGCTATGGCGTCCGACATGGAGCCGCCGAGAAACCCTGCCACGGCCGGCGACGCCGCGGCGGCCGGACCGCCGAGGCCGACAAGTTCGAGCACGGCGCTGTCGCCGATGTCGGGCGCCGCGTCGTCGGGGCCGAATCCCGACTGGTACAGGGCCCGCCCGATGGGCGGGGAGGCAGTAGTGAACCACTCGTGCGACTGTGAGCCCGCCAGGCGGATTCCGAACGTCGTGCCGTTGCGGGCCATGCTGGTTACGACGCTCGACCCGTCGACCTGTTCGGCCCACAAGGTCAACGTCTTCGCCCCCGCCATGGCGATGTTCAGGAAGAAGAGGTGGTTTCCCGCCAGGAATTTTGCCAACGCCTGAGCGTCGGTACCGCCGAGCGACATCAGCTGGGGGAGCAGGTGGCGGATGAGCAGGTTGTTGGTCGCCTGGGTGCGCATGTGGACGTCGTCGCCCATCTGCACCCCTTGCGCCACCAGGCTGAAGATGTCGATGGGACCTGACCCCGCGATGGCCCGGGCGAGCAGGGGCCCGGCCACCTGGCGGAGGAACACCAGGCGCTCGACCGCGGCCGGGGTCTCCATACCGAACCACGCCACCTGGCCCGGTCCCTGGTTGATCGGGGCGTACGCCCTGGTCCCGCCCGCGGCGTTGTCGACGATGAACACGGGGGCGCTCGGCCCGATGGCGGAGGCCATGGGGACGACGGTGTCGTGGTGGTTGGCCGGTTCGAGACGGACCGACCCCATCTCGACGAGTGCCGTGGCCTCATCGGGCGTGGTGGCCCACCCTTCGGCCATGACCGCCGCCCTGATCGACCGGCGCAACGGGTCGCAGATGTCGGACCAGGCGATCGGCGGTCCGCTGTGCAGGACCGTCCGGTCGTCGATGTCGGGGAGGACCGACGCCGCGGCCTCGATGCCCATCAGCTGGGGGACCCCCTCGTCGAGGCGGCGGACCACCTCGGCGTTGGCCTTGTCGATGGCTGCGGTGCGGGTGCCGTAGGTGCGGCGGAGGGCGGCGATCGCGTCGGTGTCGCCTTCGGCCGGGATGCGCCACTCCACCTGGGCGACGGGCCGGCCCTGGGCTCGGATGGCATCGGCGAAGAGGGGCAGGCCAATGTTGACGACGGAGATCTCGCGGGGGAGTTCGATGGCGGTCATCGACCGGCTCCGGTGGTTGCTTGGGCCAGCAGGTCGGCCTCGGCGGCCTCGATCGACGCCCGCCAGCGGCCGGTCGTTGTTCGCAGCTCGGCGATCTGCGTCCGGCAGGATCCGATCATGGCTTCGACGGCGGCGGGGGCGGCGCCACCCTGTCCGGTGCGGGTCATCACGATCTGGCGGGGGTCGAGGACGGCCGTGAGGTCGGTACCCGCCAGGCCCAGCGTGTGCCCGCGGTACTCGAGCGCGGCGTCGTCCAACATCTCGCCGGTGATGTCGACGCCTCTGAGGGCGCGGCGGCTGGCGCGGCGCACCGTCTCGCCCACCACGACGTAGGCCGTGCGGTAGTCGAGTCCGCAGCGCTCGACGACGAATTCGGCCAGGTCGGTCGCCTGGCTGAATCCCTTGGTCAGCTCGGCGGCCATGCGTTCCTTGTTGACCCGCAAGGTGCTCACGACGCCGGTCATCAGGCGGGTGACACGAAGCGCCAGGTCGAGGGAGCGGGGCACCTCGCCGTAGGCGAAGATCAGGTTGTCGCTGCGGGCCGAAGGGCTCTTCACGACGGCCAGGAAACCCGAGAGCCGGCCGATGAGGATTCCCGACGCGCCCCGGACGATCGAGAGCGAATAGGGGTTGCGCTTCTGCGGCATCAAGATGCTGGAGCGGGTGTAGGGACCGGCCAGGTCGACATAGTCGAACTCGGTGCTGGACCAGATTTCCAGGTCCTCGGCCAGCTTGCTCTGGTTGGAGAGGAGGCTGGCGGCGGTGGACAGGATGCTGATCAGCCCGTCGACCTGCCACATGGCGTCTCGCGTGTGCTCGATCACCCGGCTGAATCCGAGCAGGTCGGCGACCACGCCCCGGTCGCCGAGCAGTCGGCTGCCGTTGACACAGCCCGCACCCCCGGGGCTGCTGTTCACCCAGTCCAGGCAGTCGAGCAGCCGGCGGATGTCGCGCAGGGTCGGGTAGGCGAACGACAGGGCGTAGTGCCCGAACGTCGACGGTTGTGCCTGCTGGAGGTAGGTCTGGTCGGGCATCAGTGTTTCCAGGTGCAGGGCGGACAGCCCGGTCAGGCGGTCGACGAAGGTGGTGGCGTCGTCCACCACGTCGATGAGCTGTCGGCGTAAGTGCAGGCGCAGCGCCAGCCGGGCCGCCTCCCGCCGGGGACGGCCGGCATGGAGCCACCCCGCCACGTCGCCCAGGCGCTCGACGAAGTAGTGCTCCCGGGAGTTGTAGGGCTCGCCGAAGTTCGGGTCGTAGGGGAAGTCCTCGGCCGCGATCTGGTGGACATCGAGCAGGAGTCCGAGCAGCCGGCGGGCCGCGTCCTCGGGAATGACCCGCTGGTCGCGGAGATCGATGACATGGGCCAGGTCGGCCAGGTTGAGGCCCCGGTGGAGTACGGGGGCGTCGGCGTTCTCCAGCGCAAAGCCGGACTCGACCAGCTCGGTCGCGGGCTTTTCTGTCGACGGGCCCAACTCGGAGGTTATGTAGGACAAAGCGCACTCCGTTCGGAGGTGGTGGTCATGTGGTGGATGGCCGCTGGTAGGCCGCCGGTGTGCCAGAAGACGATCGGCTGGCGGAAGCCCTCGGCGATGAGATCCAGTACGACCCCGAACGCCTTCGCCGAGTAGACCGGGTCGAGGATCAGACCCTCGGTCTCGTAGGCGATCCGGCGGGCCCGCTCGCCCGGCGGGGAGGGCACTGCGAATCCAGCGCCCCGGGCGTCGACGATCTCGACGTCCTCGGCCCGTGCGATGGGCCAGTCGAGCAAGGCGCCGCATTGTCGGGAGAGGTTTGTGACCGTCTCGAGGATCTGGGCGGGAGGCCGGCTCACGGTGGCGCCGAGGATCCAGGGGTAGGCGCGGGCGCCGCGGGCCGCGGCGCCGGCTTGGCCGGCCACCAGGCCGGCTTGGGTGCCTCCCGACCCCGTCGCCACCACGACGACGCCGGGATCCACCCCTGCGGCGGCGAGCTGCCCGGACAGCTCCTCGAAGGCAAGCGCGAATCCGACGGCTCCGACCGCGGTCGCCCCGCCCCGGGGCATCACGTAGGGACGGCGGCCGTCGACTGCGAGTTCGGCTCCGCGCTGCGCGATGGCCCCGTCGATCTCGTCGCGATCGGGCCGGCCGGTGAACTGGACATGGGCGCCGGATTCCCGCGCCGCGCTCAGGTTGGGGTGGAGATGGCCCGCATCGCCGGCGTCAGGGTCCGTGCCGTACAGGACAAGGTCGCAGTCCATGCCTGCGGCCCGGGCGGCGGCGGCCGCCGCGGCGCAGAAGTTCGAACCCGCGCCGCCGCCGGTGACGAGCACATCGCAATGCTGCGCCAGCGCGTCGCCAATGAGGAACTCGAGGCTCCGGGCCTTGTTGCCCGCGGTCGCGAAACCCGTGAGGTCATCGCGTTTGACCCAGACCATGGGGCCCCCGATCGCGGCCTGCAGACGGCGGGCAGGTATGAGCGGAGTAGGAAGCGCCGCCAGGTCGAACCTCGGTAGCTGCGGTCCATCTCGACTGGCCATCAGGCCGCGCGCGCTGTTCCGAGGAGGGAACCTGCTGTCCTAGGAGCGACTTTGCTCCCTGGTTGCCCGACGAACCGGGAAGCTGTCCCGTTCTGAGGAGAGAAGATGCTGTCTGAACTGCAGGTTCGCTCCCTGGTTCGGACGTCGCGGTCGCAACCAGCGAGACGCATCATGTCGGCCACGTGTCGGATTCGGCGGCTCGGGCGGCTCGGGCCCGGCGGACGACCTCGTCGACCATGGTCAGCGCCGCGGGCGGGGGCGCGAGGGGCGGCGCGGCGCCAGGCGGATCCGCCAGCTCCAAACCGTCGATCCCGGCGCCCGCCAAGGCCGCGATGACCTGTCGGGGCGCCCCCCCGGACGGTTGCAGCGCGTCGTGCATGAGCTCCTGGGCCCGGTGCTTGCCCAGGTGCGGCGTCAGGGCGGCCAGGACCCGCTCGGAGTTGATGAATCCGGACTGAATGGCGAGGTTGGCCGCCATCCGCTCGGTGTCGACCTCCAATCCCGAGAGGATCTCGATCGTGAACTGGAGGGCGGTGCCGGTGAGCAGGCACACCTCCGGGAGCGCGATCCACTCGGTCTTCCATCCTCGCCCATCGCGCTCGTGCTGCTGGACCATCGCTTCGAGCATGGCGCCCGCGTTGGCCCGCACCAGGCGAGCCAGCGTGTCGAGATGCTCGCTGCGCTCGGGATTTCGCTTGTGCGGCATGGTGATACTGCTCACGGCGCCCATCCCGGCCGGCTCGCGCAGTTCGCCGATTTCCGGGCGTTGCAGCTCGTAGACCTCGCCGCCGATCCGTGCCAAGGTGCCGCTGATGGTCGCGAGGACCTGGGCGAACTCGACCAGCCGATCGCGAGACGTCAGCCACGAGATGCCCGGGTCGGCCAGGGCCACTCGGGCGCAGAAGTCGCGGCGCAGCCCCACGCCGTGGTCGCCGAAGAAGCCCAGCCCGCCCACGGAGCCGGCCAGCTGTCCCACCAGCCAATGGTCCTGGCCATGGCGGAGCCGGTCCAGGTGGCGCCGGAGCTCATCGGCCCAAGACGCGGCCTTGAAGCCGAACGTGATGGGTGCGCCCGGTTGCCCGTGGGTCCGACCGACCATTGCTGCGGTGCGGTACGTCTCGGCCAGGTCGAGCACGAGGGACTCGATGATCCGCAGGTCCCGCCAGACGATCGAGCCCACCTGGCGCAGCGCCAGCGCCGTCCACGTGTCGGTGATGTCCTGAACGGTCACGCCCAAGTAGACGTGTTCACGAGCCGGTTCGGGGAGGATCCGCTGGAACGCGTGGATCAACCCGAGGGTCGAATGCGAGGTCGACCGGGTCTCGGCGGCGGCGTAGGTGAGATCGAGCCGCTCGACGTGCGCCGCTTCGGCGATGGCATCGGCCGACTCGGGCGGGATCAGACCGAGCGCCGATTGCGCACGCGCCAGCGCGACCAGGATGTCGAGCCAGGCCTGAAGACGGGCCTTCTCATCGAAGACCGCCCGCAGTTCTTCGGTCCCCCAGAGGTGGGCATACATCTCGGAGTCGGCTATGCGGGAGACCACGTGGCCCCCAACCCGGCCGCGGCGTGCAGGCCCTGGCGCACCTGCTCGAGCGACGCCCCCCACGGGACGACCACCATGTCGCCGTCGCAGTCGATCCGGTCTTCCAACAGGCAGCACTTGGTTAGCGTGACGCCGACGCCGACGCCGCCGCCGCCCCGAGAGGCGGCCAGCACCCGAGGGCACATGTCTGCCGTCTCGGGGAGATCGCCGTAAAACCATCGGTGAAGCTCTCGTGACCGGGCGCAGCCGATGAGCGTCCAGTGTCGGCGGGGGGGCCGCTCGTCCAGGAAGGCCACCGAGGCGGCCCCGTCCGCGACGAATCCCGAACCGCGGCAGGGAAGCAGGTAGGTCTCGGCCGGATGGGACCGGGCCAGGTCGCTCAGATCCACCACGTCGGCGACCAACTCGATGGGTGGCAGATCCTCGGCCACCGCGAGCACACGCGACGCCTGGTCGACCAACTTCGGCGGCCCCGGGGGCACGACATCTACCACCCGCACCATCGCGGGCGACGGGTCCAGGATGAAGTTGACATGGTGGTAGCGCCCTTCGACGACGACTGCCCGCGCCATCACGGCGCACTCGCGGGCCGCATGCGCCAAGGAACTCGGGATCCCCGTGTCTATGTCCGGCGCGGTCACGAAGGCGCACTCGTGCGGCAACGCCAACACCGAGAGCGACGTGACGGCCGCCATGATGTGGTTGCCGGGCGCCTTGTCTACCTCGACGATCGCCGT
>JAUTXN010000148.1 GCA_030838045.1 Acidimicrobiaceae bacterium
TACTCCGACCCCTGGCGCATCCGGTCCCGGCCGTGTTCGCCGGGCGGGTAGGGCCGCTTCTCGATCGGGCACTTCATCGAGTCGCACTTCGGGCCCTTCAGGTACAGCTTCATCTTCTCCCGGCGGCAGAGCCGGCAGACGGGGCCTGTGTATCTCGCCATTGGTCTCTCCCTCCTAGACCCGGCGCCGCTTCTTGGGGCGGCAGCCGTTGTGCGGGATGGGAGTGACGTCCTTGATGCCGGCTACTTCGATGCCGGTGTTCATGAGGCTGCGGATGGCGGTCTCCCGGCCCGAGCCGGGCCCCTTCACTAGCACCTCGACCTTGCGGACGCCGTGCTCCATGGCCCTTCTCGCACAGGCCTCGGCGGCCAGCTGGGCCGCGAAGGGGGTCGACTTGCGGGAGCCCTTGAAGCCCACGTTGCCGGCCGATGCCCAGGCCAGCACGTTGCCCTCGGGATCGGTGATGGAGACGACGGTGTTGTTGAACGAACTCTTGATGTGCGCAACGCCGAAAGCGACGTTCTTGCGTTCACGACGGCGGGGACGACGCCCGCCAGGCTTGGGCTTGGCCATGGGTTACTTACGTACCTTTTTCTTTCCGGCGACGGTCTTCTTGGGTCCCTTGCGGGTGCGGGCGTTGGTATGGGTGCGCTGGCCCCGGACGGGAAGGCCCCGGCGGTGGCGGATCCCCTGGTAGGAGCCGATCTCCATCTTGCGCTTGATGTCCTGGGCGACGTCGCGGCGCAGGTCACCCTCGACCTTGAAGTTGGCGTCGATGTAGTTGCGGAGGCGGGCCACCTCCTCGTCGGTGAGGTCGCGGACACGGGTGCTGCAGTCGATCCCGGTGGCCTCACAGATCTGCTTGGTCCGGGTGCGGCCGAGGCCGTAGATGTAGGTGAGGGCGATCTCCAACCGCTTTTCGCGAGGGATGTCGACGCCGGCGATTCGTGCCATGGATCAGTGACTCTCCTGGGACAATTCTGGGCCCTTCGGCCTTAGCCTTGACGCTGCTTGTGCCGAGGGTTGGTGCAGATCACCCTCACCCGGCCGTGCCGGCGGATGACCTTGCAGTGTTCGCAAATCGCTTTCACTGAGGGGCGAACCTTCACGGTCCGACCTTCCTTTCTTGTTGGTCTCTGGAGGAGGCCGGATTGCGAGCCGGTACAGGGTGTTACTTGTACCGGTAGGTGATCCGTCCTCGCTTCAGGTCGTACGGGGTGATCTCTACCTGCACCCTGTCGCCGGGAAGGATCCGGATGCGATGCATCCTCATCTTCCCGGAGCTGTGGGCCAGTACCTGGTGGCCGTTTTCAAGTTCGACCTTGAACATGGCGTTGGGTAGTGGCTCGACGACCGTGCCTTCGAGCACGATGGCGTCTTCCTTTGGCTGGGGCTTAGGAGCAGGCAGGTGTCCTCCCGAGGAGACTTTGGTGGTGATCAACGGCAATCCCGGTTCGACCGGATGGCTGCGGGGAAGCGCGCCAAACCGCTCAGGGACCGAAGAGACAGGATAGCGCAGGAACGGGGGTTTCGGGCAAGGCGACTTTGGGTGGCCGGGGTGGGCGATGCGGACAGCCTGCTCGGCGTCGGCCCTTGCATCGGGCTTCGGTGCTCCGGTGCGGGTGCGGCTGCGTCGGGCTGCGGCTGGCGCGGCTGCTTTGGCTACCCGGTGGCCCGACGGCGGTGCGCACCTTTGGCAGGTTCTGCCAAGCGGCCCCGGCCCCCTGATCAGTCCGCGACGGTGAAGACCTCCGGTCCGTCCTCGGTCACGGCGATGGTGTGCTCGGCGTGGGCCGAGAGCTTGCCGTCTGCGGTGACGACGCTCCACTGGTCGTCGAGCACCTTTGTCGCGGCGCTACCCAGGTTGACCATGGGCTCGACCGCGAACACCATCCCCGCCTTGAGCTTCGGCCCAGGTGTGCCCGGCCAGTAGTTGGGAACGGCCGGCTCTTCGTGCATCTTCGTGCCGATGCCGTGGCCCACGTACTCCCGGACGACGGTGTAACCCGCCCCTTCCGCCACCGTCTGAACGGCGAGGCCGATGTCGTGGAGCCGGTTGCCCTCGACCATGGCCGCGATGCCGGCCCACAACGACTCGTCGGTGACCCGGATCAGCTTCTCGGCCTCGGCGCTGACCTCGCCGATCGCCATCGTGAACGCGGCATCGCCGTGATAGCCCTCGACGATGGCCCCACAGTCGATCGAGAGGATGTCGCCCTCCTTCAACAGGTAGTCGCCGGGTATCCCGTGCACGATGACGTTGTTGGGCGAGGTGCAGATCACCGCCGGGAAACCGTGGTAGTTGAGGAAGTTCGACTTGGCCCCCCGCCGTTCCAGGACCCCGCGGGCGGCCCGATCGATGTCGAGAGTCGTCACCCCCGGCTTGGCCGCGGCGCGGGTGACCTCATGCATCTCGGCGACCACCCGGCCTGCCCGGCGCATCTTCGCCAACTCATCAGCGTTGCGCCTCACCGGCACGACTTCCCTCATCAACACCATGCTCGCCTTGCCTCCTCCAACCTGTGATCCGACCTCGTACCCATCATCACGTGCTACTGACTCCAGCCGCCGCCGACGCTGACCCGGCCACCGGCCCCTCGGCCGGACCCGAATTGGGTCGGGAAATGGGAACGGCCCTGGACGACGAAGACTCCGCAGCGCCCCGGGAACCCGACGACCCCGACCGCCCAGGCGAACCCGAGGACCCCAAAGCGCCCGATGCCCCCGGCGAACCCGACGACCCAGGCGAACCCGACGAACCCGACGACCCAGACCGCCCCGGCGACCCCAACGATCCCGACGAACCCGACGAACCCGACGAACCCGATGCCCCCGGCGAACCCGACGACCCCGGCGAACCCGATGCCCCTGGCGAACCCGACGACCCCGGCGACCCAGGCGAACCCGGCGGCCCCATCGCGCCTGATGCCCCGGTCGCGTCTGCCGCCCCGGCAGCCATGACCGAAGCCGACGATGAGGGCGCCGACCCGCCCGAGAGCGCAGCGCCCGCCGCGGGCCTCGGAACCCCGGCCGACGCCGAGGGTCCCGACGATGCGGACGGATGCCGGGCCGCCTCGATCAGGCTGCGCTGGCGGGACTCCTCGACCACCCGGACCAAGCGGGCCGCCACCTCGTCGGGTTGGCCCAACCCGTTGATCGGGGCCAGGATCCCCTTCGCCGTGTACCAGGCGATGAGCGGCGCCGTCTCCCGTTCGTACAGCTCCAACCGCCGCCGGATGGCGGACTCGGTGTCGTCCTCGCGCTGCACCACCTCACCGCCGCACACGTCGCATACCCCGTCCACCCTCGGCGGCTGCTTGGCCGAGTAGTTGGCCCCGCAGTCGGTGCACACCCGCCGGCTGGCCAGGCGCTTGAGCACGATCTCGGTCTCGACCTGAAGGTCGATCACCACGTCCAACTGGCGCGGCGCCAGCAGCGAGTCCAGCGCCTCAGCTTGGGCGACCGTCCGAGGGAACCCGTCCAGGATGAACCCCCGGTTGGACGTGTCGGTGTGCGCCAGCCGCTCGTCGACCAGCCCGATCACGACCGAGTCGGGGATCAGGTCACCGGCGTCCATGTACTTCTTGGCCTGCAGCCCCGCCTCGGAGCGCGACCGCACGGCCCCCCGGAACATGTCCCCGGTCGAGATGTGCGGCACCACGTAGTGGCGCGACAACCGGATGCACTGAGTGCCCTTCCCGGCTCCCTGCTTGCCGAGCATGACGAGCCGTGTTCCAGGAACCACTACTTCAGAAAACCCTCATAGTTCCGCATCATCAACTGGCTGTCGATCTGCTTCATGGTTTCCAAAGCCACACCGACGGCGATGAGCAGGGTCGTACCGGCAAAAGGATACCGGTTGATGTTCCAAAACGCCAGGAATAACGACGGCAGCAGGGCGATGAACGCCAGGAACAAAGACCCCGGCAGCGTGATCCGGTTGAGGATCCCTTGCAAGTGCCGTTCCGTCGGCAAGCCCGGTCTGATGCCGGGGATGTACCCGCCCTGCTTGCGGATGATCTCCGCCTGCTGGTGGGGGTCGAACGTGATCGCGGCATAGAAGTACGCGAACCCGACGATCAGCAACCCATAGAGGGCGATATAGACCCAATTGTCCGGCTGTACAAGGTGGTTGTTGATGAAGCTCTGAGTCGTCTTTCCCCACCCGTGGGAGGGCAGGACGTTCGACAGGAGCACCGGGAAGTACAGGACCGAACTGGCGAAGATGATCGGAATGACGCCGCCGGTATTGACCTTCATCGGTATGTACGTGCTCTGTCCCCCGTACATCCGCCGGCCCACCACCCGTTTGGCGAAGGTGACCGGGACCCGGCGCTGTCCCTGCTCGACGAACACGATGGCAACCAGCAAGGCGATGGTGAGCACGATGATGATGCCGAACTTGAAGTCACCGCCCTGGGCCCGGATGGCGGCTCCGCCCGCGGGCATGCCCGCCACCACGTTGGTGAAGATCAGGATCGACATCCCCTGCCCGATGCCGCGCTGGGTGATGAGCTCGCCCAGCCACATGACGAACGCGGTGCCCGCCGTCATGGTGAGCACGATCAGCAGCACCCGGGGAATCGTGAAGTTGGGGATGAGGTCGATGTTGAGGCCGGTCCCGGCGCCGAGGAAACCGCCGCCGCCGTTGTGGAACACGAACGCCAGCCCCGTGGCCTGCATGATCGCCAGGGCGATGGTGAGGTAGCGGGCCGTCTGGGTCAGCTTCTTCTGGCCGGTCGCCCCCTCCTCGCGCCACTGCTCGAACTTGGGCACGACCACGACCAGCAGCTGGATGATGATCTCAGCGGTGATGTAGGGCATGATCCCGAGCCCGAACACGGCGAAGCGGGTGAGCGCCCCGCCCGAGAACAGGCTGAGGAAGCTGAGCACGCCGCCCTTCTTGGAGGCCGCCTCGAGCGACTGCAGCGCCTTGAAGTCGATGCCGGGCAGGGGCACCCAGGAGCCCAACCGGTACACCATGATGATGACGACCGTGAAGATGATCTTGTTCCGGAGGTCCGGAACCTTGAACATGTTCTTCAGGCTGGACAGCGTGGTCTTCATGAGAAGGCTCCTGGCGCGGCTGCCGTCAAGCTACCGTTCACGGCGACTTCTGGGGAGGCAGTCGGGGAAAAACCTCCCCGGGTACTGCTAACGGTTGGTGAGGGCATTGCCCTTGGCCGGCGGACGGCCACGACCGAAGGGCGGCTCGAGCACGGTAACGGTGCCTCCAGCTCCTTCGATGGCAGCAACCGCCGACTTCGAAAAGCCATGGGCTGACACGAGCAGGGGCCGGGTGAGCTCGCCCCGACCCAGCACCTTCACCATGCCGTGCTTGTGCACCAGGCCGGCGGCTCGCAGGGTCTCGGGGGAGACGACGGGGTTGTCGAATTCCTCGAGCGTGTCGAGGTTGACCACCACGTACTCCACCCGGAACGGGTTCTTGAAGCCCTTGAGCTTGGGGATGCGCTGCTTCAGGGGCAGCTGGCCGCCCTCGAAGCCGGGCTTGATGCTGCCGCGGGCCTTCTGGCCCTTGGTGCCTCGACCGGCGGTCTTGCCCCCCTTGCCCGCGATGCCGCGTCCGACGCGGCGCCGGGGGTGGGTGCTCCCAGCCGGCGGCTGAAGATCATGAACTTTCATCGGTGTCTCCTGCTGCTGCGGTTTCCGGCGCTTCTGTCGAGCGGTCACCCTCGGGCACCGTCACCCGGACCAGGTGGGGGACCCGGGCGATCATGCCCCGGATCTCGGGCCGGTCGGGAAGGGTGTTGGACTGGCCGATCCCGCGCAGGCCGAGGGCCCGCAGCGTCGCCCGGTGCTTGGGCTTGGTCCCGATGTAGGACCGGACCTGGGTCACGGTGACCCGGCGATCGGCCATCAGGCGACCTCGACAGGCGGCGCGTGGGGTCCGCGCTGGGTCTCCTGGTAGGCCTTCAGCATCCCCGCGGGCGCCACTTCCTCGGGCGTCTTGCCCCGCAGGCGGGCCACCTCGTCGGGCCGCTTCAGGCTGCGCAACCCGGCGATCGTCGCCTGGGCCACGTTGATGCCGTTGGACGATCCCAGCGACTTGGCCAGGATGTCGTGGATGCCGGCCATCTCCAAGATGGCCCGCGCCGCGCCCCCCGCGATGACGCCGGTGCCGGGGGCGGCGGGCTTCAACAGCACCCGCCCCGCGCCCGCCTCGCCCATCACCGGATGGGTGATGGTGCTGCCCGCCAGCGGGACCTTGAACAGGTTTTTCTTGGCTTCCTCGATGCCCTTCTGCACCGCCAGGCCGGCTTCCTTGGCCTTGCCGTACCCGAGGCCGACGGTGCCATTGCCGTCGCCGATCACCATGAGGGCGGCGAAGGAGAACCGGCGGCCGCCCTTGACGACCTTGGCGACCCGGTTGACCTTGATCGTGCGATCTTCGTACTGCTGTTCTGCCATCTGCTCTCCAGTCCTGTTACAGCTCGAGGCCGGCTTCGCGGGCCGCATCGGCCACCGCCGCGACCCGTCCGTGGTACAAGAAACCGCCCCGGTCGAAGGTCACCTTGGTGACGCCGACCGCCTTGGCCCGCTCGGCCACCAGGCGCCCGACCGCGGTCGACGCCTCCTTGTTGCCGGTGTGGCTCAGGCTTGAGCGTAGGTCCTTCTCGACCGACGAGGCGGCCGCGATGGTGCGCCCCGTGGTGTCGTCGATCACCTGGGCCGTGATGTGCTTGTTGGATCGGAACACCGCCAGGCGGGGTCGGGCGGTGGATCCCGAGATCTTCTTGCGGACCCGGTAGTGCCGCCGGGCTCGGGCGACCTGCTTGTCCTTGGTGGAAACACTCATGGCTACTTGGCTGCCTTTCCGGCCTTGCGTACCACTCGTTCGCCGGCGTAGCGGACGCCCTTGCCCTTGTAGGGCTCGGGCTTGCGGATCTTGCGGATGTTGGCGGCCACCTGGCCGACCAGCTCCTTGTCGATCCCCTTCACGCTGATACGGGTCGGGGCGGGGACCTCGAAGGTGATCCCTTCGGGGGCCGCCACGAGCACCGGATGGCTGAACCCGAGGGCCAGCTCGAGGTTGCCCGGGCCCCGGGCGATGGCCCGGTACCCGACCCCGACGA
>JAUTXN010000252.1 GCA_030838045.1 Acidimicrobiaceae bacterium
CGCACCGCTGCCCGCACCGCCGAGCGCACCGCTGCCCGCACCGCCGAGCGCACCGCTGCCCGCACCGCCGAGCGCACCGCTGCCCACGGTGAGCACCCCGACGGCGCCCCCGGTGGCAGGCGACCTCCTCGGGGAACTTGAAGAGCTCGATGAGATCGACCCAGGATCGCTCCTTTTCCCGAAACCGCAGGCCTTCTGGGTCCGGCAGGTGGTCGGCGACGGCGCTCGACCGGCGAGGTTCGCGGCGTGGCAGGTAGCCCTCAAACGCTCGCTCGACCTGCTGATTGGCACGGTTCTCCTCGTGATCACCCTGCCGCTCATTGCACTTGCCGCCATCGCCATCAAGGTGCACGACGGCGGCCCGGTCCTCTTCCGCCAGACCCGGGTGGGTCGCCACGGCCGGAAGTTCACAATCCTCAAGCTGCGCACGATGGTGCCCGACGCCGACAAGGACCTGCCGCTCCTGGCTTCGTCAAACGGACGCACCGGACCGCTGTTCAAGATGCTCGTCGACCCCAGGGTCACCCCGGTCGGCCGGCTCCTGCGGTCGAGCAGTATCGACGAGCTGCCGCAGTTGCTGAACGTCATCTCCGGAAGCATGAGCTTGGTCGGCCCCCGCCCCGCCCTGCCGGCCGAGGTGGCGCAGTTCGGCGAACCCCTGATGGTTCGCCTCCACGTGAAGCCGGGGATCACGGGGCTGTGGCAGGTCGAAGCCCGGGACGACCCCGCCTTCGAGCGCTACCAGAAGCTGGACCTGTACTACGTCCGCAACTGGAGCATCCGGCTGGACTTGGCGATCCTGCTCGCCACCTTCCGCCCGGTGGTCCACCGCCTGTACCGTTCGGCGCGAGGTGAGGCCTCGGAGCTCAGCTTGGGGAAGGGCGACGGGGCGACAACCGCCAGTGTGCTCGACTGACTCGATTGAGCAGCCCAGGTCCGTGACCGTGCGGACGACGCCGGACGCTCGGAGAACGTCACACCTCGTGACTCTGTGCCCGTTGCCCGCGTCCTGGCGGACCGCATGCGGCCCACCGGTGTGCAGGCCCTAGACGAGTTCCTCTTCGGGTTCGTCAGTGGGGACTCCAGCGGCGACATCGGCATCGCTGCTGGCAACGGGGCCTTCTTCACCAGCGGCTGGACGGTCACCGGGACGGCCCGGGCCACGGCCTCGACGGGCTCCGCCCTTGTCGGCTGCCAGCGTCCGCACGAGGTAGGGGAGGAGGGCCAACTCTCGTGAGGTCTTGATCGCCAAGGCCACGTCCCGCTGGTGCTGGGCGCACGTCCCGGTGTTGGTACGGGCCTTGATCTTTCCCCGGTCGGTGATGAAACGGCGCAACAGATTGGTGTCCTTGTAGTCCACCCAGGCGATCTTCTGGGCGCAGAACATGCATACCTTGGGCCGGCCCCGCCGCACACGACTCTTGGCGTCGCTGGGCTTGGTTCGGGCCCGATCTTTTCCGTGTGCAGCCATTCCGCGCCTTTCAGGACTCTCAGTTCAGGACCCCGGCAGTTCCCGTGACGGGGCACCGACCGAGTACCGATACAGCTTACACAGCCTCGCGCCGGGGCCGACCTACACCGACGGCACGTCCCGAGGTTTCGTACCGGAGGGTGCGACGGGTAGGATGACGCAATGACTGTAGCTAAGGGAACTCACAATATCGGCCAACAGGACGGCAAGTTGCTTGTCAATGTCTACAAGGACGGAATGGCCGCCAAGATGGGCCACGACCTCACGCTTGAGGCCAGCTCGTGGAGCGGCAAGGCGGACATCGACCCGGACGACCCGTCGGCCTCCAGCGTCTCGGTTTCCACCGATGCCAGCTCGCTGGAGATCGCCGAGGCCAAGGGCGGCGCCAAGCCTTTGAGTGACAGCGACAAGCGCGACATCAAGAAGAGCATCACGAGCAAGATCCTCACCAATGGCGCGATCTCCTTCGAGAGCACCGCCGTCTCGGGCACTCCGCCTCGTTTGCAGGTCAAGGGGGACCTGACCATCAACGGCCAGAGCCAGCCGGTGACGCTGGACCTCAACGTTGACGACAACGGCCACGCCACGGGTACCACGTCGTTCAAGCAGACGCAGTTCGGCGTGAAGCCGTTCTCCGCCATGATGGGCGCCCTCAAGGTCAAGGACAACGTCGACATCACGATCGACGTCCAGCTCCCGACCGCCTGACCTGCGAGTCCCGGGCCGTTCGCGCCGCCCGGTCGGCGTCTGGCTCATAGCGTGCCCACGAGGCCTCCGGGCGCCGCGGGGGCCCACTCCTTCTGATCGCGGAGCCGGCTGCGGGCCGGTTGCAGGGCGTTCTGGGCAGCCGCAGGGTCCATTGTGTTCACTGGACGTAGCTATAACGTCGCTCAGTGAACAGAATGGTCTCGAAAACGCCTCCTGGTGGCGGATTTTCCCAGACCCGGGGTGCCGCCTCCGGGGTACCACGGCCGGTCAAGCTACCAATGGCAACAGCCGCTTACGTGGCCTGGAGGGCGCTTCCGGCGTCCTGATCGAACGGCGCCGCCTGCCAGGCGCCCAACGCGAGGGTGCGTCCGGTTTCGAACCCCGTGAAGCGCCAGCTGCCGTGGTAGCGGTTGCCGCTGAAGTGATTGTTCTGCCCGAAGGTGATGGCCTGCTGGACCTTGTCGCCCATGTACGGCGACCACGACGGTGACGTCCCTACCTGCGACAGCACCGCTTGCTGGGCGCAGGTGCCCTGCGTCGTGCAGCCGATGGCGGCCAGGTTGACGAGGAAGTCGTTGTTGGAAACGGTCACGTTCTTGGTCTTCCAGCGACAGTCCGACAGGTACGGCGCCTGGGTGATGGTGCCGCTGACACAGGTCGTGAAGGAGGCGGAGCCCCCGAGCGTGCAGAAGGTGGCGCTCGTATTGGCCGGGGAACCGCAGAAGCGATCGGCGTTCTCCCACAGCGTCACCCCACCCCAGTTGTCCTTCAGGTAGTTGCCGGTGATCATGAGTGTGGAGTAGCGGCCGCCGAACACCCGAGCGTCGCCCCCGGACTCGGAGATGTAGATCGCCGGGATCGGGAAGGTGTCCCCGGGCTTGGCCGCGTGCCCCTGCACAATGGCGTTGCGCAGCAGCGTGTTGTTGGCGATGCGGGCGTTGTAGCTGATCTCGTAGATGATCCCCATACCGTCGTTGTCGGCGATGTAGTTGCCCTCGATGTCGAACCCGGCGTTGTTGGTGTCGGCCCACAGGCCGGGACCGTGATTGTTGTGCACCCAGTTGTTGGTGACCGCGGCGCCGGCCACGTTCCAGAACTTCCCGCCGCCGGTGCAACCGCACCCGTCGACCTGGGTCTCCCAGTTGTCGGTGTTGTTGCCGACGATCTCGTTGTGGTCGAGCGTGACGTTGGCGTCGCCGTTGGCCTCGAAGGCGTTGAACCCGTACTGGCCGTTGTTCCGGAGGCAGTTGTACGAGACCAGATCGTTGGGGCCGACCATGACGCTGGCGCCCTTGTTGTTCTGGAAGGTGTTGTTCTGAATCACCCAGGCCACGCCGCTGTCATGGTTGACGACGCCCTGGTCGCGCGGGGAGACGAAGTGCTGGACGGTCAGGAAGCGGATGGTCACGGCCCGGGCGTGCTGGGTGAAGGCGTACTGGTTGAGCCCGCCCCCGTCGAGGATGGCCCCGGGCGCACCGAGGTAGACGTCGTTGTCCTTGGGGATCACCTGGCCGTACTGGCCGGTACCGAGACGGAAGGTCCCCGGCGCCAGCCAGAACGTCGTCCCCGCCGGGTGGGCCTGGGTGATGTCGTTGAGGTTGTCGGCAGGGTCGACCCGGACCGATCCGGCGGGTGGGGCGACGGGGCCCGAGAGCAACGCTCGGTTGTCGCAGATCGGCGCCGGCGGTGTCGTCGGGTAGCTGGTCGTGACCGGCGGCAATGTCGGCGGCACCGCAAGCTTGGTCGTCGTGGTGGGCCCGCCGCCGAGTCCGCCCGCCGGGGGATTGGTGCTGGTCGTGGCGCCGCCCGGTGCGGCGGTGGTGGCGGGCTGGCCGCCCGTGACCGACCCGTCAATGCCGTTGGGCCCGCTGGCGGGCTGGCCACTGGCGCCACCGGCGAGACCGGTCGCACCCAACCCCGACCCCCCCGAGCCACCCGAACCACCCGAGCCACCCGAGCGGGTGCCGCGGCGAGAACCAGCACCGGCAGGTGATGCGCCCGTGGCGACCGAACCCGCATGCGTCGGACCGCGGACAGCCACCGCGCTGGCCAGTACCAGCAGGATCCCCACCACAAGGGCGAGGAACGCAACCGCGCCCTTGGGCGTGGCGAATCTGGCCTGCCCGATTTGACCCTGCCCCAGGCTCACCCCGCCATTGTCGGCAGCGGTAGAGGCGGTCTTGACCACTGTGGCCGTACCGGCCGATTCCCCGGGCCGACCAGCCGAATCGCATCCGAGTCCCTGGTGGGGCCTTAGCGGCGGGCCATTCGCTCGACCAACTGGGTCAGGCGGCGGTGCATCTCCGCGTCGTCCGCCTGGTGGCGTCCCCCGTGGCCGGCCAGGACCCAGGAGAACCGGTGGTGCGCGGCCAACCGCCCGAGCGACGCCGTCTGCTCGGTCCAGGAGTACCAGCAGGCGTGGCGGAAGGCGACGAGATCGTTCCTCTCGGCATCCCAGGCCAGCGAGTCACCACTGAACAGGTAGCGCTCGTCCAACAGAAACGCCACGCTGCCCTTGGTGTGGCCGGGCAGCGGCACCGCCACCAGCCCGGGCCGGATCTCGGTGTCACCCGAGCCGTGCAGCAGATGCGTGGCGAACGGCGCCGCGCCGGCGTCGTCCTCGTGGACCCAGACCCGCGCCCCGAACTCCGTCGCCCACCGCTCGGCGTCGGCGACATCGTCGCGATGGGTCAGCAACACATCGTCGATCCCGCCCAGCGCCGTGATCGGGCCGGCCAGGCGACGGCTCCAACGCGGCGAGTCGACCAGGAAGTTGCTCGACGGCCGGCAGACCAAGAAGGCGTTGGCCCCGAAGGAGTGCTCGGAGTTGAAGCCGCAGTAGTACACGCCCTCACCCAGCTCCTTGGGGAACAAACCCTCCGGGCGCGGCGGGCGGCTCTGCGTCCCGATCGACTGTGTCGGGCAGGCCACCGACGCCCGCCACGCCGCCAGGTACGCCTCGTCCGACCCGGGTTGGGCCACGACGAGCGACTGCTCCCGGCCCTGGGTGAACGTCTCGGGGGCCAGCTGGCGGCAGGCACCGCAGTCGATGCAGCGCGTGTCGACATACCAGTCGCCCGCCGCATTGGCGGGATGCCGGTCGAGCAGTCGGGCCACCTCTCCATTGTCGGTCACGCGTCGTGTTACCGCATCGGAACCGGCTCGGGCCCGTACACTCGAACCCGTGACCGCATCCAGCGAGGGCCGGGCACCCGCCCGAATCCTGACGGTGCCCAACGCCATCACCTTCGTCCGCCTCCTGTGCGTGCCGCTCTTCGTGTGGCTGCTGTTCGGGCGGAACAACCGGTATCAGGCCGCGTGGCTGCTCGCGGTGCTCGGGACGACCGACTGGGTGGACGGCTACCTGGCCCGCCGGCTGGGTCAGGTGTCAGAGCTGGGGAAAATCCTCGATCCGACCGCCGATCGCATCATGTTGGGGGTCGCCATCGTTTCCATCCTGATCGACGGCTCGGTACCGCTGTGGCTGGGCATCATCGTGCTGGTCCGGGAGCTGTTGGTGGCATCCGCGGTGGTGGCCCTGGCGGCCGCCGGGGCCCGGCGCATCGACGTGCAATGGGCCGGCAAGGCCGGAACCTTCGGCCTGATGCTGGCCCTACCGTTCTTCCTGGTGGCGCACTCGGCGGCCGGGTGGAAGGACGTGGCGGGCGTCTTGTCGTGGGTCTGTGCCATCCCCGGCATCTGCTTCGGGTGGTACGCCGCGATCACGTACGTGCCGATGGCCAAACGGGCCTTGGCCGAGGGGCGAGCCGGCCGGCCGGCGAAGATGGCGGTGACGCAGCCGTGAAGGCCGTGATCATGGCCGGGGGCGAGGGCACCCGCCTCCGGCCCCTGACTTCCAACGCGCCCAAGCCGCTGCTTCCGTTGGCCAACCGGCCCATGATGGAGCACGTCATCAACCTGCTGAAGAAGCACGGATTCGATGACATCGTGGTCACCGTCGCCTACCGGGCCAACGCCATCCGCACCTACTTTTCCGACGGGTCGGAGTTCGGCGTGCGGATTGTGTACGCCGCCGAGGAGACTCCGCTCGGCACGGCCGGATCGGTCCGCAACGCCATGGCCCAGCTCGACGACACGTTCCTGGTCATCTCCGGTGACGTCGTGACCGATATGGACCTCGGGGCGATTGTCGAGTTCCACCGCGACAAGGCGGCACTGGCCACCATCGGGCTCAAGTCCATGGAGAACCCGCTCGAGTTCGGGATCGTCATCACCCGGGAGGACGGGTCGATCGAACGGTTCCACGAGAAGCCGACGTGGAGCCAGGTCTTCAGCGACACCATCAACACCGGCGTCTACGTGCTCGAGCCCCAGATCTTTGACTTCATCGAGGGCGGCCAGTCGTCGGACTTCTCGAGCGATGTCTTCCCCGCCTTGCTGGAGGCCGGCAAGCCCTTGTTCGGCTATGTCACCGACGGGTACTGGGAGGACGTGGGCACCATCGAGGCCTACGTCCGGGCCCACCAGGATGTGCTCGACGAGAAGGTGGCCCTCGAGATCCCGGGTTTCCGGCTGGGCGACGGTGTGTGGCTGGGTGAGGGCTCGGAGGTCCATCCAGCGGCCAAGGTGCAAGGTCCTGTGGTCATCGGGGACTACTGCCACATAGAGGCCAACGCCCACCTTCGCGAGTACACCGTGCTGGGCTCCAACGTGCGGGTGTCAGAGGACGGCTTCATCCACCGGGCGATCGTGCATGACAACGCCTACCTCGGCCCCGGCGTCAGCCTCCGAGGGTGCGTCGTCGGGCGCTCGACCGACATCCGTCGCGCCGCCCAGCTGGAAGAGGGCGTGGTGCTCGGCGACGAGTGTTTCGTCGGCGAGCACGCGGTCATCAACCCCGGCGTCAAGGTGTACCCGTTCAAGACCGTCGAGGCCGGAGCGATCGTCAACTCGTCGATCGTGTGGGAGTCGCGCGGGGCCCGCAACCTGTTCGGACGCCTGGGCGTCTCCGGCCTGGCCAACGTCGACGTCACCCCGGAGCTGGCGGTTCGGCTGGCCATGGCATACGCCACCACCCTGAAGCGGGGATCGACCGTCACGACGTCCCGGGACACCAGCCGGGCGGCCCGGATGCTGAAGCGGGCCCTGATGGTCGGGCTCAACGCCGCGGGCATCGATGTCAACGACCTGGAAGTGGCCACCATCCCCCTGACGAGATTCCATGTGCGGGGCGAGCCCAGCGGTGGTGGGGTGACGGTGCGCCTGGCGTCTGACGATCCCCAGTCGGTGGTGATCCGCTTCTTCGACGCCGCAGGCATCGACCTCAACGAGGTGGCCCAGCGCAAGATCGAACGGCTCTTCTACCGGGAGGACTTCCGGCGGGCGCTCGCAGGCGAAATCGGCGACATCAAGTTCCCGGCCCGCACGACCGAGCACTACACGTCGGTCTTGATCGACCACATCAACGTCGAAGACATCCAGTCGGCCCGCCTGAAGGTCGTGCTCGACTATGCCTTCGGCGCCGCCAGCTTCGTGATGCCGCAGGTACTGGCCAAGCTGGGTGCCGAGGTGCTGGCCGTCAACCCCTACGCCAACACCCGCCAGGCGATGGCCTTCGACCGCTGGCGCCACGCCAGCGAAGTGGCTGACCTGGTCCGGGCGGCGGGCGCCCATGTGGGAGCGGTGTTCGATTCCGACGGCGAACACCTCACCCTCGTCGACGACAGTGGCCACGTGCTGAGCGACGACGAGGCGCTGCTGGCGCTCCTGGAGTTGGTCCTCGGCACGACCGACAAGGCGACCGTGGCGCTCCCGGTCTCGTCCAGCCGGGTGGCCGCGGCGATGTGCCGGGCGGCGGGCGCCACGCTCATCCAAACCAAGCTTTCGACGCCGCACCTGATGGAGGTGGCGTCGATGGCCGGCGTCGACTTCGCCGCCAGCCAGGAGGGTGGTTTCATCTTTCCCTCCTTCCTTCCGGCCTACGACGGCGTGGCGACGTTCGTCAAGACGCTCGGACTTCTGGCGGCCAGCGGGCGGCGGTTGTCGCGGGTGGTGTCCGGCCTGCCCCGCGTGCACATCGCCCACGAGAGCGTCGTCACGCCGTGGGAGAAGAAAGGTTCGGTCATGCGGCTGGTCGTCGAGCAGACCAAGGACCGGGAACACGAGCTGGTCGATGGGGTCAAAGTGCTCTATGAGGACGGCTGGGCGCTGGTCGTTCCTGACCCCGAAGAGCCGCTCACGCACGTCTGGGCCGAGGCGGCAACCGACGCCGACGCCAAGACCCGAGCCCAGGAGCACGCCCGGCGCATCCGCCAGATGATTCGCTGAGCCTTCCGGTACTCTCGACCGGACGAACGGGTCCAGACCGAGGGCCCGCCCGCGTCCGTACAGGCTGGCGCAGTTGGGGAGGGGGGACCATCGAGCGGAGCTGGGTCGTCGTACTCGAAGCCGCCGCCGCCGACCGGACGACGCCCCTCGAACGGGGGACGTTGGAGCGGCTCCAGCAGGTGTTGGCCCCGCAGCGGGCCGTGGTCGTGGGCCGCGAATGGCGCTACCGCCTGCAG
>JAUTXN010000305.1 GCA_030838045.1 Acidimicrobiaceae bacterium
CAGTCCGGCGAAGCGCCCCGGCAACTCCGGGCCTTCACCCGCGTCGACCTGGCACCCAAGCAGTCGAAGACGGTCAAGTTCACCTTGGGCCCGAACGCCCTGTCGACGTGGGACACGGGCAGGGGCAGCTGGCTCGTGCCCGCGGGGGCGTTCCACCTCTTCGTGGGTGACGGCTCCGCCCCCGCCCAACTCCCACTGACCGCCACCGTCCAGTTGGCGGCCGCCTCGCTCGGCCCCAACTCGGGACCGGGCCACCCCGGCGGTTGATGAGGCAGGCACGGGCCGGGCACGATCGTGTCCTTCCATGAAGGAAATGCCATGAAGGAAATGCTCGGCCGGGGTCGCTCATCACGCCTCGGCGTTCGGTTCGGCCGGTACACCTTGGGATCGGTTGTCGCTGTGGTGTCGAGCGAGGTGGCATTCGTGATCTGCTTCGGGTCGGGGCTCCTCGGCACCACCGCGTCCTCCGCAGTCGCCTTCGTGGCCGGCGCCATCCCCAACTACGTGCTCAACCGGTCGTGGGCGTGGGGTCGACGGGGCCGTGTCCGGGTCGGGCGGGAGGTGGTGCTCTACGCCGTCGTTTCACTGGTGAGCTTCGGTGCCTCGGCGCTGGCGACCAGGTGGGCCAGCCACGCAGCCCCGCACGTGACTGACCGCCACGCCCTGCGCACCGCCCTGGTGGCGGGGGCGTACCTGGCGACCTACGGCGTGCTGTTCCTCGCCAAGTTCGTGGTGTTCCAGGTCGTCATCTTCGCCGACGAGCCGAAGAGCTCCCCCACCCAAGAGCCGACGACCGGCGCCTAGGACAATTGCCGGGTGGTGCGACCGCGACCGCGACCACGAGGCCGCTCCCGCCACCACGTGGCCACGATCACCCGACCCACGCGGGCGCCGTAGCCGAGGTTGCCGCCCTTCTTCGTCGTTCCCGCCCGGCGCTGGTACATGGTGACCGGTACCTCGGCGATCCGGAAACCCCGTAGCGCCGCCCCGATCAGCAGTTCCGTCGCCTGATACTGCGGCTGGCGCAGCTCGACCGCGGCCGTCACCTCGGCCCGCATGGCCCGCAGCCCGTTGGCCGGGTCGGTGACCCGCTGTCCGGTGAGCACCGAGATGAGACGGCCGAACACCACCACGCCCGTCGCCCGGACACGGTCGGTTGTGTGGGCTGCGCCCAGCCGGCGCGAACCGCTCACGAAGTCGGCCCGCCCCGCCACGATCGGCTCCATCACCGCGGCCAACTGGGCCGGGTCGTACTGTCCGTCGGCGTCCATGGTTGCGATGAACCGGGCCCCGTGCGTGCGCGCCAGGCGGTACCCCAGCCGCAGCGCGGCCCCCTGCCCCCGGTTGACGGGAACGTCGCAGACGAGCACCCCGCACCCGCGGGCCACCGAAGCGGAGCCGTCATCGGCGCCGTCGACGACCACCAACACGTCGACCCCCAGGCCGCACACCTCGGCGGGCATCGAGCGCAGCACCGACTCGATCGCCTCTTCCTCGTTGTACGCCGCGATCACCACCGTGAGGGCCTTGAGCTGGCGTGAGCCGAGCGCCTCGGAGAAACCGGCGGCCGCGACCTCGTCGATGTCGCTGTCGGTGTCGGTGTCGGTGTCGACGGCCGACGCCCCCTGGCGTTCGGCGAGGCTCACGCGGCCGAAACCGGCTCGGCCACGCCCTGTGGACGGCTGGCCGGCCACGTGGCCCAGACCCGCTTCAGGCCGTCGAACAACGACGTCGCGGGCTCCCACCCGAGGCTGCGGGCGTGGCCGGCGTCCACGACCACCTTGGGCATCTCCCCCGCCTTGGCCGGGACGTGGCGCAACTCCAGGTCGACCCCGCTGACCTCGCGGACCATGCCGGCCAGGTCGAGCACCGACGTCGACACACCCGACCCGATGACGACCGGCCCGTTCCAGCGCTCGTCGGTGACCGCCCGGCGCACCGCCGCCGCCACGTCGGCCACGAACACGTAGTCCCGCAACTGACCGCCGTCGCCGTACACCTCGAACGTGTCGCCCGCCCGGGCCGCCTTCAGCAGCCTCGGGATCACACTGTCCTTGTGGCCCATCCCCGGGCCGTACACGTTGGTGAGGCGCAGCCACGTACTGCGCACGCCGTAGATGGCGTTGTAGGTGGACAACAGCATCTCCGCCGCCGCCTTGGTGGCGCCGTAGGGAGTCAGGGGCGCCAGCGGTGTGCGTTCATGGATGGGAAAATGCCTCGCCGGTCCCACCACCGCATTGGTGGAGGAGAAGACGAAGGTGCCGACACCGCAGCGGCGGGCCTGCTCCAAGAGCGCGGCCGTGACGGTCACGTTGTTGGTGAAGGTCTCGGCCGGCCGGTCGACCGACCGCAGCACCGATGTGGCGGCCGCCAGGTGGACGATCGTGTCCACGCCCGGCCGCACCACTTGTTCGACCGCACCGGGAGCGCGCAGATCGACCAGCACCGACTTCACGTCACCGTCGGGGTGGCGCACCAGGTCGGCGACCAGCACTTCGGCGCCCGCAGCGCGAAGCCCCCGAACGACATGGGACCCGATGAAACCCGAGCCGCCCGTGACCACGATTCTCCGGCCCGTCAAGGGCGCGGTCATCGGCCGCTCACCAAGTTGGCGGCTGTTTTCCGCCAGCGGACCTCAGGCAGGAGGGCGTCCAGGTTTACCCGGTCACGATGGCGATCGATGATCCCGAACATCGAGCCGAGCAGCGTGTCGCTCAGCAGGTGGGGCATGAGGCCGAGTTCCAGGAGCCCGGTGTGCGCCGCCCGGTAGTAGTGGTCCTCCGCTTCCACCCTGGGGTTGTCGATCATCTCGACTCGGCACCGGCCGGGGTACACCCGGCAAACCGTCTCGGCGATATCGCGTACCGACATCTGCTCGGTGAACTGGTTGAAGACCCGGAACTCGCCCTGGTCGGCAGGATTCTCGCAACTGATCCGGATGCACTCCACGGTGTCGACCAGGTTGATGAACCCGCGGACCTGTCCGCCCTGCCCGTACACCGTGAGGGGCTCGCCCAGCACCGCTTGGATGGCCATGCGGTTGAGGACGGTGCCGAACACGGCGTCGTAGTCGAAGCGCGTCGCCAGCCGGGTGTCGAGGGAGGTCTCGTCGGTCTCCTGTCCGTAGACCACGCCCTGGTTGAGGTCGGTCGCCCGGAGGCCCCAAATCCGGCAGGCGAACTCGATGTTGTGGCTGTCGTGCACCTTGGACAGGTGGTAGAAGGACCCGGGCCGCTTCGGGTAGAGCACCCGGTCGGTGCGGCCCTTGTGCGTGATGTCGATCCAGCCCTCTTCGATGTCGATGTTGGGCGTGCCGTACTCCCCCATCGTCCCCAGCTTGACCAGGTGGATGTCGGGATTGATGTCCGCGATGGCATACAACAGGTTCAACGTGCCGACCACGTTGTTGTGTTGGGTGTACACCGCATGGTGCTGATCGATCATCGAATAGGGCGCCGACCGCTGCTCGGCGAAGTGAACCACGGCATCGGGTCGGAACTCCTCGACCATGCGGTGGGTGAAGGCGGCATCGGTCAGGTCGCCGTGGAACAAGGCGATTTCCCTGTCCGTCAGCTCCCGCCAGACCCGGATCCGTTCGGTCGGCGAGGCGATGGGGACCAGGCTCTCGACTCCGAGCTCGAGGTCGTACGCCCTCCGCACGAAGTTGTCGGCGATCCCGACGTCGTGGCCGCGGGCCGACAGGTGCAGAGCGCTGGGCCAACCCAGGTAGCCGTCGCCGCCAAGAACAAGAATACGCACGCCTTCTCCTCAAATCAGTCGGTCAATAGGGGCAATCGGGTTGCTCTTACCCAGACAAGATGAGATTCCTATGAGAATTTTTCGGGTCCACGATGATGCTCATGTAGTTGCAGTGATGTTGACCGCATGAAGGTACGGCAATGGGCGGTTGTCGGTGGTGCCACCGCAGGAATCGCCGCGGCCGTGGTCGGCTGGCGCCGCACGCGACGCATGTCTGATGCGACGGTCCGCTCGCCGCTGGTGAGCGGTCGGGCGTCGCGCAATCTGCGGGTGGCCCGGACAGCCACCAGGATCGGGCGGGGCTATGCCGCCGACTCCGCCCGACAGATCTTCGCGGACTCCGCCCGACGCCAGGAGCTGAAGGAGGATCGGCAGCTTCGCACCGCCACCGAGGTGGCCGAGACCCTGGGCTCGATGAAGGGGGCCCTGATGAAGCTGGGGCAGCTGGCGAGCTACCTGGACGCAGGCATGCCGCAGCCGGTGCGCGACGCCCTGGCGACGCTGCAGCAGGACGCACCCCCGATGGCCCCGGAGCTCGCCGCGGCCGTCATCAGGGAGGACCTGGGCATGGCACCCGACGAGGTGTTCGAGACGTGGGACCCGGTGCCGATCGCGGCGGCCTCGATCGGCCAGGTCCACCGGGCCATCACCCGTGACGGGGTCGCGGTCGCGGTCAAGGTGCAGTACCCCGGCGTCGACCAGGCCATCGGCGCCGATTTGGACAACACAGCCGCCTTGCTGGCCTTGGCGAGCATGGTCTTTCCCGGCCTGGACGCCAAGCCGCTGGTCAAGGAGTTGCAGGCCCGCCTCACCGACGAACTGGACTACCGCCTCGAAGCGGAGAGCCAGCAGCGCTTTGCCGACGCCTTCGCCGGACATCCCTTCATCCACATACCGGCCGTCCGTTTCGACCTGTCGTCGGGCCGCGTGCTGACGTCGGAGTTGGTGACCGGAGCGCGCTACGAGGAACTGGCCGGCTGGTCGCAGGAGGAACGGGACCTGGCGGGCGAGACCATCTTCCGGTTCGTGTTCGGCTGCCTGTACCGGCTGCACGGCTTCAATGGGGACCCGCATCCGGGCAACTACCTCTTCCATGGCGGCGGACGGGTCACGTTCCTCGACTTCGGCCTGGTGAAATGGTTCGAGCCCGCCGATGTGGCGATGCTGGCGCGCATGGTCGACAGCATCGTGCTGCGGCGCGACCCCCACGCCTTCCGCCAGGCAGTCGAAGCGGCGGGGTTCCTGAAGCCCGCCCCGTCACTCAGCGACGACCAGGTCGTGAGCTACCTGAGCCACTACTACCAGATGGTGTTGGAACCCGGATCGACCACATGCACCCCGGAGTACGCCAGTGAGACGGTCCGGCGTTTCTTCGATGCCAGCGACGAGGTCGTGAAACACGCCAACGTGCCGGCCGCCTTCGTCATCCTCCAGCGCATCAACCTGGGGCTCTACGCCGTGCTGGCGGGCCTTGGGGCCACGGCCGACTGGCGACGCATCGCCGAGGAGATCTGGCCGTGGGTGGGAGCACCACCGTCGACGGAGCTGGGCCGTTCCGAAGCGGCCTGGCGTGCCACTCGTCCCAGCTAGGACGTACGAGATGAGCGGCCCCAGTTGTCGTCGGGAAAGTTCTCCATGTCGTACGCCGTGAGTTGCGCGCTCGCCGCCACCGGGCGCGACGCCTGTGCCCACGGTGCGGGCCGCTCAGTGGCCTCGGCCGCCATCGGCTGGCGCCACTCCGGTGGCTCTGCGACCTCCTTCGGGCCGTGGTAGCGCACGACCAGCAGGTAGTACGCCGTCATCACCCCGACGATGAGAACGATCCACGCCACGATGACCGGGCCGAGAAAGGGCATGCCTGCTCCCAGTAGCAATCCGGACATCGATAGCGCTCCTCTGTTGCAGAAACGCCACCGGGGTCCCGGGTGACTAAGACTCGTAGCAGCCCAAGGTATCAGCCCTCCGCGCCAATCTCGGCGGACCCCAGTGCCGCCGCGGCGGTGGGGGCAGGAGTACAAACCGCTGTGTCCACGACGGTTTGTACTCCGCGGCGCGGGCAGCTCGGGGGGGAGGACTCGAACCCCCAATGGCAGGGCCAGAACCTGCTGTGTTGCCGATTACACCACCCCCGAACGGGCGCCACACCTTACCGCCGCCGAGGCGGCTAGCCCAGCAACCAGGCGTTCAGGTCCACGAGGTGGCGGAAGCCGATGATGCGCCCGACCGCAACCTCGCCGGTCTCCTTCACGTAGTTGGCCAGCTTGGCTCCCGTGCCGAGGGGCGAGGACCGGGTGGGCGATACGTAGGGCTTCAGGCCCAGCTCACCGGCGATCAACGCGATCCGCTTGTCGTGGAAGGGATCCGAGACCAGGAGGACCGTCGTCCGCTGCCGGGCCATCAAGAACGCCGCGGTCGACTCGAGGGACTGCCAGGAGTTGCGACCGCTGACCTCGCGAAGGATGGCCTCCTGCGGCACACCCTTGGCCGCGAGGTAGTCGGCGCTGGCCGTCGCTTCGGAGACGCGGTCGCCGGGTTGCTTTCCGCCCGTCACCACGATCACGTCGGAGAGATTGCGCTTCCACAGGTCATAGGCGTGATTCAGCCGGGCCCGCAGATCAGGAGAGGGGACGCCGTTGTACTGGGCGGACCCCAGCACGACGATGGCCTGCACCGGTCGGGCCTGATCCTGGCGCGACGCCTGCCACACCTGGACAAACGTGACCGCGAGGTACACCACCCCGACGGCGATGACCGCCA
>JAUTXN010000316.1 GCA_030838045.1 Acidimicrobiaceae bacterium
CCGACACGCTCGACAGACGCCGGCGGATCGTGCGGGCCGAAACCCCCGACGAGCCGTCCATACCCACCACCGTGCGGTCGCCGTCACCGAGACGCTGCGCGCTGATAAACGCCACCACATCCGATACCGACACCACAGCCGGCGGTTTACCGACAAAACAGAAAAACGTTTTCAGATCATGCGCCGTGGCCCGCAACGTATTCGGCCGAGCCCTGGCCGAAACGAAACGCAGATAATCATCCAACAAAGAATGACCCAATTCGAAACTCACCTGACCGCCAACAACGGACCGCACCAGACACGGCTTAAACCCCACCGGGCCCCCCCTTCCCGACCAACCGATCACCACCTACAAACCACCCACGGATCACCCGTATATTATGCGTGTTCGGACGGTGCTGCCGTGATCGGCATCGCGCAGAAACTGTTTCGCCGGCCCGGCAGGGTTAACGGCTGACGACGGTCGATTGCCAACGGGAGGCTGTGGCTGCGTATGCATCGTGCCACGGCTGTCGTCCATCATTTCGGATCTCCCCAGCCGACGCGGCTGAGTCGACAGGCAATCGTGCGCCCTGCACCCGCGCTGCACGCCACGCCGGGACCTCGAGAATCCCCCTTCAGAGGCCGACGTCGTCTTGCTGGCGTCTGGCCCGGTGCGCCTTTCCGCCAAGCTCGTGGTCGGGGCTGTTGTCGGGGCTTTGGCGTAACACGTACTCGCTCATCCCCGGGACGGCGAAATGGAGATACTCACCCTCGGCGCTGATCGTGCCCTTTTTGAGGAGCCGGTCCCGCACCGTCGAGACTTGCCGTGCCGTGACGCCGAGCGCGGCCGCGACCTCCGCGCCTCGAACGGACTGCGAGGCGGCCAGCAGCCGAGCCAAGTGGACCAGATAGTTCCGTTCGCCGCCGCTGGCCTGAACCCACCGGTTGGCGTACAGGCCGACCTCAAGTTGCTTCTGGGCGGTTGTGGCTGCTCGTCGAGCGGCGCCAAGGTCGATGCGGTCCGACCCGGCCGACGCCCTCCACGCGATGACCGTACAGTTGTACCGCGTAGGGGTAGCCACCGCTTCGGTCCGCCAACAAGTCGAGCGCGTCGTCCTCGAATGGCCGACCCGCGGCTTCGGCCGGACCTTCGAGGGCGAGGCGGGTCTGCCGGGGGTCCAACGACCCGATCTCATGCCATTCGGCGCGCTCGAAATAGCTGACCGTTCGGCCCGGGTCGCGCATCCCCGGCAGTCCGGCGCCGACGACCACCACCGGCCAAGCGGCCTCCGTCGCCCGCTGCAACACGGCGGCCAACTGGCCAAGTTCGTCGCGCGAGGCCAGCTGCATCTCGTCGATGGTGAGGACGAACCCGCTGTCTCTGTCGGCGGCCGCGTCGACTACCGAGGCCAAGGCGACCCGAATCTCCCCTTCGCCCCCCGGGGAGGCAGCGTCGCTGCGGCTGAGGGTGACCTCGCCGGGCACGCCCGTAAGGCTCGCTCCCACAACCACCGACGTCGCCCGGAACCGCCCCGACGGTGGCTGCTGATCGAATCGAGCCACCAGATCGCGGGCTCCCGCGACCAGATCCGCGGTCAACGAGGAGCCGGGAGCGATCTCGACGTGCTACCTCGACCAGGAGTACCGTTCCCCGGCCCGATCGGCGATCTCGCCCAGCAGCACCGTCTTGCCCACACCTCGCGGTCCGACGACCAACAATGCGGGCGGGGTGCGCCCCTCAAGCACGGCGACAGCCAGAGCCTCGTCAGCCGCGGCCAGCACATCTTCGCGTCCAGCCAGCACCACGGGTCGCTGGTTATAGCCGGGCCGGTACGGGCTGGGCAGCGCCACTACCACCGTGATCGTCCTTCCTCCACCCAAGGCAATCGTCTAACACGCTCTAACAGGACTAACAACGTCTAGCAGACCTAAAACACACTGAGAAATGGCGCCGCTGTTTGCGGTGCCGAAGACACGGCGAAGGACTGGTCCAACGCGCCATGTCGCCGGTTGCTGGTCCCGCCAAGGTCACAGGACCTCATGGCCGTGGACCACGCTTCACCCCCCGCAGCGGCTGAGCACGCCTTTTTGGGCCGGGCGGGAGCGATGGGCGAACCCTGGGAGAACAGAGTGGCTTGGTTCGATCGAAGAGCCCATGGCCCCATGGTCACCTGACTCGGTTTCCGCCCGGACTCCCCTCGGTCCAGCCGTTATCGGACGGATCCTGGGCGAGTGTTCGCCCCATTCCGGTCAGGGGAGGGGGCCGACGTCCACCCAGACGACGGTGGCCTCGGACTGGGTGGGAACCGGACGGCGTCCTATAACGCGCGTCCCACGAGATCCTTGACGGCGCAGTTCTTCGGATCCATGGTTCCGTCCGTGGCCGTCCTACTTCGGCACGTATTACGTGCTTAATAATGTCGCGTTTGGGCGTCGGTTACATTGAGGAAAGGGCCGGTGCACACCATCGTCGATCAGTGGAGGATCGGGCGGGCTTGAGTGTCATGAGGCCCTTGGCCTCTGTCGGACCCGAGTCTCAAACCTGGGCGATCCGAACGTTGGGATGATCGACTGCCAGTAACTCCAAATCGGTCGGATCATGGGTGAGGATCACACCGCCACCAAGGCGGATCGCGGTGGCCACGACCAGGGCGTCCACCGCCATCTCGCTTCCCCGTCCTGCGGCGGAGAGCAGATGCCCCGCGATCCGCGCGATTCGCAACCCCGTGGTGACCACGCGGGCATACCCCCGCCCAAGCTCCTGATCGATAGGTTCGTCGGCACCGCCTCCTCGGTACAACTCGACGAGGACGGCCGAAGGCACCCGAATGGCAGCGCCTCGTCGCTCCGCGCTGCGAAGCGCCGCCCGAACGTGCTGGT
>JAUTXN010000317.1 GCA_030838045.1 Acidimicrobiaceae bacterium
TCGCCGCCGCGGCGGTTCAGGGAACAGCCCAGGATCCCATGGTGTTGCGGCCCGACGCCGACCGGCAGTTCGTTTCGGTGATCGGGCGGGCCATGGCGCTGGATCCGGCCGACCGCTATTCGACCGCCGCTGAGATGGCGGCCGACCTCCGTCGTCACGCGCCACCGGTCACCGAGATCATGCCGGCCGGGGTTCCCGTCGGCATACCAGCCGGAGCGGGCGGCCCGCTTCCGCGGCGACCGGTTCCGCCGCCGATGCCGTCGGCAATTCCGCCGACGGTTCCGGCATTCGCGGCTCCCACCCGTGCGATGCCTGGGTCGCCGGGGTCACCCGAGCTGCCGGGTCCACCCGGGCCACCGGCATCGCCGTTCGCTCCACACCACAGTCGGCGCTGGGTGCTACCGGCAGTGGGGGCCGCCGCGGTCCTGGCGCTGGTGCTGGGCCTGGTCATCGCCAATCCCGGTTCGGGCACACGTGCCAGCAGCACCGCCACCACTGCTCCTGCTGCGGCAAACACGACCGTCACGCCTGGCACCACCGCGCCGAGAGCGACCACGCCGACGACCGCGTCGACGTTGGTCGGCCCGACCCCGACCGACCCGGTGGCGGTCGCGATCCAGGCGATCGCCGCCCGTATCGCCAAGTCCAAGAGCGCGGCCGCCGGACAGCTCGCCGCAGGACTGAGCAGCGTGGCCGTCACGCCGGACGGTTCCAGCCGGGCGAGCGCGGCATCGAGCCTCCTCGGCCAAGTCGTCCAGTGGTACCAGCAGGGGCAACTGACCTCGTCCGAGTACGTCCAGGCCACTGGCATACTCCACGCCGCCGGCGCACCCGTGGCGCCACCGGCAACCGTCAAGCGGAGCGGCAACGGAGGTGGCGGTGGCGGAGGCGACTGACCCGACAAGGGGGTCCGAGCTGGCACCCGAGCCCGCGGGGCTGGCACCCGAGCCCGAGGGGTTCGCATCCGGGTCCGAGCTGGCACCCGAGCCCGAGGGGCTGGCACCCGCGCCCGATCGGCCGGCGGTGCACGGAGCGGACAGCGCGCTCGACCCCGTGGCTGCCCTCGAACGAATCGCCTACCTCCTGGAGCAGGCTCGCGAACCGACCTACCGGGTTCGGGCCTTCCGGAGCGCCGCCGCCACGGCCGGTAAGGCGGGACCCGAACGGCTGACCGAGCTGGCCGCCACAGGCCGGTTGCGTGACCTCCGAGGAATTGGCGACACGACGGCCAATGTCATCGCCGAGGCCCTGGCCGGGCAGCAGCCGCACTACCTGGTGCGATTGGAAGCCGAGCACAAACCGGAGGCCGCCCGTGTTATCGACCCGGCCGTTGCCGAGTTGCGGACCGCACTCCGGGGCGATTGCCACACCCATTCCGACTGGTCCGATGGTGGCAGTCCCATCGACGTGATGGCCCGGGCGGCCCGCGACTTGGGCCACGCCTACGTGGTGCTCACCGATCATTCACCCCGACTTACGATCGCCCACGGGCTATCCCCGGAGCGCCTCCGCCAACAGCTCGAACTCGTGGCGGAGCTGAACGAGGAGATGGCGCCGTTCCGGATCCTCACCGGGATCGAGGTCGACATCTTGGAAGACGGGGGCCTCGACCAAGACGAGGACCTGCTTGCTTCACTCGACGTCGTCGTGGCGAGCGTCCATTCCAAACTGCGGATGGACTCTGAAGCGATGACGCTGCGGATGATCCGGGCCATGGAACACCCCAACACCGACATCCTCGGTCATTGCACCGGCCGCATCGTCGTAGGCCGGGGCCGACCCGAGTCAACTTTCGATGCCGACGCGGTTTTCGCAACATGCGCGCGCCACGGCAAGGCAGTCGAGATCAACTCACGTCCGGAGCGGCTCGACCCGCCCAAACGCCTGCTGCGCAAGGCGCTCGACCATGGTTGCGTCGTGTCAATTGACACTGACGCGCATGCCCCAGGTCAGCTGGAATGGCAGATCAACGGCTGCGAGCGCGCCGTTGCCTGCGACGTGCCGGTGGAGCGGGTCGTGAATACCTGGGATGCCGAGCGCCTGCTGGCCTGGGCATCGTCGCACTGACGGCTTCCGCCCGCCCCCCGCCCGACCGCCCCGGGCCCGCCCCGCGCCCGCGCCCCGGGCCCGACCGAGCTGGGCCCCGCAGCGGCGTTCGTGAGCGACGCCTGCTCCCGTACCCTGGAAACCGTGACCTCGCCGAGCCATCCGCGCCCGGGGGCCGCGACGGAAACCGACTGGTGACCCAATGACCGCGACCGATGCCTTCATCGCCCTGGTTCAAGGCCCGGAGAACGCGCTCGTCCTCGACCACGCCTCCTTTCTCCTCGCTGCCCACGCCAATCCCGGCATGGACGTGAGCGCCCAGCTCGAGCGGCTCGATGCCATGGCGGCCCGTTGCTCCGAGCCCACCCTCGACGGGCTGCGTCACCTCCTGTTCGACGACATGGGCTTCGCGGGCGACACGGACGACTACTCGGATCCCCGCAACTCCTTCCTCGACCAGGTACTCGACCGCCGCCTCGGCATCCCCATCTCGCTCTCCGTGCTCATGATCGAGGTGGGGCGCCGCCTCGGCATACCCCTTGAAGGCGTCGGGATGCCGGGGCACTTCCTGGTCCGCCACACGGCTCCACCGCGGCTGCTGATCGACCCGTTCCACCAAGGGCGGACGCTGGATGCCGACCAGTGCGCCGACTTGTTCACCAGCCTGTTCGGCGTCACCGCCGACCTTCCCGCGTCGGTCCTCGAGGGTGCCCGACCCCGATCCATCCTGGCGCGGATGCTGGCCAACTTGAAGCGCAGCTACCTGGACCGCCGCGACGCCGAGTCCCTGATGTGGGTAGGCCGGCTGCGGGCCGCCATCCCCGGCGTCGACCCCGGCGAGATGGCCGAGTTGGCGCAGCTGCTCGTCAACCTTGGGCGCTTCGGTGAAGCTGCCGATGCCTTGGAGGAGCTGGCCGAGGCCAGCGGCACCAGAGGCGACAACCTCCTGGCGCAGGCTCGATCTCTTCGTGCCCGTCTCAACTGAACTCGGTCGATCTCGGTGTTACCGGGCAAATAGGAAAAATCCGGGCAGATTGCTCAAGGTCTACGGCCAGGGTGCCGAAAACCAATTGAGACGTTTCGCTAGGAGGTCACCTTGTTCGGCGAGCTCACCATGGCGGCGGCGGCGGAGCCGGCCAGCCAGCAGATGAGTTCGCCGTCGCCGCCCTCGCGACGCATGTCGCCGCCAGCGCCGCGCATGTCGCCGCTGGTGCGGGCCAAGTCGCCGCTCGCGCCGCGCACGCAGCGGCGCGGGCAGGGCATGCCGTCGTGGCGACCGAGTAGCCGTCTGCCGAAATCGAGAGCTGGCTCGCCATGATGGCCGCCTTCCGCCGGGGTGCCGCCCGGCCGCTACCCAACCGCGACCTCGACCGGCTGGCCGAACGCTTCGGCGCCCTACTCGTCGTGCGGTTCGGAATCGCCATCACGGTCCTCGTCGTGGCCGCCCTGGCCCCATCGGTGATCGGAATCACGGTGGCTGTCGTAGGCCCCGTGACCGGGGCCTACATGGTGTTCGCGGTCCTGGCCGAAGTGGCCCGACGCCGGGGCAAGTGGTCCATCGACATCCAGAGCGTCATGCAGCTGGTCGACGTGGCGTACATCGCCCTGATCATGGCGCCGACCGGCGGGCCTCGCAGCCAGCTGGTCTTCCTTCTCTACGTCCATCTGATCGCAGTGACCTTGCTCGGCAACCACCGCACCGGTCTGCGCATGGCCCTGATCGACTCATTCGTGTTCGTGATGCTCTACACCTTCTCGCTGAACGCCCAGGTGAGCCGCCTCGTCGGCGGGCCCGGCAGCCCCGTCAGCAAGCCGCCGACCAGCGCCGTCGTGCTCTCCATCCTGGCCTTCTGGCTGGTCGCCGGCTGCACCTCCTTCTATTCGTGGGTCAACGAGCGCGAGCTGCGCCGAGGCACGTACGAACTGAAGGGTCTGGCCGAGATGTCCGCGGCCCTCGAGCGCGCGACCTGCCCCGAGGACATAATGCACGTCCTGCTGGCCCGTTCGGTCGAGGCGTTCGGTTTCGCTCGGGGCGCGGTGCTGCTCCGACTCCCCGACGGCACCACCGCTATGTCGACGGTGCCCAGCGGACAAGGCACCAAGGTTGACCACTCTGCCGAGCCGGCCCGCCCCGACGTCGTGGTTGAGCGAGCCTGGGCGGAGCACGGGCCGGTGTTGGTCCGAGCCCTCGACCCGCTCCTCGACGCCACCCTTGATCGCCTCCTGCCCGACGCCCTCAATGTCGTCGTGCTGCCGCTTACCGCCGAAGGCGAGCCGCTCGGAGCCCTCGCGGTCGAACGGGGCGGTCCATTCGGCGTCAAACTGCCCGTGCGGGCGGTCACGATGCTCAACCAGTTCGCGGCCAACGCCGCCATGGCGGTGCGCAACCGACGGCTGATCGCCGAGGTCGAACGGTTGGCCAGCGAGGACGGCCTCACGGGCCTGGCCAACCGCCGCGTCTTCGAAGATGTCCTGGCCCGGGAAGTGACCCGGTCGCGCCGGACCTACGAACCAGTGAGCCTGGTCGTCTTCGACGTCGACCATTTCAAGCGGGTCAATGACACGTTCGGTCACCAAGCCGGCGACGACGTACTTCGCCAGGTGGCCCAGGTCCTGGCCGCCGCGGCGCGAGACGTCGACTTGGTCGCCCGATACGGCGGCGAGGAGTTCACCGTGATCTTGCCCAACTGCAACCTCGACGACGCGGTGCGGGTTGCCGAGCGGATGCGGTCGAGCCTGTCGGGTCATCCCCGTCTGGAAGGGGTCACCCTGAGCGCCGGCGTCGCCGCCATCCCCACCAACGCGGTCGACGAGGAAAGCCTCATCGCGGCCGCCGACGAGGCGATGTACACCTCGAAGCGGGCGGGGCGTGATCGTACGACCCGCTCGAGTCGGCGAGCCCCGAGCGTTCCCGCCGCCCAGCACTGAGAGCTCCCCCGTCACCGTCTTCTTGCAGACGACGCAGCCGCAACGGACCTGCGACGCACGCACCCGCGACGCACCGGCGACGCACGCACCCACCCCCGCAACGCACCCGCAACGCACCCGCTCGTACCGCATAGGACAAAACCCTCTGCTGGTCCTCAAGGCAATCCCCCGGGGCGCCGACACAACTGGTATGGCCGACGCCGTCCGGGGTGCTCCCGGGCAGTCCTGCTCCCCTTTCACAGGCGGGGCCGGCCACGCCTGGACAAGGTCGACTCGACCCGGAGCGACCGTCGAGAACGAGGAGCGATAAATGACCGATTTCGAGCTGAGCCAGCTGCGTCAGGACCTGATGGAGCAGTTCAACCAGATGATGGCCGACGAATTGCCGACCGGCCAGGAGCACCTGGGCGACTCCCCGACCCTGGAGTGGTCTCCCAAGAACTGAGTTCTCGGTAGTCGGCTCTCACCAGCTGGCAGTTCGTAGGTCGGTGGTCCCGAAAGGGCCACCGACCCAGCACCTTGCTCATGTAAGGATGAACCAACGATGAGCGGGCTGTACGAAGACCTCACCTGGCGCGGCCTGGTCCACCAGGTCACGGACGCGGAAACGCTGCCCAAGGCGCTCGACCGCGACTCGCTCGTCGCCTACATCGGCTTCGATCCCACCGCCGACAGCCTCCACGTCGGTCACCTCATGCAGGTCTGCAACCTGCGCCGCCTCCAGCACGCCGGGCACACCCCGATCGCGCTCATCGGCGGCGCCACCGGTATGATCGGCGACCCGGGCGGCAAGACCGACGAACGGGTGCTCCTCACCCCCGACGAGCTCGAACACAACAAGGCCGGCGTGAAGGCCCAGCTCGAGCGCTTCCTCGACTTCGCCCCCGGCCGCGCCATCCTCGAGGACAACACCTCCTGGCTGGGCGAGGCCCGCCTGCTCGACTTCCTCCGTGACGTCGGCAAACTGTTCAGCGTCAACGAGATGGTGCGCAAGGACTCGGTCCGGCTGCGCCTCGAGGGCCGGGAACAAGGCATCTCCTTCACCGAGTTCAGCTACATGCTGCTTCAGGCCTGGGACTTCCTCCAGCTCTACGACCGCTACGGCTGCCGGCTGCAGCTTGGCGGCAGTGATCAATGGGGCAACATCACCGAGGGCGTCGACCTCGTCCGCCGCCGCCGGGAGGCCCAGGCGTTCGGGTTGACCAGCCCCCTCATCACCAAGGCCGACGGGACCAAGTTCGGGAAGACCGAGAGTGGCAACATCTGGCTCGATCCCAAACGAACCAGCCCATACGAGTTCTTCCAGTACTGGATCCGCGCCTCCGACGCCGAGATCGGCCGCTACCTCCGCGCCTTCAGCTTCCTTGACCGCCCCGCCATCGAAGAGCTCGATCAAGCGACCGCCGAGCACCCCGAGCGCCGAGCAGCCCAGCGGGTGCTGGCCCGCCAGCTGACCACGATGGTGCACGGCGAGGCGGAGGCGTCCCGAGCCGAGCGGGCGGCCGACGTGCTCTTCACCGAGGAGGTCGCCACGCTCGACGAGGCGACCCTCGCCGCCATCCTCGCCGACGCCCCGTCCTCACCAATCGGGCCCGGCGAACTCGACGGCGCCCTCCTCGTCACCGATGCCCTGCTGCGCACCGGCCTCGCCTCCTCCAAGAGCGACGCCCGCCGCCAGCTCCAAGGCGGCGGCGTCTACGTCAACAACCGTCGCCAACCCGAGGATCGCGCCATCGGGCGACAGGACGTCATCGGCCGCTTCGTGATCCTGAGGCGGGGAAAAACGCAGCACGTGCTGCACCTGGGTGACTGAGCGAAGGACCGCCACTGGGCGTACCGTGGGCCGGTACCGACTCACAAGGAAACGACCATGTCGATCGATCCGGCTACGACCGCCGTCGTTCTCATCGAGTACCAGAACGACTTCACGTCCGAAGGCGGCGTGCTCCACGGCGCCGTGCAGGACGTCATGGGCAAGACCGACATGATGGCCAACACCCAGCGCGTGGTCGGCGCCGCCCGGAAGGCGGGCGTCACCGTCATGCACGCCCCGATCACGTTCTCGGCGGGGTACAACGAGCTGAGTGCCCATCCCTACGGCATCCTCAAGGGTGTGGTCGACGGCAACGCCTTCGTCAAGGGCAGCTGGGGCGCCGCCATCGTCGACGACCTGACCCCGGCTGAAGGCGACATCGTCGTCGAGGGCAAGCGGGGCCTCGACACCTTCGCCAGTACCAACCTCGACTTCATCCTGCGCAGCAAGGGCATCACGACCATCGCCCTGGGCGGCTTCCTCACCAACTGCTGCGTCGAGTCGACCATGCGTACCGGGTACGAGAACGGCTACGAGGTCATCACCCTGTCCGACTGCGTCGCCGCCACCTCCGTGGACGAGCACGAGAACGCCCTCAACTACGACTTCCCGATGTTCTCCAAGCCCATGACGTCAGGCGAGTTCATCGACCAGCTCGGCAGCTGACTGCCGCCTTAGCGACCAGCCAGGAAGTCGGCGAAGGCCTGGGCCAGCGCCTGGGCCACCTTCTGGCGGAAATCGGGTGACACCAGCAGCGCCGCGTCGGTGGCGTTGCGCATGTTGCCGGTCTCGATGAACACCTTGGGGATGGTCGACAGGTTCAGTCCGCCCAGGTCACTCCGGGTCTCAAGACCGCCGGCGGCGGTATAGGTCGCGAACGGCATACCCGTCGTCGCCTGATAGTCCCGGCGCACGTCGAGCGCCAACCGGTCCGAGGGGGCAACGATGGCGGTGTTGTACCCGGCCACCGGCGCCGGTTGGATGACATGGAATCCCCGGCCGCCGGCCGGTCCGCCGTCGGCATGAATGGAGATGGCGGCGTCGGCGTGGGCCCGGTTGCCGAGAGCGGCCCGTTCGGTGATACACGGTCCGTACCCGTTGTTGTCCGGTCGGGTCAGCACCACCGCGGCGCCCGCGCCCCGCAGCAGCGCCACCAGACGGGTCGCGACATCGAAGTTGTACGCCGCCTCCGTGAAGCCCGCGTTGGTCTGGGTGCCCGTGGTGTCGCACGCTTTGTACCCGTTGCCGACGAACACCTGTTTGTTGATGGCCGAGGCGTGGGCCCCATTGCCTCCGTTGTGCCCGGGGTCGACCACGATCGTCTTGCCCCGCAGGGCACCGGCGGCCGACGCAGGTGCCGGCGCGGTCGTGGCGGTCGTGGTGGTGGCCGAGGCCCCGCTGGTGGTCGTCGGCCCCGTCCCACCGGCGACACTCGTGGCGCCACCGCCACCGCCACCGCCACCGGTGGCCGTCGTTCTCGTGACCGCCTTCGGCGTGGCGGTCCGCCCGGTTGACGCGCTGGTCGCGGAGCACGCTGACAGGGTGCAGGCGGCAAGCCAAACGGCTACCAGTGGGCGACGGTGGGCGGGACTCGGCGTGGCGCCACCGTACCGGGGCAGACTCTCGCGGTGGCGGTCATCGTGTTCTTCCACGCCCATCCCGACGATGAGGCCATCTTCACCGGCGGCACCATCGCCCGGCTGAGCGACGCCGGCCATCGGGTGGTCGTGGTCGTCGCAACGGGTGGGGAGCTTGGCCTCCCGCACGCCCCGGCGGCGGCGCCGACGCAGCACCTGGCCTCGGTCCGCCAGGGGGAAACCGAACGGGCGG
>JAUTXN010000323.1 GCA_030838045.1 Acidimicrobiaceae bacterium
CGGCGGCGCTCGTGATTAGGGGCTACCTCGATGAGGCACCTGTCACTGCCTGACGAAAGACAGGACTCGCCGCGCGCGGTCACGGCCAGCTCCAGGACCCGACCGAGGCCTTCGGCGAAGACGACCGCAAGCCGTCAGCGGCAGCGTCTTCGAACTAGAGGTCCTCGCGCTGCCACCGCAGCACGCGGGCGTCAATGTCGACGATGAGCCACCAGCCCGCAGCGTCGCGCGGGTTGCCGCATACCGCCCCCGGGTTGGCCATGCAGGCACCGGTCCCGAGCCAGTCGTAGGACTCGCCCGGGACGGGGCGTAGTGCGCGCGTCGTGGCGCCGTCGTAGGCGAAGAGCGCCGGTTCATGGGTATGGCCGACGAGGCCGAGGGAGCCCGGTGGGCGGTCGGGCAGGACCCGCGCGGCAGACGCCTCGGTGAGGAACCCGAGCAGGGGGTGGCGTGGCGAGCCGTGCCAGCAGTCGATGCCGTGACGGCTGGCGATCGCGCGGCTCGCCAACCTGAACATGTCGCGCTCGCGGGCGGTGACCCGGTCTGGCCCGAGCGCCCAGGCGTCGTGGTTCCCGGCGATGAGCAGGTCGAGTTGGCGAGCCGCGCCCACCAGCTCAGGCGTGACCGGCTCGCTTCCGACCAGGTCACCGAGGCACCAGCGCTCGTCGACCCCGGCCGCCGCCATGGCGCCGAGCACAGTCAGGAGCCGGTCATGCCGACCGTGTACATCGGAGCAAACGCCGATCCTCACACCGAGCATCCTTTTGGCTTCTTCCGACTGCACGCCGTCGGGGAATCCCTGACTGGGACTCCGCGACGGGAGTCTCGCGCCCCCGGTGCTTTGCTTCCGGCAGCCCGCGGGTCCTCCCGTGGTGACTGCTGATTGGCCGAACGCCTAGCCCTGAACTGCCGCCCGGTGTCTGACTCCGGCACCAGTGAAGTGTCCAGGCGGGAGCCGGCGTCGTGGCGGCGACCCCCTCACCTCGCGCCCAACGCCCGCCAGGTCCTAGACGTGGACCAGCTCGGCAATCTTGGTGGCAATGACTTCCATCGAGTCCTCCGCCGTGTCCAACCCGTGTCGGGAGCCGAGCAAGGGGCTGATCTTCCGGACCTCGTCGTAGGTCGTCCCGTGCACGACAGGGATCAGCTGGTCGCGTGCCAGAAGCTCCGAGAGCTCCTTGTCAGAGACGCCCCGGTTGTCGACGCGTTCTAGCAGGGCAGGCGTGATGAGGACGAGACCCGCACGCGACTTGGCCAGACCCCTATCAATCTCTCGCATAAACGGTTGTCCGAGCAGGATGTCCTTCTCGCTGAACCAGACCGAGACACCTTTGGCTTCGAGCAGGTCGTTCAGCTGCGTAGCGACACCGCGCCGATCGTCCCACGCATGGCAGAGGAAGAGGTCGCGAAGTTCGGGCAGCGGACCTCGCGACTCGATCGTGCGGCGATAGGGAGTCAGCGCCCGGACCTGGTCGGGGGTGTAGGTCACGGCCGAGTTGCCCGGCGACCACCTCGGCCGCGTTCTGCCGCCGACGAACCCGCCCCCGCTGCTCATGCCGCCCCCACTGCTCCGCGACTGGTAGACCGACGAGTAGGAGGGCTGCGAGTACGACCCGTAAGACCCGTACCTGCCGCCGTGCACAGGGCAGGCCGCTGCGCCGCTTGCTGCGCGATGTCCCTGTACCGGAGCCGTACACCTAGCCATGCGGCAATGGTATGACGCACCACCCTCAATCGAATCGTCGCGCATACCTCGCCGTGTAGGCGCGCCGATCTGTCGATCTGCACGGCTCCGCAGAGCTGGAATTGACCCGAGTCAGCGTTATGGCGGCTCGGCGTCTCCTCATACCCGACGCGCTCGTTCGCGATAGAACGTCGCCGAACGACCGCTACCCACTACCAGCGTTGTGGGACGTGCTTCTGCGATACTGAGATGGTTCTCGTGAGCCGTAGGGGACGTTTGAGGGATCAGATCGTGATGTCGAGCAGGACTGCGATCGTCTCGCGGATCTGGGCAAGCACGGCGACTCCCACGTTGCCGTGAGTCGAGGCGATTCGCCCCGTCGATACCGCCCGTAGGTGCTGACATTGGGCTGCTGACAGGGCGGCCAGACCGTTGTGGTCATCTGGTTCGATGGAGATTTCCGAGTGGAAGTCCCGCAGAGTCGAAGTCAGCGGAACGACGAATACCACGGAGGGCTCGGCATCGAGGATCCGTTGGGCAGAGGCGACCACCGCTGGGTGACGAAAGCCGGCCTCGCGACCCTCGGGCAATCCGAGGTCGAGATCAACGACGTCACCCGAGTTCAGCATCGAGCCACGCCGTCTCGTCAGCGCGCAACGGCTGAGCGAGCTGCTCGCCGGCTCGGTCCTGGCGCAGAGCGCGAACAGCGAGGCTGACGGTTCGACCGACTGTTGTCCCCAGCTCCTCTGCTAGTCGCTTCAGCTCCTCGTGGGTATGGCCGTCAATCCGCACGCTCGTCGTCTGCATGCAAATCAGCATACAGGCTACTGAGACCTCTCCATTAGGGTGCTGCCTTCCCGGCGATAGTGGAACCTCGGAATGCGGAGTTCGGGGACGCTGAGAGCCGATTTTTGGGAACGCGTCGGGACCGGATCGGCGGTCGAACTCTAGGACCTCCCAAAGCAGCAGGCATCGGATCGGCTGTATGTTCCGGCGGTGGAATACAACGACCTCGTGTCCGACTTCGCCAAACGGACGCTGATCAACCTCGACCACATCAAGAGGCACGAACTCGCTGGCGACGAGGAGACCTATTTCGTCACCCAACTGTGGAACTCACTCGCCGGGCTCATCGTGCTGCCGAGAGAGGTCGAATTGGATCGGATCCAGGCGATCCCGATGTTCGAACTGATCGCTGAAGGCTGGCCGGACATAACAACATCAGATTGGAGGCCTGACACTCTTCCCGAGTTCGTCGTCGCGATGCGTAACGCTGTCTCCCACTGGAACGTCACGTTCAAGGCGAAGCCCAGCCATGAGATCTATGAACTGGTCATGCACAGCACGGTCAAGGGGCGGAACCAGTGGCGGGGCCGAATGAGCGTGGGGGTTCTCGAGGACGTGGCGCGAAGGGTCGCTGCGGAATTTGTCCGGGACTTTGCTGCAGCCGCGTAGCCGCTTACCGCCCGATGATCGCCGTAAGGTCCGAGCGGTCGTCGCCAGAGACCCAGAGCCGCAGTCGCCCTTTCAGTTACGACCGTCATGGGGATCGAACCGGCGTGCGGGGATAGGCCCTCGCGGGGAGAAGGACGTGGTTATGGGCGACCGCGCCCTCCATTCGTCAAAAGAGGTCTAACTCCGACAGCCTCACCTTGAGTCGATCAACAAGGTGGTGGCAGTACCGCCTCCAGGCAGGGCGACGCCGGCCTCCGTTCGCCATAGGGCGTCCCCCAGCGCGGTCAGGATGTGCCACGCCATGAGTCGTTCGATCGCGAAGCGGATCAGGGCGGTGTCCGCTCCATTTTCAACGAAGCGGGTGCGGCGGAGGCGTGATTGGCGGATCGCGTACATCAATGGCCTCTGGGCCGAGGTCATGAATCGGGCGCCCCGTCGGCGCCGGCTAGATGCTGGGGTTGAGGGAAAGGATGGCTCGGCAGAGCCAGCCGTCGACGTTGTCGATGTAGACGATGTTCGGGATCTGCGGGTGGTTGGGGTCGTACAGGCCCTGGGGGAGCTGTCCGTTGGCGGTGCTGGAGAGCAGGTCGAGGTTGAAGATCGACCCGTAGCCGGTGAGCGTCCACGAGAGCAGGAACAAGTAGTCATCGCCGTATCCGCCGTACAGGGTGCGCTTGCTCTGCTGGTCGGGGACCATCTCGTCGACGTCGTTGGCGTTCGTGTACGAGTCGAACACGCCGAAGTTGGCGTTGCTCGAGTGCTGGATGAACCCGCCGCCCTTCCCTTCGACGCCGTAGTCCGCGTACGGGAACGTGCCCGTCGCCGGGTCGATCATCGACGACGCGTAGTCCGGGTGGAGGACACACACCACCTTCCCCGACAGCGAGTCGAGGCGCGTCGAGGCGAAGTTCGGCGTCGAGTTGGCGATGAACAGGTGGCCGGCGAGCTTCGAGTGCAGCAGGTCGACGGTGGGTTGCTGGTCGTAGGAGTTGAAGGACCGGCACTTCAAAAAGATGGTCTCCGTCGGGTGGGCGACGATGAAGTCGCGCACCTGGTCGAGGATGTCGTCGAGCCGGCCGCCGTAGTACGCAAAGTGGTAGGTCCAGATCTCGATGCCGGTCACGTTCCAGCCGCCGAGCCGGAGGTCGAAGTAGCGCGACCCGGCAGCGAGCTGGCCGGTGACGTCCAGGGACTGGGTCTTGGCGCTGCTGGGGTTGGCCGACCGGTACATCCCGGCGTCGTGGCTCCCCGGCATCGTCAGCTGGTTGAGGGTGATGTCCGGCGACACGGCGAGGAGCCCACCCATCCACGACGAGTGGTCGGGCGGCACCGGCGCCCGGATGTAGTACGTGTTGCAGTACACGACGCTGTCCTCACCGACGACCTGGTACACCTCGAGGTCCGGGTTCGGAGGGTCGAACACGACGTCGGTCGTGTACATCTGCCGCAGGCCGTCGTTGCCGTAGTCCTTGGCGTCCCACTGGTTCGCGCGGAAGGTGAGCTTGGTGCCCCCGGTGAAGGTGATCGCCACGCAGAACCAGCAGCCGTCGTTCGTGGAGCTGTTGATCTCGGCTCGGACGTTCCGGGAGTGGCTGTCGGCCAGCGCACCGGTGAAGTTGACGTCCGGCCGCCACTTGTCGTTGTCCCAATCGCTCGTGTGGTCGATCGTGACGGCGGTTGACTCGATGTCCTTGCCACTCAGGTTCACCAACCCCAAGGTCGTGTTGTAGCTCCCCACCTCTGCCTCCCTACGTTCGAAGTGTTTGCCGACATTCTCTCCCCATTCGGGGTCGTTGCGCTCGGGGTGCGGAGCGGCAGCCACCGATGCCAGCTACAACCCAGGAAGTGTCGGCGACGTCGCCACCGAGGGTATGGGCAGACGAAGTCGGGCTGCCCTCGCGAGGTGTCCAAGTCCACTGCCTTCACTGCACGAGTAGATCCTGGAGGCCGCTAGCCGAGCTCACCACCCTGCGCTTCGTCGAGGACGCTGCCGATGCCCTGGTCCTCGGCCCGGTCCGTGTCGGCAAGACATTCCTGGCCTCGGCCCTGGCCCACATCGCCTGCCGACGGCGCTTCTCGATGCATTTCGAATGGGCCGACCGCCTGCACAGGCGGCTCAAGGCCACCCGCCTTGATGCCAGCCACGACGCCGAGATGCGCAAGCTCATGCGCGTCGACCTGTTCCTGATCGCCGACTTCGCCCTCCGGAGCCTGGATGCCAGCGATGCCGCCGACTTCTGCGAGCTGGTGGTCGAGCGCCACCGCCGGGCCTCCACGGTGATCACCGCCAACCGCGACCCCGCCGAGATGCAGGCCATGATCGCCGACCCGCTCCTGGCCCAGTCCGCCATCGACCGCCTCCAGAGCGCGGCCTTCGAGCTGGTGGTCGAGGGGGAGAGCTACTGGCGCCGCCAGAAGCTCGTGGTGGGGGCAGCCAGGGAGGCCGACGACGCCGGGCGCCCACGGGCAAGGGACCATCGTGACCGTTCCGTCCCGGCACGAAACGCCGCTGCCCTCTGCCGGGCCTGGTTGCGACTTCGGGTCGGCCAGCTCACGCGGGCGGCTTGCCGACGAGCCGTGGATGGTCCGGCTGCGCCGGGGGGAGCGCTCGGTCGTCGTCGCCATGGGGCTCCCACGCCGCGGCGCGGGTGCGCGCCCGAACGAGGGCTATGGATGCGCTGCGACGGCCGCTAAGTGTCCCAGAACACGCGCCTCAGAACGTGCGGGCGCAGCCACCAGGCGCGTGGCAGATGTGCCGTTCGATGACACGAGAACGATCGTGAGCAGGCGGGCCTTCGGCGTCGGGGTGGCGCGAGCGCGGCCTTGGCCGCGCCTGCGAGGGCGATGTTGTGGTCTTGTAGTTAGCCACTGGCGGACCTGATTGAGGACGCGAGCAACCGGTGCTCCGTACCTTCCCCCTCCAGGCGGGGAGGGGTCATTCGTGCCAGGGCGTGCCATATCCGTGCCATAACGGAGCACAACGACGGCAACGGGGAAGGCACGGACGGACGAGAGAGATGGTCTGACCTGCACATATGCAGATCGGTGCTGGTCAGCGAGGTCGCCAAGTTCGACTTCCCAAGATGAGAACGCGGGTTCGATTCCCGTCGCTCTCGCAGCAGCAGATACAGGCCGCGGGGGCCGGGAAGGTCGGTGGAGCCTGGGCGCACCTTCGCCTGCATCGTCGGGCGCGAAGTACCGGGGGTTCAGATCGTCCGCCGAAGCCAGCGTCCATCCGGGTGGTCGACCCCTCGTGTCGGGTCAGGCCGACAGCACTGCTGCGACCAGCAGGCCGACCAGGACGGTTCCCGCCACGGTGACGGTCCACCCTGTCGCCTTCTTGGCCCGGTGAAGGGATTGCCTGGCGTCCGATAACGCGGTCATGTTGCGGACTTCTT